>CALQBJ020000039.1 GCA_943328785.2 Bifidobacterium breve
AGTGTTTTCTATCAGGACATCCGTTACAGGCCCTCGTATCACGACATGGGTGACACCGGGGTGGACGTGACCCGCGCCAGCAGTGGGACACTGCGGCCCGTGGTGAGGTCGAGTTCGCGGATGTAGTAGTCGCGGTACTGCACGACGAGCACGCCGTCGAGCGGGCGCATGGCGACCCGCTGGCCCGCGAGGGCCTGACACACAAAGTAGCGACGCCCGGCGTGACTGAGGCAGCCGGCGTGGTCGACGCGCGCGAGGTCCCAGCCGCTGGGGTAGTCCCACGGCCGCGGGGTGAGCTGATAGGCGCGCGGACTCGGGGCGTAGCGCGTGGCCGGCGGCGTGAGCTGCGTGGCTTCGTGCGGGCGCACCTCGTTGTATTCCGTGCGGAAGCGGGCGAGCGCTGGCGCAAAGGTCGCGAGGTCCTGCGGCACGCCCCACTGCCGGAGCCGCAGCCCCAGCGTGCGATGGAAGCGCTCCACCTTGCCTTGCGTTTGGGGATGCCGCACCCCGCTGTAGACCAGATCGATGCCTTGCGCGAGCAGCGCCACGGACACCGTCGTCAGGCCATGCCCATTCGACGCATTCCACCAGGGCGTCCCGTGGTCCACCAGGAGCGCCGCCGGCAGGCCATAGCGCTCGAAGCACTGGCGGAGCGCGGCGAGCACCGGGGCGCCCGCCGTCCCCGTGAGCGGGAAGAGGCCCACGGCAAAGCGGCTGTGATCGTCGAGCACGCTGAGCGGGAAGCAGGCCGTGCCGTCGCGCAGCGGATACTGCCCTTTGAAATCCATTTGCCAGAGCTCGTTTGGCGCGTCGCGCTCGAAGCGCGTCAGCGCGGGCCGGTGCGCGTCCGCGGCGGCCACGAGCCCTTCGCGGCGAATGATCCGGTCGATGGTCGCGGTCGCCAGCGTGAGGCCCTCGGCGCGCAGAAGCACCTGGAGTTTGCGGCCCGCCCAGCCGTAGGTCTGCCGTAACGCGACCACGCGAGCGACGACCGCCGCCTCGGTCCGCTGCGGGCTGTGCTGCGGGCGCCGTGAGTGGGCCACCACGCTCGCCAGCGTCTGTGTCGCCTGATACCGCCGCAGCCAGCGATAGCCCGTCGTCCGACTCACCCCAAACTGCCGACAGACCTCGCTCAGACCGGCGCCTGGCGCTCGCGCCGCCATTACAAACTGCAGTCGCTGCTCGTGCACATTGGTCTCCAGCCAGGGCATCGGACCTCCTCCCGGATGACCCTAGCCCGATCTGTTACCAATGTCCTGATACGAAGTGTGACGGATGTCCTGATAGCGCACACTAAAGCCGGACACTACGTACTACACCGAGACTGAACCGAGCCGTCTATCGCTTGACGTAGCGGTCGTCCTCGCCGCGGCCGCGGCCAGCACGAGCGTGAGGGACAGTCGATCGGCGCCTGCCTAATAGACGCCGAGGTAGCGATCGACCTCCCACGGCGACACGTGGCGGATGTAGTCGTGCCACTCCTCCCGCTTCGCTGCGAGGAAGTGCTCGAAGATGTGATCGCCCAGCGTGTCCTTCACCAGATCGTCCTTCTCGAGCTCGTCGAGCGCCTCGCTCAGGTTGCCAGGCAGCTCGTCGATGCGCAGGTGCCGCCGCTCGCGGTGGCTCATCGTGAAGATGTTCTTGTTGATGGGCGGACCCGGGTCGATGTTTTTCTCGATGCCGTCGAGGCCGGCGCGCAGCATCACCGCCAGTGCGAGGTACGGATTGCACGACGCGTCGGGCATGCGGAGTTCGATGCGCGTCGACATGCCGCGTGCGGCCGGCACGCGCACGAGCGGACTGCGGTTCTTCTCGGACCAGGCGACGGCGGTCGGCGCTTCGTAGCCGGGCACGAGGCGCTTGTAGGAGTTCACCAGCGGGTTGGTGATGGCGCAGAACCCCTTGGCATGACGCAGGATGCCGCCCAGGTAGCTGAGGCAGGTGCGGCTCAGCTGCATCGGCGCGGCCGGGTCGAGGAAGACGTTGTGCCCCTCCGAGAAGAGCGACATGTGCGTGTGCATGCCCGAGCCGGCGATGCCGTAGATCGGCTTGGGCATGAAGGTCGCGTGCAGGCCGTTGCGGATGGCGACGTTCTTCACGACGAAGCGGAACGTGCTGATGGTGTCGGCGGTGGTCAGCGCGTGGTCGGCGCGCAAATCGATTTCGTGCTGGCCCGGTGCGATCTCGTGGTGCGCGGCATCGACATGGACGCCCATGGCTTCGAGGGCAAGGACGATCTCGCGCCGCACATCCTCACCCTGGTCGACGGGGCTCAGGTCGAAGTAGCTCGCCGCATCGTGCGACTCGGTCGTCGGGCGGCCATTGCGCGACTGGAAGAGGAAGAACTCCACCTCGGGACCCGCATGCATCGTCAGGCCGCGTGCGTGGGCCATGGCGATGACCCGCTTGAGCGCCGTGCGGGGACAGCCGGCGAACGGCGTGCCGTCGGGGTTGGCGATGTCGCAGATGAGCCGCGCCACCTTCTCGCCGCTCGACCCGGACCACGGATAGATGAGGAACGTGTCGAGGTCCGGCTTGAGGTACATGTCGGATTCCTCGACCCGCACGAACCCCTCGATGGACGAGCCATCGAACATGACGTGCCCGTCGAGCGCCTCCTCGAACTGCCGGTTCGGAATCTCGACGTTCTTGATCGTACCGAGGATGTCGGTGAACTGCAGCCGCAGGAACTTCACCTGTTCGCGCTCGGCGCGCTCGAGGATCTGCGCCTTGGTCATGCCGCCGGGCGGAACCTGCGATGAGGACATGAGGGCATTCTACCGGCGGCTGCGTCCGTCGATCAGCGCGAGGCGAGGTGCGCGTCGGCGCCCGTGTCCGCGTCAGCAGCCGCGGCGAGCACGCCGGCGAGTTGCGCGGCGAGGATCTGGGCGAGGGCACGCGTCGTCGCCGACTCTTCGCCGCGGTCGAGGATTTCCGCCGTGAGCGCGCCGATGCAGCCATCGGCCACGAGCAGCGGTGCTACGACCGTGCCCTGGGCGACGCCCGGACGCGACTTCTCGATCTGCACGTTGCCGGTCCGGTAGGCCGTGGCGGCGGCATTGTCGGCTGACCGGGGGACGGTCCGGATGCGCGCCAGGGTCGCGTCAGCGTAGCCGTGGGCCAGCACCGGGCGCAGGTCGGCGCCGGCCGTGCTGCCCAGCCAGACGATCAGGCCGCGCGCGTTCATCAGACCTGCCGCGCGCTCGAGGAGCCCCTTCAACTGCCCGGCGTCCCGCACGCGGCCGAACTCGGTACAGAGCGCGGCGAGCGTATCCAGCGAGTCGTCGGCCAGCCTGGCGTGGCCGGTCTCGAACACCGGTGGCGCGATGGGTGTCCGGTCGAAGACCGCTTCGTGCGCCAGCGCTGCAAACGCGCCCGACTCGGGAGTGACGCCTTCGGTCTGGTCGGCGCCGGCAGCCGCCGATGGGGCGAAGCCGAGCAGGGCCAGGCTAATGGCCACCAGGCCAGCCACACTGCCGAGCGCATAGACCTGCGCGCGGCGCTGCGCGGTCTCGAACCCGTCTGCAGCCTGCTGTTCGGCCTCGATGGCCGTCTCCACGTTGCTCACGGCGCTCGAGATGGCGTCGGTGGCCTCGGAGAACACGGCGTCCGCCGCGGCATGGTAGTCGCCGGAGGCGATGTGCCGGCGCACGGTACGGTCGATGGTGGCGAGCTGGGTGAGCGAGGTCGAGGCTTCGAGAAGGACCGGTCCCGCGGGGACGCTCTGCGCGGCCGACCGCAGCATGTCGACGCTGGTGGTCGCCGTCTGGAGGTACGTGGCGACCTTGGCCACCCACTCGCTGGCGTCCTGGCCGATGGCGACGTAGGCCTGTTGTCCTGCCTGGACATCGTCCAGCGCATCGGCGGCGTCGCGTGCGGTCGCCTCGAACGCGCGGAGCGCAAGGCGGCGGTGGTCAATCTGCTGCTGGACGGTGACCGTGAAGAACGCCGCGGCACCAAGGGCGATCCAGGCGAGGGCGCTCAGGGTCAGTTTTGCCGGACGTGATCGCATCGTTGTGGGACCTTCGAAAGACGTGAGAACGCCGCGTCCTCGGATCACCATGGCCAGAGAACGCAGGCGAGGCTCAGGGGCGGCCAGAGTACCACAGGAGTACACCGGATGGATGAGTGACGATGGCGGCCCCCGTGGCGATGACCTCAGCACGAGGGCGTTGCCGCGACCAACCCCGCACACCTTGCCGTGAGTTACGATTGACTCTCATGCGCCGAATCCTGCTCTCTGCCGTCCTGCTGCTGGCTTCCTGTGGAACCGTGGCTGCCCAAACCCCCGCCAAGCCGACGCCGGCCCGTGCGCCTGAGCCGCCGCTGCGGCGATGGTTTGAATTCCAGCAATTCGTCCTGAGCACGCGCTACCGCTTCATCAGCAACAGCGCCGACGTCACGACCTCGAACCACATGCAGTACCGCGAGCAGATCCGGTTCCGCTTCAACGTCGATGCGAAGAAGCGCTACACGCTGAACGCCGGTGTGTTCACCGGTACGCAGTACATTGCCTCCTGGAACAACCTCGGACCGGGCACCGGCGACTTCGACGGCAAGAGCCACTACATGCGCCAGCTCTACGTGTCCGCGACGCCCGTGACGGGCCTCGAAGGGCAGATCGGCAGCCTGTTCGTCAGCCGTGGCGAACAGACCGAGTACTCCAGTTACGACGATGACGGCTGGGTGGCGGGCGGGCGGGTGAGTGTGCGGCGGCCGAAGTCGTTCTACTTCGACGAACTGTCACTGACGCGCGGCGTCGTCGCCTCGACGACCACGCCGAACCTGTGGAAGCGCTGGGACGATCTCGACGACCTGAACTACACGCAGGTGCTGGCGGCCAAGCGGTTCACCCCGGTCGTCGCCGCGTCGATGGACTACACCAAGCACGGGAAGACCGATACGCTGCGCGCCGCCATGTCGCTGCGCTTCAAGGCTGGCTCGCCGCTGTCGGCGCTCCGCTGGGAACAGTACGCGCGGTTCTCCGAGCCCGACGCCGCCGGCTTTGTGGTGACCGCTGAACGTCCGGTGACGAAGTGGGTCCGTCTGCAGGGTGGCTACGCCACGGTCGACGAGCGCTACGGTGGCCTGAACGCGGACCGCATCCAGCGGGGCCGGCGCGTGTTCGCGATTGCCAACGTGCCGATTCACGGTCCGCTCAGCGCGTCGGTCTTCGCGACGCATGCCCTCGACGCCGACTACACCATCTCCAACAAGACCCGCTTCGACGCGGTGCTCGCCTGGGACGTGTTGAACTCACTGCGGTCGACGGGAAAGTTCTAGAGCCGTTTTGGTTTCGGTGTAGTACGGAGTGTCCGGCTTTAGCCGGACACTCAGGGGTCCCCCTAAAGGCGGACACAACACCGATCTCGAAACCGCTCTAGAGCGACGGCTTCGGCTTCATGATGACGTAGGTCGGCAGGCCCGACGTCTTCATGTACTGCATGACCTTGGCGACGCGCGGGTCGTCAGGGTCTTCCGCCTGGTACTTGATCTTCACGTAGCCGGCGAGCGCCGCCGTCACGGCCGGATCCTCGAGCGTCGTCTTGTCCATCACCAGGCAGTTCTTGCACCAGGTGGCCCACATGTCGATGAGGACCGGCTTGTTGTCGCGCTTGGCGAGAGCGAGTCCGTCGACCAGCGACGGCTGCCAGCCGGCCTTCAGCTTCTCCTCGACACTCGACGCCACCTCAGTGGCATCGACCCAGCTGTTCGAGAAGATGCTGTACGCCTCGTAGCCGTAATAGAGCGCCGTGCCGATGATGATGACGCCGAAGCCGTGCTTGATGGTGTTCATCCACGCGCCAGGTTTCGGCAGTGCGGCGATCCCCGCGCCGGCGATCGGCCACGGAATCGCCATGCCGACGCCCAGCACGAACGGCAGCGCCAGCGCCGCAGTCGTGCCGGCGGCGTAGAGGTTGCTCGAGAAGAGCACCACCTGGATGACCACCGGCGCCACGCAGGCGCCTGCGAGCAGCGCCGCCACCGCACCCATGGTGAAGGCCAGCGCGATCGACCCCTGGCTGCTGCCCGTCTTCAGGTTCGACGAGAAGCGCGAAAAGTCGATGTTCACGACGTCGAACATCGCCAGGCCGAGCACGACGAACAGCACGGCGATGCCGAGGTTGAACCACGGCGACGCGTTGATGGTGCCGAACGAGCTGGCCGTGAGCACGACGATGAGGCCGAGGACGCCGTAGACGACGGCCATGGCGGCGCCGTAGGCTAGCCCCAGCAGGAACCCGCGCTGCCGCGACCCGGCCTGTGCACCCGCGCCGATGATCGCGAGGTTGATCGGAATCATCGGCAGGACGCACGGCGTCAGGTTCAGCGCCAAGCCGCCGAGCAGCACGATCAGGATGATGGCGATCGGACCCTGCCCCTCGAGCATGCCCTTTTCGCGCACGCCCTGCTCCGCGTTCGAGATGAAGGTGAGGAAGTCGCTCGTCGGCAGGTAGCCGAAGGTCGTGCCCTGTTCGGCGAAGCCATCGAGCGCCGCAATCTCATCCGCACTCGACGCCGGCGCGCCCGCTGGTGCGGTGGCGGTGGTGGCTGCAGGAGACGCCGGGGCTCCCGGCTTGTCGCCGCTGCCGAACGCGATGGTGCCGAAGACATCCGTGTGTGCCGTAGCCGCGCGAGCGGCGCCGACGTCGAACGTCCAGACCAGTTCGGCGCGCGTCGGGATGTAGCACATCGTCTCGTCGCAGGCCTGGTAGCGCAGCCGCGCGGGAATGGTGATCGTTCCTGGGGCGACGCTCGCGTCCACCTTCAGCACGACGCCGATGGCGAACTGACGCTCGAAGACGCTGAGCGGCTGATCGGCACCGCGCTGCACCAGATCGGTCGGCTTCGGGAAGACGATCTCCGACACCGTGACGCCCGCCGGCAGCGGCTGGTCGGGCGACGGCACTGTCAGCACCACCGGAATGAGCATCGGGTCGCGCGGCTTGTTCGAGTTCATGTGATAGCCCTCAGGCAACTGCACCTGAAGGGCAACACGAACCTCGGAGCCGGGCGTGGCGGTGGCGGTTTCGACGAGGGGGGAGAGGTCGGCCTTCGCAGGCCCGCGCTGCGCGGACAGGACGGAAGGCGCACTCACGAATAGGGCAAGCGCGAGGAGCAGTGCGTTAGTGCGCATGATGGTCATTGGTCGTTAGTCATTGGTCGTCGGTCGGAGGTCATGACCCACGACTAATGACCAACGACCAACGACGACCCGACTATTTCACTTCATTGAGCCGGATAATGCCCGGAGCAGCCGGCAGGGACGAGGGGTCGACCGAGCCCTTGACCGGCGGCAGGTCCTGGTAGAGGAACTCCCACTTCCAGCGCTCGGACGGATTGGATACTTCCAGCCACGTGCTGGCCGACATCGGCCGCTGGAAGGCCAGGCCTGACAGCGACTGCACCGCATCGACATCGGCAAGGCGCGCGGCCACATCGGCGCGAACCTGGGCACTGGCGGTGTACTCGAACGTGACGCCAAGGGCGCGCGCGAGTTCGACCACGATCTGCCAGTCGTCCTTCGCTTCGCCAGGCGCGTTGATCGACTTCGAGGTGCCCTGGAGCAGCCCCTTGTCGTTCGTGTAGGACGCATCCTTCTCGACGAACGATGCACCCGGCAGCACGAAGTCGGCGGCCTTCGCCAGGTCGGTCAGCAGGACCCCCTGCACGACGAGCAGCGGCAGCTTGCCCGACTGACGGGCCGCAGCGAGCCAGCTGAGGTCGCCGATGGTGCCGTCCGGACCCGAATCGAAGACGTAGAGCGCCGCCACGGAGCCGGCTTCGACAGCCGCGCGCAACGCGCTGATATCGGCGGCACCCTGCTCGGAGCCAACCGCGCCAGGCACGAAGCCGAAGATGCGCGCGCCGTTCACGTTCGGGGCGTCGACCGCAGGCACGACGAACTTGGTGCGGGCCGGCTGCTGCTTCGGGGAGACGCGCCAGCTGACCGAGATCGACTTCGGACCGTCGGCGCCGCCCAGTTCCTCGGTGAGCCGGCGGAACAGGAAGAACTCCTCATGTGAGGCATGCGCCGAGAGGAGGAACCGGACGTCCTTGCCGGCCGAGCCTGCCGCCGTCAGTTTCGCCGCCACCTTCGATACCGCATCGCTCCACGACGCCGGCTGCAGCACACCAGCCGCGTCGCGCACCAGCGGCTGGTGCAGGCGCTCGTCGCCTTCGATCCAGCCGAAGTCGAACCGGCCGATGTCGCACATCCAGTAGCCGTTGACATCCGGGTTGAAGCGCGGCGTCATGCGGATGAGACGCGACCCCTTCGCCCACTCCGGCTTGGCCTTGATCCAGGCGTTGGTGTTGCAGCCCTTCGAGCACATCGTGCAGATGGTGTCCGCCACGTTGGGGTTGTCCCACGGGCGCGACTTGAAACGGTAGTGCTTGGTCGTGATGGCGCCGACCGGGCAGACGTCCATGAGGTTGCCCGAGATGAGCGAGTGGACGCCTTCGTCGCGGAAGGTGCTGATCTGGCTGCCGTTGCCGCGGTCGATCACGCCGATCTGCGCGTCGCCTTCCACTTCGTCCATGAAGCGGATGCAGCGCGTGCACATGATGCAGCGCTGGCGGTTGAGCATCAGCGTCGGGCCGAAGTCGACGTCGCCACGCACGCCCTCGCCGTCGAAGACGCGCCGCGGGAATTCCATGCGGCTCTGGTCGGGGCCGAACGTATACGAATAGTCCTGCAGGGGACACTCGCCGCCCTTGTCGCACACCGGACAGTCGAGCGGGTGATTGACGAGCAGCAGTTCGAACACGCCGGCACGGGCAGCGACGACCTCTTCACTGCGCGTGTGGACCACCATGCCGTCGGTGGCCACGGTCGAGCAGGAGGTCTGCAACTTCGGCATCTTCTCGACTTTCACGATGCAGACGCGGCAGGAGCCTTCGATGCCAATTCCGGGGTGATAGCAGTAATAGGGAACCGAAATGCCGGCCTCGGTGGCGGCCTGAAGGACGGTCTTCCCCTTGTCGACGGTGACCTGGCGGCCGTCGATCGTCAGCGTGACGGATTCCATAAGTGACTGATTCTACCGCACCGAATTGGTCAATTGAGCATCCAGCCGTCCGGCCGGCTATTTGGCGCCGGGTGCGTCGCGGAACTCCGCCAGCGAGACGTCCCGGCGGGAGATGGCCGCCGACTTCAGCGGCGAGTCGAGCGGCACCGCTACCTCGACCACCCGGTCGGTCACGCGCACGGTGATGTCCTGGCTCCGGCCGTTGGCAAAGGTCAGGGTGACCAGCGCCGGCAGGTCGAAGATGTCGCCCGTCTGTTCGAACCGCAGGACGGCGGTCTGCCCGTCACTGCGCGATTCCACCCGGTAGCCAAACGTGACATGCGGGAGGGTCGAGCCGTAGATCCAGCGCTCGAAGAAGCGCTCGAGGTCGAGTCCCGTCTCCATCTCCATGGCCACCCGGAAGTCCTCCGATCCGACCTTCCGGAAGCGCGAGCTCATGTAGAACCGCCGCAGGCCCTGAAAAAACGCCTCATCGCCGGCCATAAGCCGCAGCATGTGCAGCACCATCGCGCCCTTGTTGTAGACGATGGCGCGGAAGGCGCGGCCATCGCTCTTGATGTGGCCCACGCGGTAGCCGAGGTGCACCGGGCCCTGGGGCGACTCGTTGATCGCCCAGCGCCGCATGCGGCGCAGCACGCCCTGGAATACATCGTCGCCACGGGCGTTGTTCGCGTAGAGCGCCGCGAAGTACTGCGAGAACCCCTCGCTCAGCCACTGGTCGTGATAGTTCTGCCAGCCGACGCCGTGTCCCCACCACTGATGCGCAATCTCGTGCGCCATGAAGAACTCGGGGTAGTTCTCGAACGCCGCCGGGTCGTTGCGCCAGACGAGCGGACTGTTCGGGAGCGGCTGGTTGAGTTGCGCGAAGTACGGCGGGCTGTGACCGCCAGGCGTCAGGTTCTCGACCAGCGCGATCGTGAAGCTCGGATACGGCGCATCGCCGATGACCGACTGGTAGAACCGCATGATGTCCGCCGCGCGGCCAGCCAGCGGCCGGCTCTCGCGCGTCTGCCGCGGGTTGGCCTCGATGCTGATCCGGACGCCCGGAAGCGGCTCCGGCGACGCCATCTCGGCGTCGGTCAGCGGGACGGCCGGCTTGCCGTCGAACGAGATCTGGCTCTGGTCGGTGCGGATGAAGCGGCTCACGATGAACGACAGGTAGCGCGCCGGACGTGACGCCAGGAACACAGAGGCGCGACGGGCATCGGCCGGGGTCGCTCCGACCAGTACTTCCGGCGTGCCGGTCAGGTCGCCCGAGGCGACGCAGCCGTAGTCGACCGGGACGGTGAGGCGAATCCGCGCCGTCGCGTAGTCACTGACGGTCGACTGCGGATACCAGAAGCTCCGGTTGCTGTAGAGGAAGCTCGGTTCCGCCCGCGGCATCGACACATCGTCCGGAAACTGCGACTGCGCGCCGAACGGAGCCGCGCCCGGTTCGGCCTGTCCCATCGCCAGCGTCTCCCGATCCGGCGACTGCGGCCCCAGCCGTCCGGCGTAGATGAACGTGAGCGAGAGCTCCGCATCCTCGTCGAGCAGCGACGGGAGGTTGATCAGGACGGTGTTCTGGTTGGTGACGCGCAGGTTGAACAGCCGTCCGAACTTGTCGCTGATAATCGAGCGGATCACCAGAGAATCGGCCAGCTTGATGGTCAACTGGCCGAGGCCGGGCAGGCGCGACTTGATGCGCATCCTCGCCCGCCCGTCGATCCACTGCCGGTTCGGCAGCGCTGTCACGTCGATGTCGTAGTCCAGCACGTCGTACGCCGCGAGGTCGTCCTCGTTGTAGAAGCGGCCGCGCGTGGCCAGCTTCGCCTTCGACGCGTAGATGGCGATGTTCCGGTGCCGTTTCCGCTCGAAAACCGAGATGTCCTCGGCTTCGGCCGCCGACCGTGTGTAGGTCAGCGTCTCGAAGCGTTGCGTGCGCACTTCGGCGAGGAAGTCGTCCGGGCCTGGCAGCAGCGTCCATGCCTCGCGCGTGAGATCGGCCAGGTCGACGGCGAACGACTTCGGCGACTCCTCGCGGAAGATCTCCTGCGCACGCTTCAGGTCGCGCGGGTTCACGGCGCGCTCGACGAGCATCGACGCGTCGAAGTGCTGGCTGCCGGTGCCGACGCGAATGAAGGCCCCAGCGAAGCGCGTCTCCAGCACGTCGGCGCCCGTGAAGATGCGCACCTGGCCCTGCTCGGTCTCCGGCGTGGGCGAGAACCGCATGTCGCCACGTCCCATCACCACCAGGCCGGTCGTGCCCCGCTCGGTATCGATGCGGAAGACCGTGCCTTCTGTGAGCGTCAGCGTGAGGTCTTCAGCGGTGATCGACAGGTTGCGCGCGTCGTACTGCCTCGCGGTGTCCATCGTCAGGCGGAACAGGTTGTCGACCGACGACACCGTCTGCTGGCGCATCATCGCCCACGAATCGCCCGAGGGCCGCATGAACAACTGCCACGTCGCGATGCGGGCGCTGTTGCCGTACTCGATGAACGCATCGACCGTCAGGCCGTACACCGTGCCGGGAATGCCGGACAGCGAGAGTTCCTGCCGGTCGCGCTCCTGGACGACGACGCGCGTGGCGCCGTGGCCGAACTCGGCGTGTGCGAACGCCAGCGCGTCTTCGCGGCTCCCGAGCGGCCCCTCCAGGTCGGCAAACGCCTCATCGTCGGCGGCCTGGATGATCGGCTCGAGCTTCTGGAGGAAGGCGCGGATCGTGACGTCGTCGTCGTCGAGCCTATCCTGGGCGCTTGCGGCCGTCGCCTGTGACGAGGCCGGCACCTGCGCGCTCGCCCCGGCCGGACGGCCGACGAGTGCCGCGAGCGCGACCAGCGCGGTCGCCAGCCAGGCGCCAGGCGTCGACCTGGACGGCATCAGGGAATGATGCCCAGTTCTGTGCCAACGCGGCTGAACGTATCCAGCGCCGCGATGCAGGTGGCGGCCACCGACGGCGGGTGTGAGGTCGAGCAGAGGAAGGGACGGGCGCGGTGGAGCAGGAACTTGATGAAGGCGCGGTCGCCCGCGACGTCGCCGCCGAGCCGTTCTTCCAGCTCAACGTGGATGGCCGTTGTCCCGGCGAGGGTGCCCACCACCTGGCGGTGGTCGACGGTTGTGGTGGCGCGTTGCTCGCCTTCGAGCACGCGCAGCTTCCGGTAGAGCCGCTGCGATTTCAGCGAGTTGAGTTCGACGGCGAGGTAGGCCAGATGGTTCTGACGCATGGCGACCCTATAGTGACGCTCCCCGTGAGCGAAACGTTCCGCCGCCGCGCGCGTCCTGCATGCGGTTCTACTGCAGCGTCATGAACAGCACGGCCCAGGGCAGGATGGCGACCGCGATGTAGAACACCGACAGCAAGGCGACGATGAGATGAATCCGGCGGAGGTGGAGCACGATGCCGAGTCCAACGGCGAACAGCTTCGTGGCGGCGAGCCCGGCGCCGACGCCGGCCATCGACACGGCCGAACTCACCAGCGGATTGGCCTCGATCGACATTCCCCAGATGTGCACGCCCAGGTAGGTCAGCGCGCCGTCCAGCCCCTGCACGACCACGAAGACGAGCATCGCGAGGTCGCCAAAGACTCCATGGGGTGAATCGAGCCGCCCCTCGAGAATTGTCAGCCTTACCGCTGTTAATGACGACATTAGTCCACAGGAATCGGAACTTATCGAGCGAGAACTGTGCAGAACGCGCCAGTGTTCCGAACGTAGTCAAGATTCGCGCCGCCGCGCGCTCAGGCTGGGTCGCGGCTGGCCTGCAGACCGCCGACCCAGGCCGCGGTCACCGCAGGAAGTCCGCCGTGTAGTCCGCCATCAGGCGGTACACCTCGGTGAGTTCCTCAGGCGATGCCAGAAAGACAATACGCAGATAGCCCTCCGCCGCAGGCAATCCAAAACCCGATCCATAGACGACGAGCACGCCGGTGGCGCGGAGCAACCCGAGCACGTATTCCTCGTCGGTGCGACCCGGCGGGATCGGGATGCGCGGCATCGCGTAGAAGCCGGCGGTGGGCGTCATGCAGGTCACGCCAGGCATGGCGCGAAGCGCATCAGCGGTCAGCGTGGCTCGCAGCTTCAAATCGGTGCGGAACGTCCCCTGGTGCGACTTGTCGCCGGTCAGCGCGGCCGTCACCGCGTACTGCATCGGCACGGTGCTGCACAGGCGGCCATCGGCGAGCTTCCGGATCGCCGCCGCCACATCGTCAAGGCGAGGCGAGCGGCCGATGGAGAGCCAGCCGGTGCGCCAGCCCGGGGCCAGGTAGGCCTTTGACAGGCTCGAAAAGGAAATGATTGGCGCATCGGGCGCCAGCTTGCCGAGTGGATCGACCGGGCCGTCGTAGCCGAGGTCGGCATAGACCTCGTCAGCCAGGATCGCAAGTCCGTGCTTCTCCGCAAAGGCGATCAGCGCACGGCGCGCCTCCACCGGGTAGGTGGCGCCGGTGGGATTGTTGGGGTCGATGACGACCACGGCCCGCGTCCGCGGGGTCACGAGCGACGACAGGTGCTCGATGTCCGGGGTCCAGCCCTGCGACGGATCGCACCGGTAATAGCGCGCGTTGGCGCCGAGCTTGGCGATGATGGCCGTGTACAGCGGGTAGGTCGGCATCGGCACGAGGACTTCGCCCTCCTCGTCCAGCAGTGCCGTCAGGGCCAACTCGATGCCTTCGGACGTTCCTGCCGTGATGTACACCCGGTCCGCGGAAATCGGCCAGCCGTTCGCGGTGTGCTCCGCGGCGACGGCCTCGCGAGCCGAGGCGAGACCCGCCGACGGCCCGTAGCCGTTGTGCCCGTCGCGCAGCGCCTTCTCGACCGCTTCGACCAGATGCATGGGCGGCTTGAAGCCGAATGCGACCGGGTCGCCGATGTTCAGATACCGGACTTTTTTTCCCGCAGCCTCAACTCGCTGGGCCTCCACGACGATATTACGAATCGCATAGGAGAACTGGCCGACACGGCGGGAGACAGGAATAGCAGGATGCGTCATGCTCACCACGCGATCTTACAGCGGTGTGCAAGCGGGGCGCTCGTCTGGGCTGATCGGCGTAATGGGTGTAGTTCTTACACCTGAGTACCGGGCGCGATCGACCGATACAGTGTATTTATTGCACGACGTGCAGGCCGCTGGTGGTCTTCTTGGACGGCGTCGATCCAGCCAAGTTGCTATGATGCAATCACTTGCGAGTTTGGCAGGGTATTTGGAATAGCGGAGACCGATGACGCGAAGCGACCTCATCAACGTGACGGCAGCGATGCTGGTGGCGGTGGCGGCCGGGGTGGAGACGGTCTCGGCCCAGCAGGCGCAGCCCAGCACCCCGCCGGTGGCGACGTTCACGGCGAGCGTCGACCTGGTGCGGGTCAGCGCGGTCGTGCGCGACCGCAAGGGGCGCTTCGTCCGGGACCTGGCCGTTCGGAACTTCGAAGTACTCGATGGAGGCGAGCCGCGTCGCATTCAGGAGTTCCGGCATGACGACTCGGCGGTCAGCATCGCGCTGCTGTTCGACGTGAGCGGCAGCATGGCGTCCAGGATGGGGCATGCCCGCGAGACGGCGGAGCAGGTCCTCAGCTGGCTGAACCTGCAGGGGGATGAAGCCGCGGTCTACACGTTTGACACGCGACTCGAGGAGGTCACCCCGTTCACGGCCGGGCTTCAGCGCCTGCCGGCCAGCATGAATGCACTGTCGCCGTTTGGTGCCACGTCGCTGCACGACGCGGTGGCGCACACGGCGGAAAAGGTGGCGACCCGCGAAGGACTCCGGCGCGCGGTCGTGGTGTTGACGGATGGCCGCGACACCTCGAGCCGCCTCTCACCGAGCGACGTATCGGGCATTGCCAGCTCGATCGACGTGCCGGTCTACATCGTCGGCATCGTGTCGGCGATTGACAACCCGTCGGCCGACATCTCGGCGACGACCATCGAGCGCTCAGCCTTGACCGGACCACTGAGCGACCTCGCCTACTGGACCGGTGGACGCGCGTTCGTGGCGAGCAGCATCGCCGACCGTAGCCAGACGGCGCGTCAGATTGTGGACGAACTGCGGCATCAGTATCTGATTGCGTTTGAATCGAGCGGCAAGCCGGGCTGGCACCCGCTCGTGGTCCGCGCCAAAGACAAGGACCTCACCGTGCGTGCCCGGAGTGGTTATTTTGCGGGGCAATCTCGCCCGATTTCGGATTAGGAAGGATCGACACCATGCGTAATCTGTTTCTGGCCATCCCGATTGTGGTGATTGCCATCGGCGGTTCCACCGCCTGCGCGACGAAAAAGTTCGTGCGCACCAGCGTTGGCGAAGTGAATGACAAGGTCGACTCGCTCGGGCGATCGCTCGAGGAGACCCAGGAGCGCACGCGCCAGAACGAAGCCAAGATTGGCGACGTCGATCAGCGCGCACAGGCAGCGGCGGGTCAGGCCAGGCAGGCCGCCGACGCGGCCAACTCGGCGGCGGGTCAGGCCTCCAACACCGCCAACTCGGCGGTGGCCAAGGCTGACGCGGTCGACAAGGCCTCGAAGCGCATCGTCTTCGAAGTCGTGCTGAACGAGGACCAGGGCAACTTCAAGTTCGGCAAGACCGACCTGCCGGATGAGGCGAAGGCGCGTCTCGACGAGATGATCACCAAGATCAAGGCCGACCCGAAGGGCGCCTACTTCGAGATTGAAGGACACACCGATGATGTTGGTGCGCAGGAAGTGAACCAGCGTCTCGGCCTGGAGCGTGCGGAAGCGGTGAAGATGTATCTCTACGAGAAGCACCAGATCCCGCTGCACAAGATGAACGTGCTCAGCTACGGCGAAGACAAGCCGGTGTCGCCGAACAAGACGAAGGCGGGCCGTGCGCAGAACCGCCGCGTCGTCATCAAGGTGCTCGCCTAGCGCGTGTTCCAGGTGTAGCGGCCGACCTTGAGGTCGGCCCAGTTCAGACCAACACGGGTGCGGGCCATACGGCTCGCGCCCGTGCCGTGTACGGACGTATTAAATCGGGCCGTCGGCGAGAGGTCCAATCGTAAGATTGGGAGAGATGGCCATTCGAACCGAACTGAACCTGAGGCTGCCCAACAGTCCGGGGGCGCTCAACGAAGTCTGCCGTGCGCTGGCCGACGAGCGCGTGCGGATTCAGGCGTTGATGCTGGAGCCCGGGGGCACGCTGCGCCTGCTGGTCGACAACCCGGTCCGGGCGGTGAGTGTCCTGCGCGAGCGCCGGCATGTGGTCGACGAACGCGACGTCCTGGTCACTCCGCTGCCGAATACGCCTGGCGGACTGGCGCCGCTCCTCGCACTCGCGCGTGACGCCAGCCTCAACATCGAGTATGCCTACGCGGCCGCGCCCGAGTCGAGCCAGACGGCCGTTCTCGTGCTCGGCGTCGACGACGCGGCGCGCGCGTCGATGTCTGCCGGCCTCTGAGTCGCGACACCAGCGCCGCTAGAGCCGTCCGTACTTTTCCGACCACGCCCGCAGCGCGGCCTGACGTTCCCGCGCCACGTCCTGATCGCCGAGCGCGTCGACCGGCCAGGGCAGGCGATACGTCCAGTTCTTCTCACCGACCGTTGCCGGTTCGTTGATCCGATCGTCCCACCCGAACACGTCCTGCACGGGCAGTAACAGGATGTTCGACGCCGACGCGAACAGCAGTTCGAGGAACAGGTCGCGGACGCTCGGGACAAACGGCGCCGTGAGAATGTCGAGCCGCCCCGCCAGTTGCTGCACCGACCCAACCGCCGCGACCGCGGTCTTTTCGGCGGTGGTGGCCGTGGCCTCCCACCAGGAGATGAGCGGTTCGGTGTCGTGCGTGCCGCTCGTGGCCACGGAGACGGCCGGGTAGTGCAGCGGGTCCCTGAACGCCTTCAGCACCTTCGTCTGCTCGTCCCAGTCGGCTTCCCAGCGGAACACCCGGTAACCGGGCACGCCGAGCACCGTCAGCGATGCACGCACGAAATTGGGCACGATGCCGAGGTCTTCGGCAATGATCTCCGACCCGGGCTCGCGGAAGATCCGCAGCACCTGCTCGCCGAGGTGCAACTGTTCGATCTGTCGCACGGGTGAGAAGCCGGGCTCCTGCCCGTCGTGATGGCGCGGCCGCGTGTAGGTACGGAAGAACCCCACGAGGTGATCGACGCGGTAGCCGTCGTAGAGGGCCGCGCTCCGGCGCGCACGGCTGCGGAGCCAGGTGTAGTCGCTGGCGGCCAGCGACTCCCAGTGGTAGGCCGGCATCCCCCAGTCCTGGCCCGTCGCGCTGAATGCGTCCGGCGGGACGCCCACCGAACGATCGAGCCGGAAGTGCCCCTGGTCCGCCCAGACGTCCGCGCTGTGCAGGTCGACCATGAACGGCAGATCGCCGAACAGCGCCACACCGTTGGCGGCGGCCGCGGCGCGCGCCGCCTTCCACTGCGTGCCAGCGGTCCACTGCAGGTACTGATAGAAGAGGATGTCGCGCGTGAGGTCCTGTGTGGCCGCTGCCAGCGCGCCGGGATCGCGCTGCCGCAGCGCCTCGGGCCACTCCGTCCACGCGCGGCCGCTCTGCTGTTCATGCAGGGCGCGGAAGAGCGCGTAGTCGATGAGCCACCACGACTCCTGCTCGACGTAGGTACGCAGGGCCGCCGCGCGTGCCGAACCGGTGCCCCACTCGTGTTCGACGAAGCGCTCGAAGGCGGCGCACAGCGCGTGATGCTTGACGCGCCGCACCGCGGCGTACGCCACGTGTACGGCGCCGCGAGCCTCGGCCAGCGACGCCCGATCGGATTCGTCGAGCGACGCCTCGCCGCCGTTGGCGATGAACTCCGGCACCACCGCGACGTCGATGTAGATCGGGTCGATGGCCATGGCGCTCATCGCCGAGTACGGCGACTGGTGCCCGGGCGCCATTTCGTTCAGCGGCAGGAGTTGGAGAATGTGCTGTCCGGCGCCGGCCAGCCAGCGGCTGAGCGACTCGATGTCACCAATGTCGCCGATGCCCCAGCTGCCTGACGACGGTGCGGAGAAGAGGGGGATCAGGATCCCTGAGCGACGAGCCGTCGAGGTCATGAGTAATCATCCATCCGGAAGCGATCGAGCACGCGCGAGACAGCCGTGGCGAATGCGTCCTCAGGCGTGAGGAGACTCACGATCAGAAACGACTCCTTCGCGAAGTCGAAAAAATACCCCGGGTGCGTCAGTACCTGCGAGTCGACGAGCAGCGATAGCACCAGCTCTTCCTCGGGCATGAGCGACGGTACCTGGATGACGCCATACCAGCCGCCCTCGGCGTGCAGCAGCCTGCATGCCGGGACGTCGCGCACCAGTGAGGCACACGTGGCGAGGTTGGCCCGGGTCCGCTGCTGGATCTGTTCGCGGACGGGGGCGCCCCGCTCCAGCAGTTCGCGCGCCGCGAGCTGGACCGGCGTCGACACCGAGAGATACGTGTCGCACTCGAGCTCGAGCAGCGCCATGGTCTGGCTGCAGACGGCGGAGTCGCCGCTGACGGCGATCCAGCCCAGCTTGGCCTGCGGCAGCCCGATCGACTTCGACAGCCCGCCGAGTGTGAAGCCGAGCACATCCGTGCGAGGCGTGAGCTGTCCCCGCGGCACCCGGGTCTCTGGCTGCAGTTCGTAGTCGGCGAACACCTCATCGGAGATAACCGCGATATCGCGGGAACCGCACAGCGCGGCGAGCGCCTCGAGATCGACCGCGCTCACGAAGTTACCGGTCGGGTTGTTCGGGTTCACGATCAGGAGCGCTCGCGTACGCGGCGACAGCGCCGCTTCGACGCTCGACAGGTCGACCGACCAGCGGCCGTGATAGTCGAGCCGATAGGGCACGGCCGTTACGCCGTCGAGTCGGGTGAGGTGCTCGAAGAGCGGATAGCTGGGCTGCGGGATGAGCACTTCGTCGCCAGAATCGCACAGCAGCTTGAACAGCAACGAGTAGGCTTCGCTCGTGCTGGCGGTCAGGGCGATGCGCTCGACGCCGACCGCGAGCCCGCGCCGGGCGAAGTCTTCACTGACGGCGCGCCGCGCATCGACGGCACCGAGCGGGTCGGGCCGGTACGCAAGGCCTCGCGGGTCGCCGAGCGGGGCGAGCAGGCTGGCGTCGTAGGCGAACCCGGCGCGCGTCGGATTCGACTCGGTCAGGTCGAGGACCGGCACGCCGTCGCGGCGCAGTTGCGCCAGCGTGCGGGACAGCCGGTTCGCCTCGAGGCTGGCAGGCATCCGCGACGAGAACCTCACGGCACGATCTCGACCGACTCGATGATGTCGCCTTCGAGGATGCGATCGACGATGTCCATGCCGTTGAGCACCTGGGCGAACACGGTGTAGGTGTGGTCGTAGCGCGGGTTGTCGACGAGGTCGATGAAGATCTGCGCGTCGCCGGTGTCGCGCCCTCGCGTCGAGATCCCCACGGCGCCGCGCACATGCGGCCAGCGTCCGACTTCGTCGCGCATGAACGGGGCATCGCTCGAGTACTCGTTCGCGCCCGGGCTGCCGCCCTGGATGATGCCGTTCGGTACGACCCGGTGGAACGTCAGGCCGTTGTAGTAGCCCGACGACGCGAGCTCGACGAAGCGGAGCACCGTGGCGGGCGCTTCCTGCGTGAACAGCGCGACGTCGAACACGCCGACATCGCGCATGGTGAACCGGGCGCGCGGCGCAGCCAGTCGGCGCAACTCGGCCACGCTGAGCGGCGCGGCCGGCAGTGACCCTGGCCTGGCCGCACGTGGCGGTGCGCTCAGCGAGATCAGCGCCGCCCGCAGTGCCGTCCGTGCGTCTGACGCGCCAGGCCGGCCATCGTCTTCCGCCCGGTCGAGTGCCTGCTTGAGGGCCGGGAGGACGGCGGCGGCGCGAGGACTGCCGTCGAGTGCGCGCGCGGCGACGCGCACCACCTGGTAGCCACTCGAGGCGAGGGCCGGCACGTAGAGATCGTCGGCTTCGTGGCCAGCGGTGGCGTCGAGCGCGATGATCGCCGCTTCGACGACGTTGTCCTCGGCATCGCGTGCGAGCCGGGAGAGTGCGTCACGCATCGACAGGATCCCCGCCGCCCGCGCGGCGGCGACCCGCAGTTGCCACACCCGGGATGCTGCATAGCCGTCGACCGCGCCGCGGACGTCAGCGGGAGCGGCGGTGGCCAGCGCCACCAGCGCATGCGCGGCGCGATGCCAGTTGCGCGGCGCCTCCGCGTCAGCCCGGTCGGCAATGGCGTGACTCAGATACGCCACGGCTTCGGGGTTGTCACCGCATGAGGAGAGCTGGTCGATTGCCACCGTCGCCGCGTGCCTGTCAGGGTCCGAGGCGCCGGTCAGCGCGGGGCCGCAGGCGTCTCGTGGGTTGCGCGCGCGGCTGGTGCGGAGGGCTTCGATGCGCACCAGCGGCACCGGGTCGTTCAGGCCGCGGGCGACGACCGCCTCGGCGCCATCGAGCGTTGCGGCGCGCACGGCCAGACGCCGCACCTGCGGATCGGGATCGGCTGCCGCACTCATGATCGTCTCGATATCGGCGGCGCCCAGCGAGATGAGGCTCTCGAGCGCCAGCCGGCGCACGCGGGCGTCACGAAGTCGCTCCGGCTCCGGCCGGATCGCGTCGGTGCGAGCGAGGCGGCGCAACGTCTCGGCGACAGCCGCGCTCGGCTGCCGCACCGTGCGCTGCAGGCGCGTGAAGGCTTCGAGGGCCTTGGCGAGGCCGAGGCGATCCGTGTTGGTCGTGGCGCGAGGGACGAAGTCGAGGAGCGCGGTTTCCGCGCGGGCCACATCGGCGGCGCTGGCGTAGGGCAACCGGGCGAGCGATTCGGCGACGGCGGCGCGCACGTCAGGCGTATCGTCGGCGACGAGCCGCGTGATGAGCGCGGCCTGCGCTGGTCCGAGCGCCACAGGCGGTGTGGCGTCGCCGCGGAGCCCGTGTGCGGCCTGCGCGATCGCGTTGGCGGCCTCGGCCCGCACCTCCGGCAGGCGGTGGCGCAGGCCGGGAAGAATGTCGGCGATGAGCGCTGGGCGTTCGAGCCTGCCGAGCGCGCGCAGGGCGATTCGCGCCGTCTGGCCATCGCCGCTGCGGGCTCCAGCACGGATGACGGCCAGCGCCGTGGGGCTCGGTGCCCGCCGGTCTTCCGCCTGCAGGATGGACAGCCGCGTTGCGGCCGACTGCGCCTGCGCGGCCGGAGCGGGCAGGCCGCAGAGCAGCACCGCCGCGGTGAGTAGTCGCCATGGCGCGCGGGCCATCGGGGAGCGGGCGGTCATGAGGCTCACAGGATACGGGATCACGGCCGCTGCGGGCAGGCCCGCGGCGGGGCCGGGCTCCGTCAGATGTCGACTCGTTCCTGATAGGCCGCGATCAGGACCGGCCACTGTTTCTCGGTGACGATGCGTCCCTGCAAGGCCGTCAGGCCGGCCGGCTCGCCGTGAACCAGGTAGGTCATCGACGGAGGTGTCGTGAACCCTGACAGCCACCGGAGGATCTCGCTGCTGTCGGCGTGGGCCGACATCGCATTGAGGTGATCGATGGTGGCAGCCACGCCGATATCGCGTCCCTTGATACGCACCGAGCGCGCACCTTCGAGCAGCGCGCGGCCGCGAGTGCCAGCCGCCTGGAAGCCGACGAAGAGGACCGTGTCTTTTGGGTTGGGGAGCGTCGCCGCCAGGTGATGGAGCACCCGCCCGCCGGTCGCCATGCCGCTCGACGCCACGATGATGGCCGACTGGCGCGACG
The DNA here is from genome assembly GCA_943328785.2 of Bifidobacterium breve. Taxonomy (GTDB): domain Bacteria; phylum Acidobacteriota; class Vicinamibacteria; order Vicinamibacterales; family CAVVIG01; genus CAVVIG01. The sequence continues at coordinate 21,676 of CALQBJ020000039.1, forward strand.
CGACCAGTTCCTTGGACTGCTGCGGCGAGGCGACCGTGGTCATCCGCTTCGTCACGAAGGCACTGACGTGCCGCGCCTCCGGCCGCATGTCGGGATCGAGTTCGTCGGCGCGCTGCGCGTAGAACTGCAGGGCCTTCGCCGCCATCGGGCTATCGACAAACACCGGCAGGGTCGGGATGCGATGCTCCGCTTCCAGACGCCGCAGCCAGTAGATGATTTCCTCGACGCGACCGATCGCAAAGGCCGGGATGATGAGCTTGCCGCCGCGCGCCGCAACCGCGGTGACGATCTCGGCGAGCCGATCGCCACGGTCGTCGGGCTGATGAACGCGGTCGCCGTAGGTCGACTCGAGCAGGAGCACATCGGCCTGCTCCACTGGTGTCGGATCGGGCAGGACCGGCCGGCCGTAGCGGCCGAGGTCGCCGCCGAAGAGCACCGTGCGGGCGCCCAACCGCACGCGGGCGAAGGCCGAGCCGAGCAGGTGGCCGGCGTTGATGAACTCGACCTCGACGCCGGGCACGACCGGCACCGGCCGGTTGTAGCCCACCGGTTGCATCAGCGTCAGCGCGCGCTCGGCGTCCTCGGAGGTGTAGAGCGGCAGCGCCGGATGATGCTTCGAGTAGTGATGCCGGTTGGCGTCCCTGGCATCTTCTTCCTGGATGTGCGCCGAATCGGGGAGCACCAGGGTGCAGAGGTCGCGGGTGCCGGCGGTGCAGAAGACTCGCCCCTTGAAGCCCTGCGAGACGAGCCGCGGCAGGTAGCCGCAGTGGTCGAGGTGGGCGTGGGTGAGGATGATCGCGTCGATGCTCGGCGGGTCGACCGGCAGCGGCTGCCAGTTCCGTTCGCGCAGTTCCTTGAGCCCCTGGAACAGCCCGCAGTCGACCAGCACACGGTGTGTACCCGTCTCGACCAGATACTTCGAACCGGTCACCGTGCCGGCAGCACCGAGAAACGTGAGCGACGCCATACCCTGACTATATAGAAGAGTGGCGTCCGGCGAGCGGAGCCGCCGTGAGGCAGACTTCCTGGTCGGGTCCAGCGCTCCCTGGCTGCGGTAACTCTTCGCTGTGCTATCTTTCACGTCTGATACTCCGGCGCGCGGTTCGTGCTGCCGGCACATCAGCAACCTTCGGTGCTCGGACGTATGTCGAGTTGAGTGTTGAACGGCGTCGCGTTTGTGTCTATCGTGTCGCTTCGCCTCGCTCGCGCCACTTCGCTTTTGTTCTCAGTCAGCCTGATCGGTCAGTCAGCCCTGAGAGGTGATCCTGCAATGGAAGAAGTCAAGATGACGGAAGAGACTCCAAACAACCCGACGCGACGCAATTTCATCAAGGGCGTGATTGCTGCGGGTGCGGCGGTCTCCTCGGCGAGCTATCTGTTTCGCACGAGCGCGCAGGGGCAGCAAGCCTCGGCTCCCGGC
>CALQBJ020000040.1 GCA_943328785.2 Bifidobacterium breve
CGAGCCAGTTGCTCTCGCAGCTCACCGCCGAACCGGTCCAGTCGAACAAGGCGATCGTCGGGCGCAACGCCTTCGCGCACGAAGCCGGCATTCACCAGGACGGCATGCTGAAGGATTCGCGCACCTACGAGATCATGCGGCCGATCGACGTCGGGCAGCAGGCCAACCAGCTCGTCCTCGGCCGTCACTCTGGCCGCCACGCCGTCGGCCAGCGCGCCGAGCAGCTCGGCCTCACGCTGAACGCCGACGAACTCGCGCAGGTCTACCACGCCGTCGTCACGATGGGCGAACACCGCAAGTCGATCGGCGACAACGACATCCGCCGTATGGTCGAGCGCGTCCGCTCGGGCCAGAGCGCGGAAGTAGCTGGCTGACGCCAGCCAATCTTCAATCGTGAATCGTCAATCGCGAAAGTGAAGACAGTTTCACTTCGACGATTGACGATTCACGATTAGCATTTCGGCATGATTCCTCTACGGGACGTCATCCCGTCCCGGACGACCCCGTTCATCACCGTCGCCATCATCGTCCTGAACGCGCTCGGCTGGTTCTTCGAGCTGTCGATGCCGCGTGAGCAACTGTCCGTATTCCTGCAGCAGTGGGGCCTGGTGCCGGCGGCGTTCATTCCGGTCACGCTCGTCAGCTCGATGTTCCTGCACGGCAGCTGGATGCACGTGATCGGGAACATGTGGTACCTCTGGATTTTCGGCGACAACGTCGAGGACCGCATGGGGCACGGCCGCTTCATCGTCTTCTACGTGCTGTGCGGGCTGGTCGGAGCCTTCGGGCAGATGGCGCTCGATCCCTCCTCGACCGTGCCGATGATCGGCGCCAGTGGCGCCATTGCCGGCGTGATGGGCGGCTACTTCGTGCTCTATCCGCAGTCGCGCGTACTCACCCTGATTCCGCTGATCATCTTCTGGGACATCATCGAGCTGCCGGCGATCGTGCTGCTTGGCTTCTGGTTCCTGATGCAGTTGTTCAGCGCCGGCGCCGGCGCGGTGACCGCGAGCGGCGGGAGTGGAGGCGGCGTCGCCTTCATGGCGCACGTGGCCGGGTTCGTGGCGGGCATGGGCGCGGTGCTGCTCTTCAGGAAAAAGCAGCCACCGCAGGAGTGGCTCTACTGACGTTCGTTTCGCGTAGGGTCCGGCTTCAGCCGGACCGGCGTGGCATCCACGCCACCGCATCCAACACTGCCGTCATCGTGTACGCCGGACATCCCGAATGCGGGTAGTCCTGCGGTGACGTCACCAATCTGGCCCGCACCGGATTCTCGAGGATGTAGCGGGCGACGCTCACAGTGGCTTCGTCGTCGCGCAACAAATGCTCGAAGCCGTAGCGCTGCCACAGACGGCGCCCGTCGCGTTGCGCCACCACGTAGCCGCTGCCCTGTTTCGCGCGCGTCATGAAGCGACGCGCATCGGCGTCGACCGACATGCCTTCAATCAGCAGGTGCGCATGGTCCGGCATGAACGTGTACGCCAGAAGGGCGAACTGCTCATTCGCTGCAACCCGCAGGATCTGCGACAGAGCAACGGCGACGATGGCCGCATCAGCGAAGTGCGGGCGCCGCTCGAAGGTGCAGAAGGTCAGGAAGTAGCGGTGACATCCCTGGTAGGAGAAGCCGCGGAGTCGGTGAGGGTGACCGGTGCGCATGCCTCGATGAGGGCAAGCACGATGCCGGATGCGGTCCGGCTAAAGCCGGACACTACGGAAGTCAGGATCACACCGCATCAGGACAGGTCCGGCTGGAGCCGGACACTACTGCTGTCACAACGCCTCGTCGCAACGTCTCGCGTGTCTCGCGTAGTGTCCGGCTTTAGCCGGACCGCTACGACTTCGACCGCAGCGCGCGGTCGATGCGGGCGAGTTCGAGGAGCAGCGTTTCGAGCGTCCGCTCGTAGTCGTCAAGCGGCATTGTGTGCTTGCGCGCGCGCAGCTCTTCGAGCTGAGTGTTGAGTTCGGCACGCCGGCGCAGCATCGCCGTTCGCTCGGGATTGCCGGTGTCCGCGATCGGCGCGTCGGCCCGCAGGTAGGTGAGGCGGGCCAGCAGGCCGTCCGCCCCCTCGTCGTCGATCAGGCGGCCGATGCCGTCGCCGTTGTCGTCGAGCACCCCGTGCTCGGTCGCCAGTTGCGAGCGCTGCTCGAAATACTCGCGGACGCGCGAGCTGATGAACGCGAACGCCTCGAACACCGACACGCGATCGTTCTTGTCGAGGTCGGCACCGTTGTCCCGATAGGCCTCGAGCAGGAACTGCGGAAAGACGGTCTCGAACGTCTGCGCGGCCGAGTCGTTGGCGGTGATCACCACGTGATTGCGTGCCGACAACTCCTGCAGGAACGGCGCGCTGCCACTCGCGCCGTTGATGAAGACCAGCCGCCCTGGCATCGCCTTCAACAACTCGCCCCACTCCGACGCACTGAGGTCGGGTCCGACGAGGTTGAACTTCGCATCGTCGGCGTCGTTGCCGCTGCCGTGCCCCACCAGCACCACCAGTACCACATCGTCCTTGGTGGCGCGCTTGCGCAGGTCGGCGATCGCCGCGCGCACGTTCTCGCGCGTCGCCTTCTGCGCGCCGGCCAATTCCTCCTCGGCCAGCACCAGCACGTTGGCCTCGGCATAGCCCAGCGGCCCCTGCAGCAGTTGGACGAACGACGAGCGCCACTCGTCGTACTTCTCGGCATACTGCGGCCCGCCAGACGCGCCGGTCACCACCAGCGCGTAGCGCTCGCCGGCGCGCGCCATACCGCTGGCCGCCAGGAGCAGACAGCTCTGGAGCACGGCGAACGCGAGGAAGCGGCGCGGCGTGATCACGGCAGGCATTATCCCAGAGGCGTGCTGGTCCGGCTAAAGCCGGACACTACGGCGGAGACGCTCGAGGTCCGGCTGAAGCCGGACACTACGCGAGAAGGAGCCACCGAGCCGGACACTACACGACAGACGATGGAAGCGCTCATCGGAGCCCCCACAGGCGGCGCAGCACCCACTCTGCCGCCAGCAGCAGCAGCACCAGCATGAACGCCCACGGCTGGTGCCAGAGGTCGCGACGCTCTGGCTCCAACGTCTGCGGCACCGCCGCCGAGAGCGCCGAGAGCACGCGGCCAACGTCCGACGCCTGCACGTATTGCCCGCCCGACTGCCGCGCCAACCGGCGCAGGAACCCTTCGTTGAGCCGCGGGTCCGCATACTCAGGATCGGCGCCGCCGACATACAGCCAGCGGTCGGCCACACCGAGCAGCGTGGCGCCACGGCGCGCCTCGGCGCGAATGCGGTAGAGGCCAGGCGTCTCGGCCACGAGCGTCGTCGCGTGCCGTCCAGCACCAGACGGCCGCAACACCAGCGGCTCGGGCTCACCACCAGGCGAGGTGAGCGTCGCCTCAACGGTGGCGTCGGAGACGACGGTGAACGCCGCATCGCGTGCGTCGAGCTGCACCGGGATCGTGTCGCCCAGCGCTGGCGCGTCAGGCACCATCAGCGTCACCGGGTCAGGCGCATCGCTCGCCAGCCAGCGCGTCGCCTGACGCCAGAAGTGCTCGTAGCTCAGGTCGTCGGACGGACGCATCATCCGCCAGCGCCACGACGCTTCGCCCGAGAAGACCATCGACCGGCCGCGGCCGAAACGTTGAATCGCAATCAACGGTACAGCAGCGCCGTTGTCCGACTTCGACACGGCCAGTACCGTGGCGCCAGGACGCGGACCACCGACCGGCGAGACCGAGGCCAGCGGCGGCAGCGCCGCCCACTGCGCGCGCGACGCCTCTGGCGTGGCGCCGAGGCGCATGATCGGATGTGCGGCCCCTTCGTCGGTCACCGTCACCGCGTTCCGCACCACGGCAGCCGCGCTGTCGCCCTGCCGCGACGTCGCACCACCGCGCCGGTCGTTCAGTTCCACCGGCAGCGCCTCCTCGAGCGGCGTGCCGGCCAGCCCGCGCTGCAGGAACGTGCGCGACCCGAGCAGCAGCAGCCCGCCGCCGCGCGTGCCGACGAACTCGGTGAGCAGATCCATCTGCGCCCGCCCGAAGAACTCGCCTTCGAGATTGCCGATGATTACGGTGTCATAGGCGAACAGCGCCTCGCGCGTCGTCGGGAAACCGGTGACGAGGCCAGCGCCACGACCACTGCCAGCCTGAATGAGAAACGTGTCGCGGCCGCTGTCGTCCTTGCCCTTGCGGACGATCGAGTCGATCTCGAAGCTGGGGTCCTGAGAGAGCGCACGCACGAGGAAGCTGTGCTCGTAGCCAGGCGCGCCGCCCAGCACCAGCAGCCGGCGCTTGCGCGCGGCCGGACTCAGCAGGAGGCTGCGCGTGTTGTTCTCGGCAATCGACTCGCGCGGATCGACCGCCACGTCCGCCGTGTAGACGGTGGCGTTGAGCGGGTCGGGTGTCACCGAGAAGATCTCGTCGCCAGGCGTGCCGTCTGCGGTCGACGCGATCCGCCTCGACTCGACGAGCTGTCCATTCGCCAGCAACCGCAAGGCGTACGGGTCGCGACCAAGACCGCGCGACACGGTGGTGACATGCAGATCGACGAGCGACCGGTCGAGACGCGGGTCACCCGCGGTGATACCGACCACTTCACGGTCGGGCACGCCTTCGACCGACCCGATACCGACCGCGAATACCGGTGCGCCGGCGCGCAAGGCGGCATCACGACTGCCCTGCCCTGTGTCGCCACCATCGGACAACACGATGATGCCGGCGACGCGGCGGCCGCGGAACCGCTCGCGAATCGTGGAGACGGCGGTGGCCAGTTCCGTGCGGCGCGCATCGGCCGTGAGATTTGCGGCGGACGACTCGGCGACGCGTTCGCCGACCGCGAACAACTCCGGACGTCCGATCCGCGACAGCGCCGGCAGCACGCTCGACGTCAGCAGCGTCTGCGCCGCGGCGATGCGCGGCTTGCCGTCGGCATCAGCGACACGCATGCTGCGCGACGTGTCGACCAGCACCGGCACGACGATGTCGCCAGCGTTGACCGGAGGCAGGAGCAGCACAGGCCGGCAGACGAACAGCAGCACGGCCACGAGCGCGAGGGCACGCAGCGCGACGAGCACGCCATGCTGCACCCGCGTGAGCGGCACGAACGGGCGCCGGTACGAGACGATGGCGACCCCGATGAGCCCAACCGCAACGAGCGCGAGGAGCCACCAGGGGAGCGGCGACGCGAAGTGGATCAGGGTCGTTTCCTCGTGGCGAGCGCCTTGAAGTAGCTGTCCACCTGCTCCTGATAGCCGGCTGGCGCGCGTTCATCGCCGCCGGACGCCAGGCGGTCCTTCGAACCCTTCGCCTGCAGCTTCTTCGCCAGCGACGACTCCACATCATCGAGCGCCAGCGTCACCTGGCGCGTCAGCTCCTGCCACTTCGCGAAGTCCTGCTTGAAGCCTTCGCTGCCGGGTGCCGACATCACCATGCCCTGCCCTGCGAACGTGGACCCTGGGCCGCCGGTGTTGCGCGAGTTCGTGTCCTTCTGCGTCTCGGTCAGCAGCTCGCGCAGTTCGCGCATCTGCTTACTGATCTGGGTGCGCAGTTCGTCGATCGACGCCGGCTCTCCCGTGCCGCCGCCCTGCCCCTGGCCCGGGCGTCCGTTCTGCGATGCCTGCCCCTGCGCCGACGGCGACGACTGCGGCGAGCCGCGCTCACCAGACGCCTGACGATCGAGCGCCTCGAGCTGCTTCGTGAGGTCGTCCATCCGGTTGCGCATCTCGCGCGCCCGCGCCACCTGATCGTTCATCCGCCGCGCATCGTCATCCTGGGGCTGGTCGACCAGGTTCAGGCGATCGGCAAGCCGGTCGAGCGCACGCGCCAGTTCCTGCTGCGCTCCCGCCTGGTTCGGTGCGCCCGGCCGCGCGGTCGGCGTGCCCTGCGGCGTGCCGTTCGAGGGCTGCCCTTCCGTGGCCGACGACCCGGAACTCGACTGTCCCGCAGCGCGACGCATCGACTCGGCCGACTGCTGCATGCGTTCGGATAGGCGCTGCTGTTCGATGTCACGTGCGGCATCAGTCGCCGCTTGCTGCAGGTTCTCGGCGGACTGCGGACGGCCGGTGGCGCCCTGCGCTCCAGGGGTCCCCTGCCCCTGCTGACGCAGCCCCTGCTGCACGCGCTGCAGCCGATCGGCCAGACGGTCCTGCTCGCCCGCCAGGCGGCGCAGCGCGTCGGTGCTCGCCTGCCCGTTGCGCGCACGGCTCGACTCCGAGGCAATCTGCCGCTGCGCATCCGCCAGTTGCCGTGCCTCGAGCTGCAGGTCGCCGAGCGCCCGGCGACGGCCTTCGGCGGTGCTGCCCTGGAGCTGCCGTTCGAGTTCGCGCAGTTGATCGAGCGCGCGGGATCCGCGCGCACTCGCCTGCCCCGCATCCTGCCGCCGGAGATCGTTCGCGGCGCTGCGCATCTCCTCGGAGATGCCGCGCATCTGCTCAGACGTTTCGCCCTCGGCCCCCTGCGAACCGGCGCGCGCATTCTGGCTGGTGCCGGGGCGGCGCTGACCGCTCTGCCCCGCCTGCCCCTGCTGGCCGGCCGACTGCCCGGGCTGGCCGCTCGGCTGTCCCGACGGACTCTTCTGCCCCTGCTGCCCAGGTTCGCCGTTCTGTCCGGCCTGCTGCTGGCCCGCCTGCTGTTGCAGCTGCTTCGCCACCTGCTCGGCGCGGTCGCGCAGGTCGTTCTGCTCGCGAGTCAGGCTGTCGAGCTCGCGCGTGCGCTCCTCCGTCGACAACTGGTTCTGGCTGCGCGCGAACGCCTGCTGCTTGCGCACGAGTTCGTCCTGACGCTGCGCCAACTCCTTGATGCGGTCGACCGCGGGAGCATTTGTGTCTTCCGTCTGCTCGGCGCTGGTCTTGTTCTCGTAGTTCGTCTGCTGGTTCTTCGCCAGCTCCTTGTCGAACAGGCTCGAGAGGTCTTCGGTGGAGCGGTTCTGCGCCTGGCCGGCGCCGGCCTGCTGCCGCTGGATCTGGCGCTTGCGTACGTCGGCCTGCGCCTTGAGGAGGGCATTCAGCGCCTCCATCTCGTGCGGCATCGCATCGGACGTCTTCAACGCATTCAGCGAGTCGACCGCCTGGCCCATCGCCTTCGACGCCGTCGTCATGGCGTCTTCCTCGGCCGTGGCCTGACCCACACTCGGTGCATTCGGTTGGGGCGTTGGCTGCGGGCCAGTTCCTGGACGCGCGCCTGGCCGATTGCGTCGCGGGTCGCGCATGGTCGTGGAGCGGAACCCGCTCGACGTCTGCTCGACGCGCACCTTCAGCTCGGCTTCCGACTTCGACACCGCCCGGATGTCCTGCTCCGACTTCGCTCCCTGGGCGTCGCGCGAGCGGCGATCGAGCTTCCAGGTGGCGACGACGATCTCCTTCTGCGCCGCCACCAGATCATCGAGCTGCGGGTTGCCGCTGCCGCCGCCCTGCGCCGCCTGTGTCTCGGCCAGGCTGAACTCCTCCTCGAACGGCTTCACTTCGAGAAAGAAGATGTCGCTGCGCGACTCGCTGGCGCGCTTGCCGCGCGGCAGGTCGCGGGCCCGCACGTAGTAGCTGATGAAGTCGCCCGGCGCCACGTCAATGTCCTCGAGGTACATCACGTGCCGGCCGCTCACCGACGTTGATCGCGGCGGAATGCCGAGCGGGACCACTTTCTCCACACCGCCGCGCACGGCGTAGACCAGATCGAGCGCGGCCACACCGAAGTCGTCCTGTGCTTCGGCGGCAATCTCCACTTCCTCGAGCCGCGTCACGCGGCGATCGCTGGCGGGACGCAGCACGTGCACCTCCGGCGGACGATCGTCGAGGATGCGGATGAAGTACTCGGTGTCGCCGTCGCTCTTCATGCCGTCGGCATCGGCCAGCGCCACGCGGTACGAGCCGTTCTCGGCAATCTGCAGCGACGCCGTCATCACGGTGGACGACTCGGCGCTGAGCGCCACGACCTGCTCGGGCCCGAGCACCATACGCCCGGTCGCCACCGGCGCGTCGGTGTGGATCGTCACCTTTACGCGCGTCCCCTCGGGGCCGTAGATGTCGCCGCCGTCTTCCTCGACGCGTGCCGCGAGCCCAAGCGCCGGCGGATAGTCGTACTCGACGTCGATGCGAGCGACACGCGGCGGACGCACCACCGCGACGTCGAACACCGGCGAGGCGGCGCCGCCGGCAAGCACTTTGTATTGGAACGAGCTGGTGAGCGCCGTCAGCGCCAGGCGGAAGTGCCCGGAGCCGTCGGTCTCCATGTCGACCGGTTGCCAGTCGGTGGAACCGGCGGCCGCGCGCAGGAACTGCGCCACAATCGGGGCGGTGTTGCCGACGAGCCGCGCCTCGACGGTCAGGCCTGAACCGGCCTGTAGCCGCGTGTTGCCTGGCGTCACGTCGAGCGTGATGCGTGACGGGAACAGCGTCAGCGCGACCGCATCGAGCGCCTGCCGTGCCGCCTGCCGCGAGACGAACAGCATGCCGAGGAGAATGGCGCAGGCGGCGGCCGCACGCAGCGCACGGCGGCGAATTGCCGCAGCCGGCACAATCGTGGTGACGTCGACGTCGGCCGCGGCGCGCGCGGCATCGCGCACCATCGCGGCCGCCAGCCCCGGACGTTGATCGGCGTCACGGGTGCTCTCCACATCCACGGCGCTGACGAGCCGCTCATCGAGCGCCGGCGCGCGCTCCTCGATGTAGCGTGCCACGCTCCGGTCTGATGGCACATAACGAGCCGGCCAGGCGGCCCACACCAGCGCGGCCAGGCCGGCCACGGTGGCCACGGCGCCGACCACCGCCAGCGCCAGCGGCGCGCGTGACATCCAGAACGACAGCGCGAACGCGAACCCGACGACGACCGTGCCGGCCAGGGCACCACGCGTCGTCACTTCGAGCAGTACAAGGCGGCGCCACCGCGTCCGCACGCGGTCCAGAAGTTCCTGAATGGGCCCGAATGGCTCGCTCATCGTCGTCAGACGGCCCGCGCCGCCACCCAGCTTTCAACCGCCATTATCACCAGCATCACCGCAAGCACATATTGCCAGATGTGCTGCCGTTCTTCGGTTTCCTGTGCCTGGAGCCGGGCGCCCGCCTGGGCGCCGCCGCCCATGGTCACCACGGTCCCCTTGAACTCGTCGGCCGTCAGGCGTCCGGGGTCGGTTTCCGACGGGTCGACGTTCACCGCCACCAACCGCGCCGCGGCGGATCCGCCCGGCAGAGGCGCCACGCCAGGCGTCGCCGGTACGCCGGCCGGCACGTCGGCCACCACGTAGTCAGACGCCTGCTGCTGACCGTTGGTCAGGTAGCGCACCGACTCGTGCAGAAACGGCACGAAGGTGGCGTGCAGCGGGAAGTCGTTGCCGCGATTATCGAGGTCGGACGCGAGCACCAGCGCATGTCCTTCGCCTGACGCGCAGTCGACCAGCGCCGGTTCACCACTGGTGAAGCGGGCCAGCACCGGACAGTCGGCGGTGCGGAGGACGGCCACCCGCTGGAACTGCACGAGTCCCAGCGCGCCACTGGTCGAGCCGAACGCGCGCACCACCGGGTGCCGCACGTCCGACGCGCCCCAAGTGTGCGTGACACGTGCGCCCAGCGTCGAGGCGCTCGGACTGACGAGCGAGAGGCGAGGTCCGGCCAGCACTTCCTGCAGCACGTCGCCGTCCACCTCAGGGCCTGCCGCCACAATCAGGCCGCCGCCGCGGCGGAGGTAGGCGGTCAGCAGTTCACGGCCGTGATGCTCGAGTGCACGCGTCGAGGTGAGGATGATCGAGACGTAGGCGTCGAGCGTCGCCTGGTCCCAGGTCACCAGCTCACCAGCCGCTGCGCCTTCCACCGCATAGGCGCGGCCATCGCCACCGGCAGCCAGCAGCGCCTGCTCCAGGTAGAACGCCTCACGTGCGAGGTCGCCTGCCGTGCTGATGACCAGCACCGTCGGCTTCGAGGTGCGGTCGAGCACCAGATAGCGCGCGTTGTCCGCCGCCGGCCCCGTCGCATCGTCGGCGCTCACCGACACCCAGCGCGCATCCGGCACAGCGAACGAGGTGGTCGCCGTGCTGCCGCCGCCGACCGCCACTGTGGTCTCCGCGGCAACCCGCGTCGACGACGAGCGGTCCGCACCATCGTGCGCGTTCAGGCGCACGCGCACGAGCTGCGACTCGGTGCCCGTATTGCGAATGGTCGCCAGCACGCGATCGGCCGTCGCGCGCACCGAGGCCACCGCAAGATTGGCGGGCGGCTTCCCGACATCGGCCACCTCCACCGTCACCGCGTCCGGCACGGTGACCCGGTCGCCGACATCCCAACCGGTCTCCTGCAGGTCGGTAACGACGACGATGGCGCCAGGGCGGCCGCGCATGAGGTCGACCGCCGCGTTCAGCGCGGCGCGGTAGCGTGTCGCACCAGCTGCAGGGCGGGCAGCGTCGATGGCCGCATTCGCCGAGGCGCGGTCGGCCGACGGCTGACTCGCGACCTGGGCGCCGTCCGCGAATGTCACGACGGCCACGAGGTTCCCCGACGGCGCGTCGGCAATCGCCTTCTTCGCGAGCGTGCGGGCTTTCTCGAACTGGCCAGGCGCTGACAGGCTCAGCGAGGTGTCGAGCGTCACCACCGTCGTGGCGCCAGCGGTGGCAAGGTTCGACGCGAGGAACGGACGCGCGAAGGCGAACGCCAGCAGCAGCAGCGCGCCGACGCGCAGCGCGAGCAGCAGTAACTCACGCAGACGCCGCCGGCTCGAGTGTTCGACCGGCGCCTGCGTCAACAGGTGCACCGCCGAGAAGCGCACGCGCTCCTCCGGCTGGCGCTTCAGCAGGTGCAGCACGATCGGCACGGCTGCCGCCAGCGCGCCAATGAGGAAGAACGGCGCCAGGAAGTTCATCAGCGTGCGTGCTCACGCGTCGAGAGGTACTGCATCAACGCAAGTTCGAGCGGGTCGGCGGTCGTGAGCAGGTGGTAATCGACGCCGGCGCCTCCCAGCTCACGCCGATATCGGGCAATCAGCGCCTGCATTGCATCGATGTAGTGCTGGCGCACCAGAGCCGGCACGGCCGTCACCTCGGCGTCGCTCTCCATGTCGGTGAAGCGGGTCGCACGCTCGAACGGGAACTCGAGCTCGTGCGGATCGAGGACCTGGAAGACGACGACATCGGTGCCGTGGAAGGTGAAGTGCTTCAGGCCACGGATCACCTGATCGGGGTCGTCGAGCAGGTCGGAGATCAGCACCACCATCCCGCGCTTGCGGATCGACGACGCCAGTTGGTGCATCGGCTTGGCGACGTTCGTCTTCTGTCCGAGCTTCAGCCGCTCCAGCGTGAGCAGCATCGCGCGCAGGTGCCCGGTGCGCGCACTCGCCGGCAGCATGCCGACAATACCTTCGTCGAACGCGGTGAGGCCGACGCCGTCGCGCTGCCGGTTCATCAGGTAGGCCAGCGACGCCGCGAGGCACTGCGCGTAGTCGAACTTCGTGAGGCCGCGCGAGCCGTAGCCCATCGAACCGCTCACGTCGAGCATGATGTGGCAGTTGAGGTTCGTCTCCGCCTCGAACTTCTTCACGTAGTGCCGGTCGCTGCGCGCGTAGACCTTCCAGTCGATCGTCGACAGGTCGTCACCAGGCATGTACTGCCGGTACTCGGCGAACTCGACGCTGAACCCCTTGAACGGGCTGCGGTGCAGCCCGGTGAGGAACCCCTCGACGATGGTGCGCGCGCGGAGTTCGAGCGTGCCGAGGCGCGCCACCACCGCCGGGTCGAGGAACTGGCGTGTGCGCGCGCCCTGGGCCACAGCCTACATCCCGCTCTTCGGCACAGCGACCGTCTCGAGCAGACGCTCGATGATCGTGTCCGGCGTGATGTTCTCGGACTCCGCGTAGAAGTTCGTCATGACGCGGTGGCGGAGAATCGGCTTCGCCAGCGCCTGGATGTCCTTGATCGAGACGTGATAGCGGCCATGCATCAGCGCGCGCGCCTTGCCACCCTTCACCAGCGCCTGCGACGCACGCAGGCCGGCGCCCCACTTCACCCACTTGTCGACGAAGTCCGGCACGCCCGGACGTCCCGGACGCGACGCGTCGACGAGCCGCACGGCGTAGCGCGCCACTTCCTCGGCGATCACCACCTCGCGCGCCAACTGCTGGAACTCGAGGATGTCCGGACCGCTCAACACGCGCTCGGGCTTCGACTGCTTCGTCCCGGTCGTCTTCGTGACCACTGCCACCTCGTCGTCTTCACTGAGGTAGTCGATCACCAGGTTGAACATGAAGCGATCGAGCTGCGCCTCGGGCAGCGGATAAGTGCCTTCGAGTTCGATCGGGTTCTGCGTGGCGAGCACGAAGAACGGCTGGTCGAGCGGGTAGGTGCGGCCCGCGGCGGTGACGTGGTACTCCTGCATCGCCTCGAGCAGCGCCGCCTGCGTCTTCGGCGGCGTGCGGTTGATCTCGTCCGCCAGGATGATCTGCGCGAAGATCGGCCCCTTCACGAACCGCAGGCGCCGGCCGCCCGAATCCTCGTCGAGGATCTCGGTGCCGGTGATGTCGGACGGCATCAGGTCGGGCGTGAACTGGATGCGCTTGAAGTCGAGGTCGAGGATGTCGGACAGCGTGCGGATGAGTAGCGTCTTGGCCAGCCCGGGCACGCCGGTGATCAGGCAGTGGCCGCCCGTAAAGAGCGCCACCAGCACATGATCGATGACGTCGTCCTGCCCGACGATGACCTTCCGCAGTTCGGTGAGGATGCGCTGGCGCCCTTCGGCGACCCGCTCCACGCTGGCGGCGCCAGCCTTCGACTCGTTATCCAAACGGTGCTCCTCAATGCGTTAGCGCGTAGACGACTTCGTTGATGCCCATCCGATAGGCGAGCGACGTGTATTTCAGGTAGCCGGGATAGTCCTCGGCGTTGGACCACTCCCAGCCGTCGCCCATGTCCGTGTTCCAGTTGACGTAGAGCATCGGGCGCTCGTTGTCGTCGAAGATCGTGCGGAGATGCGCGACGAAGCCGCCCTTCTCCCAGCTGCGGCCCGCCATGAACGACCCGAGGCCGGCGATCTGCGGATACCCATCGAGCTTGTAGAAGGCGCTGAAGATCGGGTGGTCCTTCGGGAAGTCGACAATCTCCCGGTCGGGAAACACCTTCTTCATTTCCTTCGCGAAATGCTCCCACTCGAACGGACCGTGGAAGTCGTCGAAGAGTGCGCTGCCGCCGCGCAGCAGGAACTCGCGCAGGATCTTCGCGTCGCTGTCGGTCAGTGCGAGGTTGCCCGGCTCGACGAAGTAGATCCACGGGTTCTGGAAGAGGCGCGGGTCGTCGAGCGTCAGCACGATCGGGTCGAGCACGTCGATGGAGGTGGCGGTCTTGATGCGGCGTGAGAGGTTCTGTTCGGCGGCCGGTCCGTCGATGAGCCACGGCTCGCCGTAGAACTCGAGCTGCTGGCTCGAGGCCTCGGCGTTGTAGTGGTACTTGATGCGGACGAAGCGCCACTGCAGTCCGGCGAAGCGGTCGTCGGCAGCAGTGGGAAGCTGGGCGTCCACCTCCGGCTGCAGGGTCGGGATCAGCGTGAACGCGAGCACGGCTGCCAGCGCGAGCAGCCGGCTCTTGCGGGCTGTCACGGCCGCGCCTCGGCCAGCTTCAACAGCAGGTCCTGGGCGCGCTCGTAGCTCGGCGCCACTTCGAGGGCGGCGAGCGTCTGGCGGCGCGCGTCGGCGCGCTGCCCGCTCTGGAAATAGCTTTCGGCCAGGTCGGTGTAGGCCGCGGCCTGGTCCACCGGGTTCATGGCGACGACCGCCTTGAACTCGCGCACCGCGGCGCCGGCCTTGTTGGCCGACATCAGCACACGACCGAACTGCGCGCGCGCCTCGGCATCGAACGGGTCGATGTCGACAATGCGGCGGTAGACCGTCTCGAGGCGGGCCACGTCGGTGACACCCGTGTCACGCAGCAGGCGCGCCAGGCGGCGAGCCGCGTCGATGTTGTTGAAGTCGACGTTGACCAGCCCCTGCAGCGCCTCGATGGCGCCGGAGTTGTCACGCCGCTGCATGGCGATGTCCGCGAGCAGGGCGTGCGGGCTGTCGTCGCCGCCGGCGATTGGTACCAGCGCTGCGGCCGTGCGGAACGCCGCCACCGCGCCTTCGAAGTCGCCGCCCTTGCGCAGTTGGACGCCGAGCGCCATCTGCGCGATGTAGTTCCCCTCGTTCTTCGCGACGTAGGCCTTCAACTCGTCGAGCGGCATGCGCGGCAGGTTGACGTCCTGCGGCGGCTCCTTCAACGCGGCGCGAATCTTCCCGTACTTCTCTTCCATGCGGCGGTCGAACGCCGCCTGCATCTGGCCAAGGTCCTCACCCAGCGCGGCGCGCATCGCCGCGTTCGTCTCGAGCCCCTGCCCGTAGGCCTTCAGCAGCGTGTGCAGCCCCTCGTCGCCGTAGGTGGCGACGATGTGCTCGACGAGGAGCGAGGCCTGGAAGTAGGCGAGGCCGATGGTGCGGCCGTCGCGGAACGCCGAGTTGAGGTTCTCGAGCTTCAACGTTTCGCCGCGGTTCAGGCGAGCGGCGAACTCGACGTCCATACCGCGCGCCCAGTCTGGCCGAGCGATCTTCTCTTCGTACTCGGAGATGCCTTCCGTCAGCCAGCGCGGCACGCGCGAGTTGGACATCTGCAGCGTGATGACGTGCGCCAGTTCGTGCCAGAGCGTCGCTTCCCACTGGAACTCGCCCGGAGGCCGCGCCTTCGGCGAGTCCATCGTCACCACGCGGCCGAAGCAGGCGCCGAGCGCGCCGATCATGCCGGGCAGGCCGACGTTGCGGACCGCGAAGTCGTCGTGCTTCGGGAAGATCTCGACGAGGATCGGTCCCTTCGGCGTGAACTGATACCGCTTCGTCATCGCGGCCATCGCCTGCTTCGCGAGGGCGACCACCGACTCCTGCATCACGCGCGCATCGGCCTTGTCCATGCGGATGACGAGATCGCCATCGCGCACGGTGACGAAGGTGTCGAGCGTGTCCATCATCTGGAGCAGGTTGTAGGAGACGACGTCATAGGGGTGTTCCTTGAACGACTGCTCGAGCGCGGTGCGGGCGCCGGCTTCGTCGCCGGTGCGGAGCAGGTGCGTGCCGAGGTCGGTGAGGGCGCGAGGGCTGCTGGGGTCGAGCGCCAGCCCTTTGCGCACCAGCACCACGGCTTCGTCGTAGCGGTAGCTGAACGCGGCGAGTTCCGCGGTGACGCGGTAGGCCTCGCCGTAGTTCGGCGAGATGGCGAGCGCCGCCTTGATGTGTTCGTCGTACTCGGCCGTCTTGTCGTCGACGTACGACACCGCCGCCATCAGCGCGTGCGCCTCGAGACTCGACGGGTTCACATCCAGCGCCCGCTTCAAGGCCGCGCGCGCCTCGTCGCGGCGCGAGTCGGAGGCGTCGGTGGCAAGGATCAACTGCGCGGGCACCGAAGAGGCGTTGATCTCGAGCGCCTTCTTCGCCAGGCCGACCGCCTCTGGCGGGTTCTCGTCGAGAATCGCGCGCGCCATCCCGATCATCGCCGGCACCCAGCGGGCGTCTTCCTTCAGCGCGGCCTGGAACGACTTGAGGGCGTCGGCATTGCACGTCTGGCAACGCCCTTCGACGAACATCTCGCCCCATGCCGTCTGGATGGCGACGTCGCGCGGGGCGGCGGTGGCGGCATCACGATAGGCGGCGTTCGCCTCGTTGAAGCGACCGAGCGCGCGCAGGGCGCGGGCGCTCCTGGCGAGGTCGGTGGCACGGTTGGCGGTGGGGGCTTCGTTCGCGAGACGGGTGAGGATGGCGGTCGCCTCGGGGCGGCCGAGCATGTCGAGCAGCACGCCCAGTTCGAGCGCGGCATCGCTAACCGGCTGCCGCTGCGCCACCGGGCGCAAGACGTCTTCGGCGTCCTTGTATCTTCCACGCTCGATCAGGGCCTTCGCGCGGATGGCCATCATCGGCGCATCGAACGGGTCCTTCTCGGTGAGGGTGGCCACCTCGTCATAGCGCCCCTCGACGAGGGCACGCATGGCGAGTTGCGCCGGGGTCTGCGGCACGGCAACCAGCGCCGGCGGCCGGCGCACCTGGGCCACCGCCACCGTGAAGGTGACGCCGAGCACGAGCGCGGCAGCCAGACCGAACGCCTTACGCGTCATTTGCACATTATATAGACGCCGCCACCAGCGCTGTGGCCGCGAATCTCCCGCGAACTGACGGGCTAAAAGAGGTCGCGCCAGGTATAGAACAGCGCGGCATTGAACGCCTGCATCCCCATGAACGTCGCCAGCCAGCCGCCTTTGTGCCGCTCCGGAATGACCGTCGCCATCCAGATGAACGCCGGGAACATGACCGACGAGAAGCGGCCCACCGACAGCAGGCCACCGGCCGCCATCGGCGGCAGAATGTTCACGAGAATGAACACAGCGTAGGCGAGGCCGAGCTTCCGCGCCACCGGAATGGCCGCACCCAGCGCGAAGAGCGCGCCAAGACCGTTCAGCAGGTCGCCAGGCACGTGCGTGGTGTACTCGTACAGCCCATAGCGGAACAGCCAGATGTAGCGGTCGACAATCAGCTGGTAGAACCCCGAATACTGCCGCCCCCAGGCCGCATGGCCATCCGCCCACGCCAGCGGATTCCCCGTGAGGTGCCACATATAGGCCGAGTACAGCAGCACGCCGATGCCGGGCATCGCCGCCGTCAGCATCGCCGGCGCGAGCGCCCGGAACGTGCGCCGATCGTCCGCCTGCTCGATGTTGGCCACCGGCCCGCCGTTCAGCCACCGGGGCAGCCAGGGCGACACGGCAATCACCGCCAGCGGAATCGACACGAAGCAGCCGTTCGGGCGGGTCAGCCCGACCAGCAGACCCCAGGCGCCCGCCGCCCAGAACTCGCGCCGCCTGAAGTGGAAGAACGCCGCCGTCACACCCAGCAGGTAGAGCGATTCGGTGTACATCGCCCCGAAGAACAGGGCGAACGGATAGGCGGCAATGAGCCAGAGGGTGTAGCGCGCCGGGTCGTCTTCGCCCGTGAGTTCACGCGCGAGCCTGAACAGATAGGAGAGCCCCCAGAAGAAGCAGACGAACGCCACCAGCGTGCCCGCGGCCACGAACGCCATCGTCTGACCGCCGAGCAGGCGCGCGACGCCCCGTACGGTCATCGGGAAAGCCGGGAAGAAGACGATGTTCTGCTGGCCGGTGTGGTACTTGTAGCCTTCGGTGGCAATGCCGAAGTACCAGGCCATGTCCCAGCGCACTTGCAGGTTCGCCGCCTCGTTCGTCGACAGGCGCAGCGGCGGCTCGCCTCCCTTGTAGCCGAACATCACCACGGCCAGATAGCCGACGAACAGGATGGCGGGCCTGGTGAACAGCAACGCGTTCCACGCCGCGCGGGCCGGCGTCGTGCTGAGGGCAGCCTTCACCTGCTGCGGTAGGTAGCTGTAGATGGGAGGCCGCCGCACGAGGCCGTGCCGGATGGCCGCCAGCACGAGGGCCGACAGCAGCAGGCGCCAGGGGTCGGTGAATGCGATGCGGACCGGACCGACGCGCTCGCGGAAGCCGCCCCATTCGGCAACGACGACGGCCAGCAGCAGAAGGACCAGGCAGACCATGTCTGCGGCACGCGCCCAACGCGGCGGCAGCATCGCGTCGTCAGGTTGCCTGGAGACGGGAGACGAGGACATCAAGGTGTTGAGGAGTGCGGACTTAACCGCGCCGGAGTATAGCATTCAGCGCGCGGGTCTCGACCCGCACGCGCGCGGCCATCAGCCCCGTGAACATCAGCGTCCCGAGCACGCCCGCAACCGGCGCGGCGGCGATGAGGCCGGCACCGGCCAGTTCCCCGAACACCCCGACGTAGTTCGGATGCCGCAGGAATCGGTACGGCCCCGCGGCCACCGGCGCGGAGCCGGGCACCACGATCACGCGGAACGTCCAGAACTGGCCGAGGGCCGTGATGGCCCACCACTTCAGCAGCTTGCCTGCCGCGAACACGACGACGCCCATGGCGAGCAGCGCTATGGGTGGGTCAGGACGGAAGAGCCCCTCGCCGATCATCGCGAGGAAGATGCCGGGATAGGCCACCTGCATGGCTGGGTAGACGTCATGTTTCGGCTCGATGCCGCCGAGCGCCCGCTGCGCGCGCTCGTTCGAGGCCGCACGACGCGCTTCGACGAGCATGAACCCGAACACCGCGACGACGAGGAGCAGCAGGCGAATCATGCCGTCAGTGTGCCGCGAGATGGCAATCGCTGGCGTGACGAATGAGCGCGCGGACAATACCCGGCGCCACGCGGCTGCCGAGTGTGGCACCGCGCACGCCGGCGGTCGAGCCGACGAGGCCGCGCAGGATGCGGTTGAATCGCCACTTGCCCTGGAATTCCTGGCGGCGCACCGCGTCGAGCGAGGCGTGGACGCCGGTCCATCCCTGTTCGAGGGCGCGCAGCGCCGACAGCGCGGCGAGTTCTCCACCCCTCACGGCAAAGCGAAGTCCGTCGCCGGTCATCGGATCGATGAAGCCGGCCGCGTCACCGGCGACCAGCAGTCCGTCCGGCACCGCGGCATCGGCCACCTGGTCGACGGCGAGCGGACCAAGCACCATGGGCGGCGCCAGAAAGCGGGCATCGGCCATGCGCTCGCGCAGCATCGGCTCCGACGCCAGGGCATCGGCCAGCAGGTGCTGCGGACGCTGCAGCGCCGCGTCACCGCCAGTCGAAGGCCGGACGACGCACAGGTTCGCGAGGCCGTTCGGCAGCGGCGCAATGCCGATGTAGTACCCCGAGCGGATGTGCATCTCGCCGTAGGCCGACAGGCCGTGCACGTCCGACGCGCACGTGCCAATCGCCCAGCGGCGCGGCGACACCGGATGGCGCGCCAGGCCGAGCGCAAACGCCAGGGTGGAGCGGCGGCCATCGGCGGCAATCGTCACCGGCGCCAGCAGGTCGCTGCGGGTGCCGGACTCGTCTGTGCACGACACGCCGGCCACCGTGCGACCGCGCAGCGTCTCGCGCAGTATCGGTGCCCGCGCAGTCACACCGTCCCGCAGTTCGGCGCCAGCCGCCACGGCGGCTCGCACCAGCGCGTGGTCCATCTGCTCGCGCGGCAACGACGCGCCGTGCAGTCCATCCGGATAGCGCGCCTCCACCGTGACCCCGTCGCCCGTGACGCGCATCCCCTCGAGCACCAGTGACGTCGCGTCGATGTCCGACGCCATCCCGAGCCGGCGCAACACGGCGAGCGCGCCGGGATTCAGCGTGTCGCCACACAGCTTGGGCCTGGGGAAACGCGCGCGGTCGACGAGGCAGACGCGCAGGCCGGCCCGTGCCAGCACCGTCGCGGCGACCGCGCCGCTCGGTCCAGCGCCCACCACGACGACGTCGAACGTCGAGGGACCGTGCTCGCTCATGTGGCCGCCCCGATGACGACGGCGCTGTTCTTCGACCCGAACCCCAGGCAGTTGCAGAGCGCCGCCTCGAGGCGCGCGGGCCGTCCGGCATTCGGCACGTAATCGAGATCGCAGGCGGGATCGGACTCGTACTGGTTGATGGTGGGCGGCAGGAACTGCCGCTCGATCGCCAGCACCGACGTCACGATGCCGGCCGCGCCGCTGGCGCCTTGCGGGTGCCCGATCATCGACTTGGTTGACGACCCGGCCAGCCGGTCGGCGTGCGCCCCGAACACCTCGCGCACGCAGCGCGACTCGATGGCGTCGTTCAGCACGGTGGAGGTGCCGTGGTAGTTCACGTAGCCGATCTGCTCGATCGGCCGCCCCGATTTCTCGATCGCCTTCGAGATGGCGCGCATGATCTCGATGCCGTCTGGCGCCATCTGGACGCGGTGGAAGGCGTCGCAGGTCGAGCCGTAGCCTTCGACCACCGCGTAGATGCGGGCGCCCCGCGCCCGTGCGCGTTCCTCGCTCTCGAGCGTCATCATCCAGGCGCCCTCGCCGAGCACGAAGCCATCGCGCCCCTTGTCGAACGGACGCGACGCCGCGGCCGGCGTGTCGTTGTAGGCCATCGACGTGACCCGCATGCGCGAGAAGCCGTACATCATGCCAGGCGTCACGCAGGCATCGGCGCCGCCGGTGAGAATGACGTCGGCATCGCCTGAGCGAATCAGTCCGGCGGCATAACCGACGGCGTCGGTAGAACTGGTGCAGCCGCACGACAGTACGTGGCTGACGCCGCGCACGCGCAGCGAGATGGAAATCTCGCTCGACATCATGCCGACGATCGAGATCGGGATGGCGTAGGGGGTCACCTTCTTCCCTCGCTCGACGAAGAAGTCGTAGTACTGCCGTTCGCCGACGTCGATGCCGCCACCACCGCTGCCGATCACGACGCCCGCGTTGGGCTCGCCCACCTTCAGCCCTGCGTCGTTCCACGCCTCGCGTGCCGCGATCACGGCAATCAGCGCCGCGCGCGAATAGCGCTTCGGGTCGGCCCGGTAGTCGCGGTCCCAGATATCGTCGCCGGCCAGCATCGGCACGTCGTCGATGGTGACGCCGACGACGGGCGCGGCCACCCGACAGGCATACGACGCCGCGTCCAGATCGTCCATCACCCGTGCGCCGCTCTGCCCGGCGCTGATGGCGTCCCAGAAGCGTTCACGACCAACGCCGAACGGAGAAACGACGCCGATTCCGGTAATGACGACACGTGGCCCCACACGGGTCTTATAGCATTTGTGCATCGGGCTCCCCGGCCGGGTGGCGGTGCGGGTGGGCCGGCGAGGTGTGATGACCCAGGCCGTGCGTGCATTCGGAGTCGCGCTGTTCATGAGCGCCATCGGTTATCTCGGCTGGTGGTGGTGGCGGTTGCCGGACGCGCCGCTCTGGCCCGCGCCCCTGCGCGATACGCTGCTGTTCAGCGCGTTTGCGCTGCACCACAGCGTGCTGGCGCGGCCGTTCGCCAAGCGCGTGGTCGAACGCCTGGGGCTACTGCAACTGGCGGGCGCGGCGCTTGGGGTGCTGACGGTCCGTCGCATCAACCTGCGTGAACTGGGCGGACTCGAAACGCCGCAAGCGGGCGTCACGCTCGAGGCCACCGGACCCTACCGGCTCGTGCGGCATCCGCTCTACCTCGCTGTCGTGCTGCTGCTCGCCGGCTCGGCGCAGATGACCGGCGACCGCCTGCTCTTTGCCCCGCTCGCCACCTTCTACATCGTCGTTGCGATACCGTTCGAGGAAGCGGGACTGGAGGCGCAGTTCGGCGCGCGCTACGCCGAGTACCGCCGGGTGGTGCGCTGGCGTCTAATCCCGTATATCCACTGAGCCGCGATATCCTGTGACCATGGCGACCGACTCTGCGCGCATCTATCCCAGCGAACTCCCGGTGCTCGCCCTCCGTGACACGGTCGTGTTTCCGCTGACGCTGCAGCCCCTGGCCATCTTGCGCCCGCACTCGATCGACGCGGTGAACCGGGCGCTGGCACAGGACCGCCTGCTTTTCCTGACGCTGCAGAACGGCGACATGGACGATCCGCAACCGGGCGACCTGCGCCACATCGGCACCATCGCCGCGATTCGCCAGATGGCCAAGGTGCCGGGCGGCGGCATTCACGTCATCGTCGAAGGGCTCCAGCGCGGCCGCGCCGATCTCATCACCCGTACCGAGAACTCACTGCGCGCCGTGGTACGCCCGGCGCCGGAAGAGGCGGAGCGCACGCTCGAGGTCGACGCCTACATCCGCCGGCTGCAGGAACTCATCGACAAGGCGCTGTCGGTCGGCAACGGCCTCTCGCAGGAACTGCGGACGATGGTGGCCGGCATCGATGACCCGCTGCGCCTGACGTACCTGTTGTCGAGCCTGCTCGACATGAAGGCCGACGAGAAGCAGCAGATCCTCGAGACCGACACGCTGCTCGACAAGCTCCGCTCGGTCGAGTCGGCGCTGAACCGCGAGGTCTCGCTCCTCGAACTCAAGGGCAAGATCGAGTCGGCGGCGCAGGCGGAGATGACTGGCGCCCATCGTCAGTACTACCTGCGGCAGCAGCTCAAGGCGATCCAGGACGAACTGGGCGAGGGCGAGAAGCCCGAGGCGCAGGATCTGCGTGCGCGGATTGCGGCAGCGACGCTGCCCGAGCACGTGAACACGGTGGCGCTGAAGGAAGTGGAACGGCTCGAGCGGATGACGCCGGCGTCGCCCGAGTACCAGATGATTCGCACCTATCTCGACTGGGTGCTCGACGTGCCGTGGTCGACGACCACCGAAGACCGGCTCGACCCGGTGGCGGCGCGGCAGGTGCTCGACGAAGATCACTACGACCTCGAGAAGATCAAGGACCGCATCGTCGAATACCTCGCGGTGCAGAAGCTGAAGGCGCAGCAGACCGGGTCGGTCGCGATGAAGGGGCCGATCCTCTGCTTCGTTGGCCCTCCCGGTGTCGGCAAGACGTCGCTTGGCCAGTCGGTGGCACGCGCGATGAACCGCAAGTTCG
The DNA here is from genome assembly GCA_943328785.2 of Bifidobacterium breve. Classification (GTDB taxonomy): domain Bacteria; phylum Acidobacteriota; class Vicinamibacteria; order Vicinamibacterales; family CAVVIG01; genus CAVVIG01. The sequence goes on from CALQBJ020000040.1 coordinate 22,347, forward strand.
TGCGCATCTCGCTGGGCGGCCTGCGCGACGAGGCGGACATCCGCGGTCACCGCCGCACCTACATTGGCGCCATCCCCGGCCGCATCGTGCAGGCGCTGAAGCAGGCGGGCGCGATGAACCCGGTCTTCATGCTCGACGAGATCGACAAGATCTCGGCCGGCTACCAGGGTGACCCGTCAGCGGCACTGCTCGAGGTACTCGACCCGGCGCAGAACTCGACGTTCCGCGACCACTACCTCGAGGTGAACATCGACCTGTCGAAGGTGCTGTTCATCGCCACGTCGAACCAGCTCGGCACCATCCATCCCGCGCTGCTCGACCGCATGGAGATCATCCAGCTCTCGGGCTACAGCGAAGAGGACAAGCTCCACATCGCGAAGCGCTATCTCGTGCCGCGTCAACTCCTCGAACACGGACTCACACCTCAGCAGGTGACGCTCGACGATGAGGCTATCCGGCGCATCGCCAGCGACTACACGCGCGAGGCGGGCGTCCGCAGCCTCGAGCGGCAACTCGGCACGGTGGCGCGCAAGGTGGCGGCACAGGTTGTCTCGGCATCCAACGCCCTGCCGCAGACGGTTGTCCGACCCGAAGACGTGCCCGACTACCTCGGGCCGCCGCGCTTCCAGCAGGAAGTGGCGTTCCGCGTGTCGCGACCTGGCGTCGCCACCGGCCTGGCGTGGACCGAGGCGGGCGGCGACGTGCTGTTCGTCGAAGCCAGCCTGCTGCCGGTCGGA
>CALQBJ020000041.1 GCA_943328785.2 Bifidobacterium breve
CCCATCATCCAGCGGACGTTGCGGAAGGTCTGCGTGAAGTCGGCCATGAACTGCACGAAGCCCATCACGGCCGACAGCAGCGCGGTGAGCGTCACCCCGCCAAGCAGCAGCACCATCGTCGACGTGCCGCGGCGGCGCACCACCGACAGTCCATAGACGACGAGCAGCGCGCCGACCGAGCCGGCGAAGCTGGCAAGCGGCACCGCCGAGAGGCCGAGCAGCGTGACGCCGGAGTCGAACGTGATCGCGAGCATCGCCCCGAGCGACGCCCCGGCCGACACACCGAGCGTGTCGGGTGACGCGAGCGGATTCCGGAGCAGGGCCTGGAAGACGACCCCGGCCAGTGCGAGGGCGCTGCCGACCAGCGCCGCCGCCAGCACGCGCGGCAACCGCGCCACGAAGAAGATCTGCGCGTCGATGTTGTCGGCGTAAGGAATTGATCGGTCGAAGACGCGCGCCAGGCTGATGTGCGTGCTGCCGGCGAGCGGTGCGAGCAGGCAGGCCGCGACCAGCAGCGCCCCAAAGCCGGCCACTGTCCAGAGGAGGCGTGTGCGCACGGGCACCAGCAGACGTTCGGGCGAGGGGAGATTAGCGGCCGGCGGCAAGAGGCACCACCGTGAGGTGACCGGCGCGCGGGTGGAGCTGCACGTCGGCCTCGACGTCGTACAAGGCCCGGATGTTGGCCGCGGTGAGCGTGTCGCTCGTCGGACCGTGGGCGATGACCTGCCCTTCTTTCAGCAGCACAACGCGCTGGCAGAGTGCGGCGGCGAGGTTCAGGTCGTGCGTCGACACCACCAGCGTCACGCCCTGTTCGGTATTGAGCGACCGCAGCACGGCGAGCACTTCGAGCTGATATTTCAGATCGAGCGCCGTCGTCGGCTCGTCGAGCAGCAGCAGTTCGGACGACTGGGCGAGTGCCGCGGCAATGACCACGCGCTGCTTCTCGCCGCCGCTGAGTGTGGCGAAGCGGCGGTCCTCGAAGGCGGCGGTGCCGGTGGCGCGCAGGGCGGCGCGTGCGAGGGCGACGTCGGACGCGCCTTCGAGTTCGAAGGGACCGAGGTGCGGATAGCGACCCATCAGCACCATCTCGAGCACACTGAAGTCGAAGGTGGAATGCGTGTCCTGCTGCACGATGGCGATGCGGCGCGCGAGGTCGCGCCGCGCCATCCGTGCAATCGGCTGTCCGTCGAGGCGCACGGTGCCGGCGTTCGGCGTCAGCACCCCCGACATCATGCGCAGCAGCGTGGTCTTGCCCGAGCCGTTCGGGCCGAGGAGGCCGACCACCGAACCACGCGCCACCTCCAGGCAGACCTGCGTCAGCACGGGACGCGCGACGGCGCCCCGTTCGTACGCGAACGACAGGTGATCCACCTGGAGAAAGGCGGGGCTCATGCGACTAGAACGCGACGCGCACGCCGACGCGCACGGCGCGCTGCAAGGCGTCGTAGCCGAGCGGCTCCTGATAGTTGCGGTTGGTCAGGTTGTCGATGGCCAGTTGGCCGCTCACCTTCGACGTGACCCTGACCGACGCGCGGGCATCCCACGTGGTGCGGCCGGCATTCTCGAGAATCGACGGCTCGAGCGAGGAGAAATCGCTGTCGACAAAGCGGCCGATCGCCGTGCCGATCACGTCGGCCGAGAGGCGCTGCCACGTCCAGGCCGCCTGGACGAAGCCCGAGTGCCGGGGGCGCCGGAACGCCCACTGTCCGACCGCGAACACCGGGCTGAACGCCGAGGTGCTCTCGACGATGGCCGAGTCGACGAAGGTGTAGCCGGCGCGCAGGCGCACAGCGCTGATCGGCGCGAGTTCCGCGCCGAGTTCCGCGCCGCGGGCGCGCGTCAGGCCGATGTTGAAATACTCGGAGTTCCAGCCGCCCGTCGAGCGCAGCCCGATGATGTTGCGATAGCGGTTGTCGAACCAGGTGGCGTCCAACTTGGCGCGGTCACCCGCGAGGCGCTGTTCGAGCCCGACCTCGAGCGCGCGCGAGCGTTCGGGCTGCAGGTCGGGGTTCCCCTTGAAGTAGGGCGACGTGCTGAAGGTCTGCAGCACCGTCGGCTCCTTGATGCCGAGGCCGGCGGCGCCGCGCAGACGGGTGCTGCCCACACGGCCGGTGCCGTCGTGCAGGACCAGCACCGCCGAGCCACGCGGCACGACCGCCGTGCCGAAGTTCTCGTTGCGTTCGACACGGGCGCCGACGGCGGTGGACAGGCGCCGCCACAGCATCTGGTGCTGCACGGCCGCGCCGACGTTGTCGCGCGACGCCTTCGTCGTGTCGCCGCTCATGCGGTTGTCCAGCCGCGCGCGTTCGCCGTTCCAGTCGGCGAGAACGGTGATGCGGTGGTCGCCGCCGCGGCCGCTGTTCGCCACGTGCCAGTCGCCCTGATAGCTGGCGTAGTGACGGCGCAGCGTGGTGCGGCTGTCGAAGGTGAAGTCGGACCACTCGAACGGCGAGACGCGTCCCTCAAACGACGGCGTGTAGGGCGCGTCCTCGAGCAGGTTGGTGGACGCCTGGTGCGAGGCCGAGAGCGAATACGTCGCCCGTTGGCGGAACGCGCGGCTCACCTGCTGATCGAACGTGACGCCGCCGACGACGTCGTGGTGTTCGTACGACGCGTCGAGGTCGGGCCGGCCGTACGCCGTCTGCCCGGGCGTGCCGCTCGTGCCCAGTTCGGCCCGCATGACGCCGCGCAGCGTGGCGCGCGCCCCGAGCGTCGTCCCGACATTCGCCGAGGCCGTGGTGTTGTCGAAGCCACTGTTCTGGACGCGGTTGTCGGTGGAGAAGCGGGCGGCGCCGACCGAGTAGTCGAGGCGTCCGGCTGCACCGGCCGCAGAGACCGAGGCGTGCGTCGTGCCGTAGCTGCCACCGTCGAGCTGTGCGGTGACCGACGGTGCGGTTGTCGCGCGCCCCGCACCGCGTACGGTGAAGAGCTGGACGACGCTCGACATCGCGTCCGAGCCGAACAGCGCCGAGTTGGCGCCGCGGACGATCTCGAGCCGCTCGACGTTCTCGGTCGTCAGCGTGTTGAAGTTGAAGGTGCCGCCCGGTTCGTTCACCGGGATGCCGTCGACCAGCACCGTGTTGTAGTTGCTCTCGCCACCGCGGACGAAGAGCCCGGTGACGCCGCCGGGACCGCCCGTCTGGATGATCGCCGCGCCGGGCGTGCTGCGCAGCAGGTCGCTGACGCGCGGCGACTGGCGTCGCGCGATGTCGTCGGCGGTGAAGGTGGTGGTAGCGACGCCGACCTGGCCAGCGGGCACGCCGGTCCGTGTCGCGGTGACGATGACCGTTTCCTGAATCGGAGCGACGGCCAGCGCGACACGCAGGTCACCGGAGGCGCAGGGGACCGAGGCGGTCTTGAAGCCGGTGAGCGACGCTTCGACACGGCATCCGGCTACCGAGGTGAGGCTGAAGCGGCCGGTGTCGTCCGTGAACCCATCCGCGCCTGCAACGGCCGAGGCGGTGGCGGCGTCCAAGCCTGGCAGCACACGAACGCGAGCCCGCGGCAGCGGACGGCCGTCCTGGTCGACGACGGTGCCGCCTACGAGGTCTCGACCGTCGGCAGCGATGAGTGGGAGCGGCGTCGAGGCGGACGCCAGGCTGAAGAAGAAGACAGCAGTACGAAGACGGCGGGTCATAGCCCGGCCACCGGGACGAAGAAATAGCATCACTGGTCCTTTCGGCGTCTCACGCGCCGAAAAAAGACGGCCCCCGGATGGCAGGTTTCCTGACTTGCGGTTGAACGCGGCACTCCACGTCTTCCCAGGCGGCAGGAGCCGCCCAGTGACATCGTGCTGGAGTGTCGCTGGCCGCTTACAGTGGCGGGACCGTGTGGGAATTGCACCCACTTCGCGTGGCCGCCGGGGCGAGCGTCAAGTTGTGCTCTGACTATAACTCAAGCTCACTGGGTTGCCTCGATTACGACTTTTTGCGTAACATACCCTGTTCGTTACGGGGCATTCCACAAGTCACGAGGAGAGCATGAGCAAGAGTTCGACCGTCACGGTCCGCGAGAAGCCCGTCGAGCATGTGGCTTCGGCGACTGTCGGCGGCCTCACCATTCACGGTGAGACCATCATCGTGGAGACCGATCAGCGCATCGAGCTCGTCGATCTCACGAACCGCGTCATGGAATTCGCGCGTCGCTTCGACATCCGTGAGGGGCTCATCTCCCTCTGGTCGATGCACACGACGTGCGCGCTGTTCATCAACGAATTCCAGACCGCCCTGCTCTCCGACATGAAGCGCTTCCTCGAAGAGATGGTCGCGCGTGATGCCGAGTGGATGCACAACGATCCGGACCACTCGGATTGCGATCGCGCCAACGCCGACTCGCACCTGCGTGCGCTCCTGCTCGGCCACAACCTCACGCTGCAGGTCAGCGGCGGCGAAGTGGTGCTGGGCCAGTGGCAGCGGATTCTCATGGCGGAGCTCGACGGCCCGCGTGCCCGCTCGCTGCGAATCCAGATCTTCGGCGTCAACAACAGCTAGATCGTGTCGACACGGCGTGGAGCGGCGGTTCGCCGCTCCGCGCCGGTCGCTCCAGTGATGCTTTCCCGCCTTCGCACCGCAGGCCTGGTCGATATCGCCGAGAAGCTCGACGCCACTGTGCGTCTCGACTTCGAGGACGGTGTCCGTCTGTTCGATGCGCCTGACCTGCTCACCGTCGGCTGGCTCGCTAACCGCGAGCGCGAACGGCGCCACGCCGGACGCACCTACTACAACTACAACATCCGCCTCGAAGCGACGAACGTCTGTGTGGCGAGCTGCCTGTTCTGCTCGTTTGCGCGGCTGAAGCCGGGCGATGCCGGCGCCTACACCCTCACCCTCGAGGAAGTGTGGGCGAAGCTGGAGGCACGCGCGCACCAGCCGCTCACCGAGGTGCACGTCGTCAACGGCCTGCATCCCGACCTGCCGTTTTCCTACTACACGGAGCTACTGCGCGGCTTCAAGCGCATCCGTCCCGGCATCCACCTGAAGTGCTTCACGGCGGTGGAGATTGCCTTCTTTGCCGACCTGTACGGCAAGACCGACGAGCAGGTCCTGGTGGAGCTGAAGGAGGCCGGGCTCGACTCGTTGCCTGGCGGCGGCGCCGAGGTGTTCGCCACCCGCGTGCGCACCAAGCTCGCGGCCGATAAGTGTGACGCCGACCGCTACCTCTCGATTCACCGCACGGCCCACGCGCTGGGGATGCGCACCAACGTCACGATGCTCTACGGACACATCGAGACGCACGAAGAGCGCGTCGATCACATGCTGCGCATCCGCCAACTGCAGGACGAGACCGGCGGCGTGCAGGCGTTCATCCCGCTGGCGTTCCACCCTGACAACAACCAGATGCGCAAGCTGCCGGCGCCGACCGCCACCGACTCGCTGCGCGTGCATGCGGTCGGACGGCTGATGCTCGACAACGTCCCGCACATCAAGGCCTACTGGATTGCGACGGGTGTCGACGTGGCGCAGACGGCGTTGTGGTTCGGCGTGGACGATCTCGACGGCACGGTGCAGGAAGAAACCATCTACCACATGGCCGGGTCGAAAACGCCCACTGCCATGACGCCCCGCCAGCTCGAGCGGCTCATCGTCGCCGCCGGCCGCGAACCGCTCGAACGCGACACGCTCTACAACGTCATCCGTTCAGCCGCCGTCGCCAGCTGACGTCGTGTCCACCTTCAGGTGGACCCAGGTCCCCTCGCGGTCCGGCTGAAGCCGGACACTACGCTGCGGCACCATTCAATCCGCAATTTGCAATTTCCGATCTGCAATACTGACAACGTGACCCTCATCCCCCTCCTCACCGACTACGAGAAGAGCCACCTCACCGAGCGGCAACCGCTGCCGGAGCGGTACGTCGGCCTTGGAGACGAGGAGATGGATCGCCGCATCGCCGCGGCTAAAGCCGCGCTCGGATCGCGGCTGGTGATCCTCGGCCATCACTATCAGCGCGACGAGGTCATTCGCTTCGCCGACTACGTCGGCGATTCGTACAAGCTGTCGCAGCGGGTGGCGACGCATCCCGACGCCGAGTTCATCGTGTTCTGCGGCGTGCACTTCATGGCCGAGAGCGCCGACGTGCTGAGCGCGCCCCACCAGCAGGTGATGCTTCCCGACCTCGCCGCCGGTTGCTCGATGGCCGACATGGCCGAACCCGAGCAGCTCGAGACGTGCTGGGACGAACTGCGGGAGATGCTGGCAGGTCGGGACGGCCGGGACGGGCAGGTAGCGCGGGAGGGGCAGGTAGGGCAGGTAGGCGTAGTGTCCGGCTTTAGCCGGACCTCGGTTATTCCCGTCACGTACATCAACTCCTCGGCGGCCATCAAGGCGTTCGTCGGTGAACACGGGGGCGTCGTCTGCACTTCGTCGAACGCCGCCGCCACGCTGACGTGGGCCTGGGAGCGCGGCGAGAAGATCGTCTTTCTGCCCGACCAGCACCTGGGGCGCAACACGGCCTATAAGATGGGCGTGCCGCTCGATCAGATGGTGGTGTGGGATCCGAACGAGCCCTGGGGTGGTCTTACTCCGGAGGCGGTGCGCGCCGCGCGCATCATCCTGTGGCAGGGGCACTGTTCGGTGCATGTCCGCTTCACGGTTCGGCAGATCGAGCAGTTGCGGGCACAGCACCCTGGCCTCCGCGTCATCGTTCACCCCGAGGTGCCGTGGGACGTGGTGCAGGCGGCCGACGATGCCGGGTCGACGGAATACATCATCGGGCAGGTGAAGGGCAGCCCTCCCGGTTCGGTGTGGGCCGTGGGCACCGAGGTGCACCTCGTGAACCGGCTCGCCCACGAGGTGGCGCCGGATCGCATCGTGCACTCACTCGACCAGTTCGGCTGTCTCTGCTCCACGATGTTCCGCGTCTCACCGAACCATCTACTCTGGCTGCTCGAGGGGTTGCTCGCCGGTGAGGTCCACAACCGCATCGTCGTGCCCGACTCGCAGAAGCACTGGAACAAAGTGGCGCTCGACCGGATGCTGAGCATCAGCTGAGTGCCACGTACGACGCATGTCTGGTTACCATTTCGTTTTCGCCTGAGACCCGTTTAGGAGGATCGCCCGATGGCTCATTCACTTCCACCGCTCCCGTATGCCTTCAACGCCCTCGAGCCGCACATCGATGCGCGCACGATGGAAATTCACCACGGCAAGCACCACCAGGCTTACGTGACGAACCTCAATGTCGCGCTCGACAAGCACCCCGAGCTGCATGAGCAGTCGATCGAGGCGCTGCTGAAGGGCATCGCCTCGGTGCCCGACGACATCCGTCAGGCCGTCATCAATAACGGCGGCGGTCACCTGAACCACTCGATGTTCTGGGAGATCATGGCGCCGAACGCGGGCGGCGCGCCGACCGGCGCCATCGCCGACGCCATTACGAGCTCGTTCGGCGGGTTCGACAAGCTGAAGGACGAAGTGAAGAAGGCGGCGATTGGCCGCTTCGGCAGCGGTTGGGCGTGGGTCATCGACAACGGCGGCACGCTGGTGGTCGAGAGCACGGCCAACCAGGACAGCCCGCTGATGACCGGCAAGAAGGTCGTGTTCGGCATCGACGTGTGGGAACACGCTTATTACCTGCACTACCAGAACCGCCGCCCCGACTACATCGACGCCTGGTGGAACGTCATCAACTGGGCCGAGATCAACAAGCGACTGGGCTAGAGCCGGTCGCTTGGCGGGTGTAGTGTCCGCCTTCAGGCGGACCGTTGGATGGTCCGGCTGAAGCCGGACACTACGTACGACTTCCGGCGGCCGCGCAGACGAAGTAGACTTGAATGGTTGTGGACTGCACTGCGGTCCGGACCCTGTGCAATGCCAGACTGCGAACCGCGTCAGGACCGGAAGGTAGCAGCGCTCAGCAGACCCTGCCATGTGCCGCAGGTCATCCGGGCCGCAGTCCAGTCCACAACCCTCTTCCCACCAGCAGTCCGCAATCAGCAATTCGCATTTAACGATTAGCATTTCCCTGATGTCTCACCAGGTCATCGCGCGAAAGTGGCGGCCGCAGCGTTTCGAGGATGTCGTCGGACAGCAGGCGGTGACGCGCACGCTCCGCAACGCCATCTCGAACAACCGGCTCGTGGCGCAAGCGTTCGTCTTCGCCGGGCCGCGCGGTGTCGGCAAGACCACCACGGCTCGCATCCTGGCCAAGGCGCTGAACTGCGAGCGTAGCGACGGCCCGACGCCGGAGCCGTGCGGGGAATGCGATGCCTGCCGCGAGATTGCGGACGGCCGCGACATCGACGTCCTCGAGATCGACGCCGCGACGCACACGGGCGTCGACAACATCCGCGAGGTCATCATCGAGGGCCTCTCGATCATGCCGGTGCGCGATCGCAAGAAGGTCTTCATCATCGACGAAGTGCACCAGCTCTCGTCCTCGTCCTTCAACGCGCTGTTGAAGTCGGTGGAGGAGCCACCCGCACACGTCGTCTTCATGATGGCGACGACGGAACTCGACAAGATCCCGGAAACCATCCTGTCGCGCTCGCAGGTCTACGAGTTCCGGATGATCAGCACCAAGGCGATCGCCGAACAGCTCCAGAAGATCACCGACGCCGAAGGCATCACCGTCACCAGCGAGGCGCTCCAGTTGATTGCGCGCGATGCCGACGGCAGCATGCGCGACGCGCAGAGCAAGCTCGATCAGGTGATTGCGTTCACCGGCAACACCATCACCACGGAAGATGTCGGCACGGTGCTCGGCCTGGTTGGCCGCGACCTGCTCTTCGGCACGCTGCAGGCAGTGGCCGAGGAAGATGCGGTGCAGGCGTTCGTGCTGGCCGGCCGCGCCGTCGAAATGGGCTACGACCTGCGGCTCGTCTGCCGCGAGTTGGCCCGCGTCGTGCGCGACCTGCTGGTGCTGTCGGTCGACCCCTCCCGCGCGAGCGACCCCGAGATTGCCGGCGAGGGTGAACGCGAGCGTCTGCTCGAACTCGCCGGGTGCTTCTCGCGCGAGGATCTGCTCCGCTCGTTCGACCTGCTCACGCGCGCCGAGAACGACATCCGCACGGCTGCGCAGCCGCGCTACCACCTCGAGATGGCGCTGCTGCGCTGGATCCATCAGCGCAAGCTGGTCCCCATCGAAGAACTGCTGCAGCAGGCCGGTTCCGGTCAGCCCGTGTCGCGGCCCTCGATCGCCGCGCCTGTGCGTCAGGCGCCGACGCCCGCGCCATCGCGCGTCGTGCCACCCGCACCCGCACGTCCGTCGATCGGGGCGGTGAGCGGCCGGGCCGAAAGCACGCCAGTGCGCCCGCAGGCGCCAGCGGCGCGCGTGGCCGCACCCGACGAACTGACGCCACTGCCAGGCGCCGGTGGCCTCGGCGGATCGGCGCTGAAAGACGCCGTGCTGAACGAGGCGCGCGCGTCGCACAAGATGCTCTACAACACCCTGCTGGTGCAGGCGCAGAAGATGGAAGTGCTCGGCGATCGCCTGGTGCTCACCTTCGCCGCGTCGTTCAACTACCGGGTGCCGTTCGAGAAATACAAGGGGACCATCGCCAGCCTCGCGTCGAAGCTGGCCGGCCGCAACATCGGTCTCGACGTGGATGCCACCGGTGCGGATGCGCCGGCGGAGCAGTCGGCGCAGGGGCGCGGGCGGCCACCGGTCGACGCTGGCAAGCAGGCCGCCTTGAAGGAGCAGGCGCTCGCCGACACCGGCGTGCAGGCGCTGCTCGAGGTGTTCCCAGCGGAGATCCGCGACGTCGAGGAAATGTAGGGGGAGATGATGAACGTCCAGCAGATGCAGCAGATGATGAAGCAAGCCCAGCAAATGCAGGAGCGCCTGCAGCAGCAGATGGGTGAGATCCGCGTCGAGGGTGGTGCGGGCGGCGGCATGATTACGGTGGTGATGAACGGCGCCAAGCAGGTGCAGTCCATCACGATCGACCCCGAAGTCGTCTCGAAGGACGACGTCGAGATGCTGCAGGACCTGATCGTGGCGGCCATCAACGACGCGCAGCGCAAGGCTGACGACGAGATGAAGCAGAAGACCGCCGGCATGCTGCCGCCCGGCTTCAACTTCTAACGAGACATGTCTTTCCCCGAGCCACTCACGCGCCTGATCGAGGAACTGCAGCGCCTGCCAGGCGTCGGCCCCAAGAGCGCGCAGCGTCTCGCCTTCCACATGCTGAAGGCGCCGCGTGAGCATGCCGACCGGCTGGCTACGGCCATCCGCAATCTGAAGGAACGGGTCACTTACTGTTCCACGTGCAGCAACATCACCGATGTCGATCCGTGTCAGTACTGCAGCAATCCCGAGCGCGATCATCACGTTATCTGCGTCGTCGAGGAACCGCAGAACGTGTCGGGCATCGAGAAGACCGGCGACTTCCGCGGGGTCTATCACGTCCTGATGGGCGCCATCTCGCCGCTCCAGGGCATCGGTCCAGACGAGCTGACGATCAAGGGACTGCTGGGCCGCATCGCCGGCGGCGACGTCACCGAGGTCATCCTCGCCACCAACCCCAATGTGGAAGGCGAGACCACGGCGCTCTACCTGGCGCGTCTGCTGAAGCCGTTCGGCATGAGGGTGACACGCATCGCCGTCGGCGTGCCGGTCGGCAGCGACCTCGAGTACGCCGACCAGTGGACCATGCACAAGTCGCTCGAAGGCCGGCGCGAGGTCTGAGGTGATGCTGCCGCACGGATACGAGCAGCCGGCGGCGATCCTGCTCCTGCTGGGCGGAGTGCTGGCCTGCTTCGCCGGTCATCGCCTCTTTCGCATCGTCCTCGGTATCTACGGCTTCATCATCGGTGCGATGGTGGCGAGCTCCATCGTCGGCGTCAACAGCCCGACGGGCATGCTGGTGGCCGCCGGCCTCGGTGGCCTGCTCGGATCCGTGGTGATGGTGTTCGCCTGGTTCGTCGGCGTGTCGCTGGTGGGCGCCGGCATCGGCGTTCTCCTTGCACACCTGACCTGGACGCAGATCGCCTCGGGCGAGCCGCCCGCCATGGCGATCATTGCCGTGGCGGTGGCCGGGGCCATCGGTGCGATGTTCATCCAGAAGTACGTCATCGTCGTGGGCACGGCGTTCGCCGGCGCCTGGACGATCCTGCTGTCGGCGTCGAGCTGGATGGCACAGGCGGAGCCCGGACTCACTCGCGGTGCGTCGGACACCGAGGTGTGGATCTTCTATCCGACCACCGCGTCAGGGCCGCGCTGGATGCCGATTGCCTGGGTCGGCCTCGGCCTGCTCGGTGCAGCGGTGCAGCTGTCGATGACACGCGGCAAGAAGAAGCGCTGACGGAATCTGAAATCTACAATCTGCAATCTGCAATTCCTGGGAGGGTACATGGCAACGTTTGAACGGCACGTCGATGTGAAGTGGCAGGGCGGTTTGATGGACGGCAAGGGCGAGGCGAAGGCGGGAACTGGCGCGTTCACGCTGCCGGTCACCTTCCCGTCGCGTATCCAGGATCCGGAAGGGCGCACGAGCCCCGAGGAACTGATGGCGGCGGCGCATGCCGCGTGCTACGCGATGGCGCTGAACGCCACGCTGGGTGCGAAGCATGCGGCGGCCGAGCGGACCGACGTGACGGCGACGATCTCCGCCGACCTCGGTACCGGCATCAAGATTCACAGCTCGCACCTCGCCGTCACGGTGTACGGCCTGACGGGGCTCGACGCGTCGCAGTTCGCAGCGGTGGCCGCCGAGGCCGAGCAGGCCTGCCCGGTCAGCAACGCCTACCGCGGTTCGATGACGATCACGCTCGACGCCAAGGTCGGCTGACGCCGTGCTGCTACCGCGGGAACACGGAGCGTACGGCCAGCTCCTGTTCCCGCTCCTGTCCGCCCTGCTGATTGGACGGCCGGCGCCGGGCGCCTATCTGCTCGGTGCGGCCGCCGTCGCGGCGTTCCTGGCGCACGAATCGCTGCTGGTGGTGCTGGGGCAGCGCGGCGCCAGGGCCCTTCGCGATCAGGGCGGCGACGCCCGCCGGTCGGTGGCGCTCTTCGGCGGCTTCTGTGCCGTCACGGGCACGGTGTCGCTCTTCGTGCTGCCACGGCCCGCCCTCATCGTCCTCTTCCTGCCCGCGCTGCTGGTGCTGCTCGTGGGCGCCGCCGTGGCGATGCACCGTGAGCGCACGACCATTGGCGAAATGCTGGCGGCTGTGGCGCTGGCGTCGGTCTCCCTTCCTGTGGCGCTTGCCGGTCATGCCACGCGCACCGATGCCCTCACGCTTTTCGTCGTGTTCTCGGCGGTGTTCGTCACGGCCACCATCGCGGTTCGTGCGTTGATCGGCCGCGTCACGAACGCCGGCGGTCCGCCGCCGGTCGTGGCAGGTGGGCTGACGTTGCTGGTGGTGGTGGGGCTTGTCGTGGCGGCATTCACCGGCACCCTGGCGCCTGTGGCGCCCTACGCGGCGCTGCCGGTGTGCGCGGTGGCTCTGGGCCTGACGACGAGCCCGCCCAACCCGCGGCATCTGCGCACCATCGGCTGGACGCTGGTGGGCGCGACGCTGCTGACGACGCTGTTGCTGGTGCGCGGCCTCGCGTAAGGCTGTCCAGACGCATGTCGCTGCCGACCGTCATCGCGGCGATGATTTTTTCGTCTAATCTGAGCCGGAAGCATTGACGGTGCACCCGTCGATTGGCTAACATTGCTCGTCTGGCGCGGAGTTAACAAGCCGCACTGGGTACGTCCCATCTCGCATATTCCTCGGTAGCTCAACGGCAGAGCATCCGGCTGTTAACCGGAGGGTTGCTGGTTCGAATCCAGCCCGAGGAGCCATTTCATTTCAACAATTTACGGCGACCCTGAAATCCTGCTGGCGTGAGCTGTGGAGGATTTTGTGGGGGGCGGCAGAAAACGATCCTGCGAGCTACTTCTCGATGGGGTCGATCTAGTGAACGGCCATCTCGCCGGCCTCACCCGTGGACGGCTCGGACTGAGGCGGCTTGGAGCCGCTGGACGTCTTCGTTGGCGCCATCGCTTGCCGTTCCGCTTCCTGGCCGAGATGGCCCTATCGCTGCGCCATCCGCACTGTGGTGGACGGTGCCCACCCGAGAATCTGACCGACGATGGGCAGCGACACCCACTGCTCCAGCAGTCGCGTGCAGCAGGTGCGCCGCAGATCGTGCCAGCGAGCTTTCACGTTGGCCCGCTGTTCGCCCTTGGCGGTCTCCCAGGCGTCTTTGCGCGAAGCTACCGGCGTCAGTGGGTCCGTGGCCGTGGTGTGAGCCGTGAACGCGTTCCAAGCCGCCCCTCTCCGCGCGGCTCGAAGGTTTCTACCGAAGCCTTCGGCAATGCCTCGGCAACTGAGCAATCTCCATGACTGACAGAAGATCGCTACCGTCCAATGCCGCCTGCGGCTGTCTCCACGACCCCAAACGAAGGAAGACCAACGCAGTGAACACGATCGCCATCGCAGGCACGATTCCCTATCCACGGGGCGGTGCGCCCACGAGTCGGGTGCGCTCCATGGCGCAAGGCCTCGCAGACGCGGGAGCGCATGTGCACGTCATCGGGTGCGCAGACGCAGCGAGTCCCACCGCCTCGTCCTCGCAGCGGAACACGGGAGGAGCGATCAGGACCTGGCTCCTGGCGTGCGGTGCTCGGACGGGGAAGCGGGTCTCCATGCTGGAGCAACACTCCCGGTTCGTCGCAGGCGCATTACCCTTGCTGTGGCGCCTGCGTCGTCAACACCAAGTTCGGACACTCATCATCTACAACCAGCAGGCGTCGATCGCCTTTCCCCTGACGATCGCGGCTCGCAGCCTGGGTATCCGCGTCTTTCAGTAGTATGCGGAACAGCAAGTGCCGGAAGACTTTCAAGGTGTGGCGCGCCCGTTTCACTACGCGAATCAGCGCTCGACCTTCGTCATATCGCCTTCCTTGACGAGCGGCTCGATCGTCATTTCACGGGCCCTCGAGCACTTGTGCCGGGACCGCGGAGCAGCTGCCACCCTATTGATGCCAGCGTTGACGAGCACGGAGCCAGGCCCCTTACCTGTGCCACGCATCCGCCTCGCCGAGTCACCCTTCGTGCTCACGTACGTCGGCCTCGGCGCGCGACGCGACCGATTGGAACAGATCGTCGCCATCGCCGCAGCGCTCGTTGAGAAAGGCCTGCCGGTGCGCCTTCAGCTCCTGGGTCTCAGCGGCGCGGCCCAGCGAGACGCGACTGACCTGGCGCGCGCGCGACACCTGGACGGTACCTCTATCTCTGGGTGGGTTACCCGCGAAGCGCTCGAGGCCGCCATGCAAGCGAGCGACGCGTTCATCTTCCTGCGAGGCGATGACCTATCGGGCCGCTCGGCCTTTCCGACGCGGCTGCCGGAGCTGATGTTGACGGGTCGCCCCGTGATCTGCTCCAGAGTGGGAGACATCCCGCTGTACCTGCACGACGGGCAGGATCTGCTGTTCGTGGATGGACCCGACGTGGAGCGTATCGCAACACGGGTCACCTCCCTCGCACGCACGGAAGGCGCTCTCGCGGCCCTCGGTACACGCGGCGCGCTTGCTGCTGTGCGTGAGTTCGACTATCGGCCGTGGGGACGCCGGCTCATGGCTTTCATGGAGGACGCTGCGGCCGACACCCGGAATCCGGCGGTCCAACCATCACCGCACGACCCTCGTTGACCAGGTCTGCGGCTCCTGGGCTCCTGGCGATAGGACGCACTCCCGGTCTCGACGATCTGGCAGTGATGCGTCAGGCGATCGAGCAGCACCGTGGTCACGTGCGACGGGCATGGTCTTATCTGGCGGTCTGCCCTGTCTGGCGGCTGCCCTCTCGGGCCTTCAGGGTAGCCCTCACCTGCGCGCCCACATCGGCGAGCGTCTCTGGGGAGACACCGAGAAACTGCAGCACATCAGGGTCGGGGGCGGCGGCGACGTCCAGGGAAAAGGCCGGTGTTTCCGCATGCGCGACCCTGTCGGCTACATAGACCACGGCGGCCAGCCGCCGATGGATGAGCGGCGCCTGGAGCGGCGCGTGATGGTTCGCCACCGCCGCCGTCAATTGCTCCGGCAGCCCCCAGTGCTGGCACAAGCCACCGCCAAACTCCTCGTGTGACGCGCCGAACAGCTCCACCTCCTGACGTGCCTGGTCCTGTTCTCCCCTCTGGGTCCGCGTGACCAACGTCACGAAGCGACGACGGTCCACCGAGAGTTCGAGGATATAGCCGATGTCGTGGAGCAAACCGGCCACGAACGCATCGTCGCCGTCGACGTCACGAAGCCGCGACGCCAACGCGCGAGCCGTCATCGCGACGTTTTCGCTGTGTGTCCACAGGAGGCTCGCACTGAAGCTGCCGGTCGCCATGACGTCCAGCATTTTGCTGAGTCTCGACACGATCGCGACCGTCCGCACCCCCCGCACCCCAAGAAGTGTGACCGCGCGCTGGATGGAGCTGACGCGACCCGGCTGTCCGTAGAACGCCGAATTCACCATCCGCAGCGCTGACATGGCGATCTCTGGCTCGGGTTCGATCAGCGCCGTGAGTTCGGCCAGCGAGACGTCAGGCGCGTTGACGCGCTCGATGATGCGCTGCGCCGCGGCTGACAGCCCTGGCAGATTCGAGGTGCGACGGATCGCGAGAAGGGCTGCGGCTGCTCGATCAGACATACGGATCTCCGGGGCTAGACGTCCTCGTCAAAGGCGGCATTGAGCACCTGCGGGGCCATGTCAAGGAGTGCGTCAGCCAGCGCCTGCGGTCGGCCGAACAAGTAGCCTTGCGCCATATCGCAGTTGAGTGCCAGCACCGTGCTGAGTTGTTCGACGTCGGCAATGCCTTCCGCCGTGACGGTCATTCCCAGGTTGTGCCCGAGCGCAATGATCGCGTGCAGGATGGTGATGGCCTGCTCGTGGTCTTGCGCCGCCTCGAGGAAGCTGCGGTCGATCTTGATCCCATCAATCGGCAGGATCCGCAGGAGGCTCAGCGATGAGAGTCCGGTCCCGAAATCATCGAGATGAATCTCGACGCCAAGCGCCTTGGCCTGGCGCAGCGCTTCGAGCACCTGCGCATTCGACCCGGAAACGGCGCTCTCGGTGATTTCGATGCGCAGGCAGGGGCGCAGGTCGCCCAGACCATCGAGGGTGTCGGCGAGGGTCGGCAAGAATCCGGCGTGCATCAATTGTCGACGGGATACATTCACGTTGACGATGACCGGCCGCTGCTGGCTGGCACTCATCACGCGGATCGCCTCCGCTGCCGCGCGCAGCACTTCCGCCCCGAGTTCCACAATCAGCCCATTCTCCTCGGCCAGCGGAATGAATTCGGCTGGCGGGATCATCCCGTCGAGCGGGTGGTTCCACCGCATCAGGGCTTCGAATCCGATGACCACGCCATCCCGAAGGTTGATCAAGGGCTGATAGTGGCACTCGATCTGGTGTTGACCGAGCGCGGCGCTCAACTCGGTCTCGATCTGCAGCCGTCGCGTGGCCTTGACGTGCATCGAGTCATCGAACACGACGCAGTGTGCCTTGCCTGCCGCCTTCGCGTGAGACAGGGCGGTGTCAGCGTCGCGCAGGAGTTCGTCGACCGTGAGGTATTCGCGCTCGGACGTGGCGACCCCGATGCTGCACCGCACGGCGAGATTCTGGCCCCCGAGCACGAACGGCCGCGACATCTCCGTCAGGATCCGCGTGGCGACGATGCTGGCGTGACCGGGATCGCTGAGCTGGTCGAGCACCACGACGAACTCGTCGCCGCCAAAGCGCGCCGCCAGGGAGCGGTTCGGCCCGATCACGGAGTCGTGAGACCGAACAACCTTCCGCAAGCGTGCGGCCGTTTCGACGAGCAGCGCATCCCCGGCCGTGTGGCCCAGGCTGTCGTTGATGAATTTGAAATTGTCGAGATCGATGAAGAGCACCGCGTGGAGGCGCCCGCCATCGCGGTCGTTAAAGACCTCTTGCAGGCAATTGGTGAGTCGGGCGCGGTTCGGCAACTGTGTCAATGGGTCGGTCGACGCCGCCTCTTTCAGCGCAGCGGCTCCACGGTAGCGCTCCACCCCCAACGCGATGTTGTGCGAGACCGTGCTCAGGCCATCGATCAGCGCGTCCTCGCCTCCGCGCGGCAACACCACAACCAGTGCCCCAGTGGGCTGGTTGCCGATCAGCAGCGGAAAGGCGCCGCCCCACACCGCGCCCCAGTTCCTGACCCGAATCGCGGCGTGTTGCGTCGCCGTCTGGGCCAAATCGTGCCAGCGCTCGGCGTCTGCGCCGTCGGGACCCGCGGAGCCTTGAAGCGTGAGGCGACCCGCGCTGTCAGCGGTCCAGACCCAGACCCCGCCTGTGTCCACGTGCGTGGTCAGCGCCTCAAGACATCCGCCGAGCATTTCCTCGAGAGACACGTCGCGATTGGCCACGCCCGCGATCTCGGCGCTGATGGTCGACACCACGACCTGCCAGCGGTCAGCGGCTCGAAGTCGCTCCTCCGAGCGTTTGCGCTCGGTGATGTCGATGTTGGTCGCGAGGATGCTGAGCGGCTCGCCCGTCGCACCGACCACCACATGTGAACGACTGAGGAGTGTGCGCCGCTCGCCGCGCTTGGTCGTGACGAGCACCTCCAACTCACTGTTCGTCCCGCTCGCCAGAGCCCTGGACGCCACATCCGCGAACGGCGTCACGACGCGAGCGAAGCGGGCATCATCCCAGCTGAACGTGTCCGGCAGTTCGTGGTCCTCGTACCCAAGCTGCAGCTTCCAATCGGTCGATACCCGCAGCTGTCTGTCGCCCAACGCCAGCTCCCACAGCGCCACGTTGCCAGTGCGCACGGCCATTTGCATGCGCACCTGGCTCTCTCGGAGTTCTGCCTGCGTCCGGCGCAGTTCGTCGGCGTCGCGGAGCGCTTCCTGTTGTGCGCGCTCCAGCGCTTGTTCTGCGAGCTTGCGCGCGGTGATGTCCGTGCGGACCGACATGTAGTGGTGCGGCTTGCCGTCTGGGCCAAGCAGGGGATACACCGTCGAGTCCACCCAGTAGCGGGAGCCGTCTTTCGCTCGGTTGCAGACCTCTCTTCTCCACACGCCGCCCTTCCCGGCCGTGTGCCACATCTCACGCCAGAATTCCGCCGGATGCGCACCCGAGTTCAGGACGGCGTGCGTCCGGCCCAGGAGTTCGGTCCGGCTGTAGCCGGACATCTCACAGAAGAGATCATTGACTGCCGTGATGACACCACGCCGGTCCGCCACCGACACGATCGCGTGCGCGTCGAGCGCCTGCTTCAAGTCCAGCAGGTCTCGTCTGCCGTCGTCGATGATCTGCTCGAGGACGGATGCGGCTGGCGTGCCTTTCAGGCCCCGCGCGTCGAGCCAGCGCTTCGCCTCAGGGCCCCAGTCGGACTCCTGCCTGATCTCGAACCCACAGGATGCGTGCCCCTGCGCCGCACACCGCGTTTCGATGGCCAGGCACGGCGACCCCATGAATGCGCTCCCCCAGCCAGAGGCGTATCCCGTCAGTGCGGCGCAGAATGGCTGTGCCCGCAGTCCACCCGTTGCCTGGGCATTGGCCACCTCGAACGACTCTCGCCACACTCCCGTGATGTGGAAGCGCTGCTCGGCTCGATTGAACTCCAGATGGACCGGCTCGACATGGACCAGCCCCTCCCACATGTGGGTCGTGAGGCCGGACACGAACTGGTCCAGTTCCGTATCCCACTCACCCTGGGCGGCGACGGCGGCGAAGTCTTCCTGCCCGCAGCGATAGCCGAACTGAAAGAACAGTGCGAAGGCGTAGTCCTCACCGAAGTGTTCCTCCAGGAGGCTGCGCATCACTCCGAGGGCCTGTTGCGAAAAGATGAGCATGCGCCGCCCGTTGAGGAGCAGCGCTCCTTCACCGGGCCTGAATTCGAGCAATTTCGACAGATCGATCTCATCGGCCCGCATGCACTTGCCTCCCGCAGGTTGCTCCGTCTCCGCAATCGGCAGGTGGGACGAGTCGGCGCATGGTTCATAACGAGCTAGAGCAGGCGGCGAGCCGGTAGGACCGGCGCACGCGGCCTCAGCCGGCTCCCAGGGCCGACATGACGACCGACGCGATCATTTCGCGTCCTCGCCTCGACGCTACCGGCGCTCATCGCCACGCTGATGAAGTACGTCGGCCCAGAAAACGCCGTGAACGTCGCCGTGGGCACCATGTTCGCGATGCACGAGGCGTGGGTGCGCGTGCTCGGCGGCCGGTCGCCGAATGCCGACGACGTGCCGCGGCTCGTGTACACCGGCATGGTGCTGCGGGAAGTGCGCCGGTTGTTCCCCTCCGTCTGGATGTTCCTCCGCTTCGTCCGCGAGGACACGGCGTTTGGCGACTACGCAGTGCCGGCCGGCTCCGTGGTCATGGCAAGCGCAGAACTGATGCACCGCGATCCGCGTTCCTTCGCGCACCACTATCGCTTCGATCCGTCGCGATGGACGCCGGACGCCAGCGCCAGCGTGCCCGGCCAGCGCCGACGGCGCCCCTGGTCTTCAACAGACCGGGCTCCGCTCTGGGGCGCCCTGTATACAATGGCCGCGGACCCAGGTGAGGCCGAGTCACACGCGCAGGGCGTGCGGACGATTCGTCTCTGCCCCAGACAGGAGAGCTCATGGCCAGCAGGAAGCGCATTGCGGGTATCGCGTTCGCAGCCGTTCTTGTCGTCGCCGCCGCCGTCTACGTGTTCGCCACGCCGTACAACCGGATCGCCGGCGTCAGGATCGGCGGCACGCTGACACCGCCCCCCGACGACTTCACGAAGGACTACCCGCGAACGATTGGCGAGCTCAAGACCGGCGGCTTCCCGCCCTTCGTCGTCCACGTCTCCCTGGTGCCGTTCACGGGAGGGTTCATCACCTCCACGCGTCCCGATGGCGGCTATTGGTCTACGCGCGCACGCATCGCACCCGACGGGTACATCCGCCACGGCGACACGACGTTCGCGATGAGGGCCCGAGAGGTCACGGGAGAAGAGAAGAAGCCCTACATCCAGGCGATGTACGGCCCCGACCTCAACCGACGGCTGTCAGGCGGCGTCATCATCGGCGAGTCCGAACCGGTGGGTGAATGGCAGGTCTTCCTCTGGACGCCGCGGTAGGAAGCCTGGAGCGCGTTTCGAAACCTGGTTCGCCACCGCAGAGCGCGCGGCCGTCATCAACAGCCTTCGCCCGCGCACGGCACGCCCCCCGGCCGTGGCGCCTCGTCCCCAGCGCTCACTGCTTGACGATCTCGACCCGGCGGTTCTTCCCCCGCCCTTCCGCCGTGGTGTTGTCGGCGGCGGGCTTGCCCTGCCCCCATCCCTTGGCAGTCAGCCGACTTCTGGCAATGCCTTTCTCGACGAGAGCCGTCATGACGGCGGTGGCCCGGGACTCCGACAGGAGCTGATTGGCCTTCGCGTTGCCCACATTGTCCGTATGGCCCTCCACGCTGACCGTCAGGCGTGGGTGCTGCGCGAGCATGTTGGCAATCTGCGTGACCACGCCCTGCGAGTCGGGCATGATGGCCGACTTCCCGGTCTCGAAGTTGATGTACAGCGCGATGAAGCCGTCTTTGTTGAGGGTCTCGAACATCGTGGAAGCGTCGACTTCCTGCCTCATGGCCTCGACTTCAAGGATCTTCAAGGCATAGGCATCAATCGCGTTGTCAGTGCCGGCAAACGAGGTCAGCTGAGCCCAGTATTCCTTCTCCGTGGTTGACAGGGAGTAGGTGGCTTCGACCGATCCTTCCATGCCGTTGGCGTTCCGATAGATGAGCTTGCCGCCGTTCTTCACGATGGCCATCTCGTAGTTCCTGATGATCTGGAAGGCACTCTTCGCCTTGGCCCCGGTGTCGAAGTTGTACCGGTAGTAGATGTTGAACAGCGTGCCTTCTTTCGACTCGGTCTTGCTGCTGCTCATGCGCAACGCCAGTTCGTTGAAGTTCTCTTCACACGAGGAGATGTAGAAGTTCTCCAGCCGCGTCAACAGCACATGGTCCTTGCAGCCGGCCGCATCTGTCTGCGCCTGTGCCGCCTGCGCGATCGACAAGACTGCCACCACGGCCATCAGTGTCCTTCTCATGGCTTGCCTCCTGTTCGTCATCGTCGTTGGATGAGTGTCGCTGCGTCCTTCCACGTGAGGATGCGTCCGAATTCCGCCGGATAATCCGGGCACCCGCTCTGCGAGGCGGCTTCCGGCGCGCCGGCGCGCCCGTAGGTGATGAACTGCACGGCCGTCGTGGGCAGCGTCGTGTCCCAGTAGGCCGGATTGAACCGCATGAGCGGCAGGCCCTGCCCCTGCCCGTTCACTTTCAGGACGAAGTGACTGTCGTGTCCCATGTGCGCAGGAGCGGCGAGTTCCTGTGGCGACAGACTGGCGATCTCCTTCTTCAACTCCTGCAGCAGCAGACGGTCCAGTTCGGTCTTCAGGAACAGTGCGTAGTAGGCCACGCTGGCGTCAGCCACATCCCTGACGGTGACCGGCAGCCAGAACGGAGGCCGGTCCGGGTTGAAAATGACGACGTGCCAGTAGCCCCCGTCAGACGTTTCGTACACGTGCACGCCGGGCAGCGGCTGTTGCTTTAGCGGAAACGCCGCGAAGTACCCACGCAGTCGGGCCAGCGCCGTGTCAACGGCCGCCGACTGGGTGCGGTCGTATCGTGAGCCGTCGTTCACCACGGACTCGGGCGCGAAATACCAGCCCTCGTGCCCGCCGGCGATGCCGTTGACGCCGACCTCGAACTGCGGCGGCTCCACCGTCCACTGGGTGCCGTCCGCGAAGAACACCAGGAACGTGAAGTCGATGGCTGCCGGAATTCCGTACTCGGCGTCGGACTTTGCTGTGGAATCGTCCCAGACATACCGCGTCGTCGCGAGCAGGTCGTAGCCTTTGGGCTGGCCGAGCATGGGGTAGCGCTGGCGGAACCAGGTGGCCATCTGCGCCATCCGGTCCTTGAATGCCAGGCTGTCGGCCTGGCTCACCGTGGTATTCCGCAGGCGCACGGGTCCTGCCGGAAGATTCGTGTCGTACATCCAGCGGCCAGGCTTCTCGACGAGGCACCGTCGGTCCTGTCCGGATGCGGGGACAGAGCAGGCGAGCGCGAGCATAAGGAGCACAAGCTTGGCCATATGTTGCTCATGCTTTGCAATCCAGGTACCCGATGGATAGCTGCGGCCTCGCTGATCGCGACGGCTGTCGCCGTTGGCGGAGCCCGTCCGCAGAGGTCCGGAAGGCGCTGGCGCGACACGATACGTCGCGGCGTCAGGCGCGGGGTCATCTTCGGCGAGTCCGGGGCTGAGACGTGAGAGGTGCGGCCG
>CALQBJ020000042.1 GCA_943328785.2 Bifidobacterium breve
AAGAAACCCGGCGTGCAGGTGCGCGCGCGCAAGGGCTACTGGGCCTTCACCGCCGACGATGCCAAGCGGGCGCTGGAACCGGCGAAGCCTGAGCTGCCGAAGGCGGTCACCACGGCGCTCGCCACCATCACCACGCCGATTCGGTCCTCGCGCCTGGTGCGTACCTGGATCGGCACCGAGCGTGGCTCGGGCGGCAAGACGCGCGTCACGCTCGTCTGGGAGCCGGTGCCGCGCGCGCCGGGCAGCCCGGCCAGAGCCACCGAGGCGGCCGCGCGCATATCGGTGACGGCGGTGGCGCCAGACGGCTCGCCGTACTTCCGGGGCAGGTCGCCTGAGGCCGCGGCCGCATCGTCCACCACCGCACCGGCCGGCGGCTCGGTAACGTTCGAAGCGGCGCCAGGCAAGGTGCAATTGCGGCTGGCGGTAG
This sequence comes from Bifidobacterium breve, assembly GCA_943328785.2. Classification (GTDB taxonomy): domain Bacteria; phylum Acidobacteriota; class Vicinamibacteria; order Vicinamibacterales; family CAVVIG01; genus CAVVIG01. Next base: position 428 of record CALQBJ020000042.1, read on the forward strand.
AGAGCGCCGATGCCGAGGTGCTCGACAGCGAATCGCGCGAGCTCACCGTGCCCGACCTGACGGCGCCAGGCATCCTCATCGCGACCCCTGCGGTCTACCGCGCGCGGACGGTCCGCGAGTTCCAGCAGGTGAAGGCCGACCCGAAGGCGACACCGACGGCCGCGCGTGAGTTCAGTCGTCTGGAGCGCGTCTTCGTTCGCGTGTCGGCGTACGGCGCGGGCGCGGCGGCGCCGGCCATTACCGCGCGCCTGCTGAACAGGGCGGGGCAATCGATGGCGGAACTGCCGGTGGTGGCCGCCGGGACTGGCGAGGAGACGGCCCGCGACGTAGAGCTGGTGCTCTCGGCCTATCCGGCTGGCGAGTATCTGCTCGAACTCACCGCGACTGGCCCCGGTACCGGCGAGCCGGTCAAGGAACTGGTCGGGTTCCGCATCACGGGCTGATCATGCGCCTGGCCTGTGCGTGCATCGTGCTCCTGGCCGGCAGCGCACTGTGTGCCCAATCGGCGCACGACACGCTTGCCCTCGACGTGCTCGTCGATGAGCCAGGGACGAGCCGCGTGCTGCGTGCGGCTGACTTCACGGTGACCGACGGTGGCACGCCGCTCGCCGTCGAGGCGGTCACGCTGGTGCAGCCCTCCACGAACACCGCACCGCTCCCTCCGATCACGACCCGCGACGACGAAACGCGCGTGGCCGCGGACGCGTCGCGGATCGTCGCCATCTACATCTACGAGTACCACCTTCGCGACGACGCGGCGTTCAGCGCCGCGCGGGCCGCGGTCGCCGCATTCGTGCGCAGGTTGGGGCCGCGCGACCTCGTCGTCGTGCGGAAGCCGCTCGACTCGCTCGTCACCATCCGCACGACGACCGACCACGCCGCCGCCGCGCGCATCGTCGAGGCGGCGGTACCGCGCGAGGACGACCTCCTCCCACGCTCGGCCTTCGAGCAGCAGTTCATTGCGACCGCACCTGCGCGCATCCGCGCGACGCGGCGGCAGATTGCGGTGTCGTCGTTGAGCGCCCTGGTCTCGCACCTCGGCAGCCTGCCTGGCGGCCGCAAGACGCTGGTGCTCCTCAGCAACGGCTTCAGCGTGCCGCCGGCTGCGACGCGCGGCGAGCCGACGCTGCCTGGCATCGACGGGCTGGTGGGCACCGCGAACCGCGAGCGTGTGGCGATCTACGGTGTGCGTCCCGCACCGACCGCGTCATCCACGGTGCCGGGCGACGCCGGGCCGGCCGCGCCGAGTCGTCGCGAACTGCTCGTCGCCCTCGCCGTGCCAACAAGCGGCTTCGTGGTGGACGGTGGCGACGCCGCAGCGGCGGGCCTGCAGCGTGTGCTGGACGACGCCAGCAGCTACTACCTGCTGACCGTGCGCACGAGCCAGGCGCTGGCCGACGGCGGGTTGCGCCCGCTCGATGTGCGCAGGCTCAGGTCGATTACTCCCGTCCGCGCGCGTGCCGCCTTCGGCGTGCACCGCGACGCTCTGCCGGCGTTCGTGCCTCGCACTGCCGGGCTTCCCGAAGGGCTGACGGTGCGGCGGCGCACGTCGCCGCTCATCCTGACGTGGTTCGGGCAGTCGGCTGTCGGAGACGGCCGCACGCGCATCGCGTTCGTCTGGGAGCCGGCCGCCCGCGTGCCCGGTGCACGCGGACCGCTCGTCAGGCCGTCGCGGATTGCGATGGCGGTGACGACGATGGACGGGACGCCGGTGTTTCAGGGCGACGTGTCGCCGTCGGGACACGACGCCGTGGTGGCGTCCCAGCGTCCGGAACTGGCGTTCGATGCCGTGCCGGCCACGCTGCTCGTGCAGATGGACGTGATGGATGCCGGCGGCCGCGTGCTCGACCGCGATGTCCGCGACCTGGTGGTGACGTCGTTCACCGCGCCGGTCACCTTCGGGTCGCCTGCGGTGTACCGCGCCCGGTCCGCGCGGGAACTGCGGGGCATCGGCGAGGGGCGCACGCCGCCCGTGGCATCGCGCCAGTTCAGCCGCGCCGAACAGCTCGTGGTGCGGATCCCGGTGAGCGGCGCCGGGCTTGCCTCCACGGTCCGGGCACGGTTGCAGAGCCGGTTCGGGTCGCGCCTGCGCGATCTGCTGGTGCATGCGGTAGACATCGCCGACGGGACCGTGCAGGTCGAGTTGGCGCTCGCAGGGCTGGCCTCGGGCGAATACGCACTCGAGTTCGAGGCGCCCGGCGCGCGCGCGGCGGTCGTCGCACGGCTGGAGTTCGCCGTCACGCCGTAGGGGCGCCACAGTTTTGTATGGTCGAGGCGGTGCAGGCCGACACCACTGTCCGTTCTTCCAGCCTGAACCACTCGTAGTCAGGCGACCGGTGGCGCCGGCCACGAGGTCCGGCTGAGGCGGCCCGCAGCAGCCCGACAGGAGGCCCCGATCGCGCTCCGCGACAATTCCGTGCAGTAAATGCCGTCATTCCTACGCATTTGTCTGATGTTCGACTTCGCGCCGGTGATGGCGATCGCGTGTTTTACGCCAAATTTGTGCAACTCCCGCCGCTAGGGCGCCGCTGCCGCGTGGAATCCGCCTTGCTCAGGAAGGCCGGTAACAGCGCGGGTGGTCTTTCCCGGGGGAGTGGGGCACATATGTCGTCGCAGGTCGCACAGTGGATGGAGCCGGATGAAGCACATGCCGGTGAAGTACGGAAGCTCTCGACGCTGCTCGAAGCCAGCCAGGCGCTGTCTGCCACGCTGGACCTCCATGCGGGGCTGACCCGCGTGCTCGAGATTCTGGTCCGCCACCACGGCTCGGTGCGCGGCGCCGTCGTCCTGCAGAACGAGAACACCGGTGAGGTGGAACTCGAGGCGTCCGCTGGCGCGATTGCCGCCGGTAAGCGCGTGCGCTTCAAGATCGGCGAAGGGGTTATCGGGCAGGTCGTGCAGAGCGGCAAGCCGATGGTCGTGCCGCGCGTCTCGCGCGAGCCGATGTTCGTCAACCGGCTCTCCGACCGGCCCGAGCTCCGCGAGCAGGAGTTGAGCTATATCGCGGTGCCAATCACGGTCGACAAGAAGACGCTCGGTGCGGTTAGCATCGACCTGCGCTTCAAGGCCGATCGCGACTACAACCGCATGTCGAAGTTCCTCGGCGTGGTCGGGTCGATGATCGCCCAGGCCGTGCGGGTGCACCGGCTCATCCAGGCCGACAAGCAGCGCCTGGTGGACGAGAACACCCACCTCCGCAACGAGCTGAAGGAACGCTACGACTTCAGCAACATCATCGGCACCAGCGGCCCGATGCGGCAGGTCTATGAGCAGATCGCCCAGGTGGCGCGCACCAACACCACCGTGCTGCTGCGCGGCGAGTCGGGCACGGGCAAGGAACTGATCGCGCACGCCATCCACTACAACTCGGCGCGTGCGAAGAAGCCGTTCATCAAGGTGAGCTGCGCGGCGCTGCCGCACGACCTGATCGAGTCCGAGCTGTTCGGCTACGAGAAGGGCGCGTTCACCGGCGCGCACGGCACCAAGAAGGGACGGTTCGAAGCGGCCGAGGGCGGCACGCTGTTCCTCGACGAAATCGGCGAACTGAACCTCGCCACGCAGGTGAAGCTGCTGCGCGTGCTGCAGGAGCGCGAGTTCGAGCGCCTCGGCGGCACCGAAACCATCCGCGCCAACATCCGTCTGGTCGCGGCGACGAACAAGGACCTGGAGAAGGCGATTGCGGCGGGCGAGTTTCGCGAAGACCTTTACTACCGCCTCAACGTCTTCTCCATCTTCACGCCGCCACTTCGCGAGCGGAAGCCCGACGTGTTGCTCCTCGCTGACTACTTCCTCGAGAAGTTCTCACGCGAGCACGGCAAGTCGGTGAAGCGCATCTCGACGCCCGCCATCGACATGCTCACCAGCTACCACTGGCCAGGCAATGTGCGTGAACTGGCCAACGTGATGGAACGGGCGATCGTGGTGTGCGACGCACAGGTCGTGCACGCGCATCACCTGCCACCGACGCTGCAGACGGCCGAGTCGACCGGCACCAATCAGACGTCGACGCTCCGCGACTCGATGGACGCGTTCGAGAAAGACGCGCTGCTCGACTCGCTGAAGAGCGCCCGCGGCAACCGCGCGAAGGCGGCGCGCCTGCTCGGCACCACCGAGCGCATCTTCAACTACCGCGTCCGCAAGTACGGCATCGACTGGCGGCGCTTCAAGAACTGACATCGACGGGCGGGGTGTGCGCTACGCGTACATCCCGCGCATCCGCGTCACGGTGGCAACGCGGTTGATCGCCACGATGTAGGCAGCTGTCCGCAGGTCGACGCGGTACTTCAGCGACGTCTGCAGCACGGCGTCGAACGCCTCGCACATCTTGAACTCCAGCCGCTCGTTCACTTCCTTCTCGGTCCAGAAATACCCCTGCCGGTCCTGCACCCACTCGAAGTACGAGGTCGTGACGCCGCCGCTGTTCGCCAGGATGTCTGGCACGATGAAGACGGCGCGCTCGTGCAGGTGCTTGTGCGCATCCGGACTCGTCGGGCCGTTGGCGCCCTCGACGATGACCTTCGCCTTGATGGCGGGCGCATTGTCCATGGTGATCTGGTTCTCGAGCGCCGCCGGCACGAGGATGTCGACGTCGAGCGTGAACAGTTCGTCGTTGGTCAGCGTCGCCGCACCGGGGAAGCCGGCCACGGTCTTCTGCTGCCGCACGTAGTCGTTCAGCTTCGCGAGGTCGAGTCCCTTCTCGTTGTAGACCCCACCCTTCCAGTCGGTCACCGCAACGATGCGCGCGCCGAGTTGGCCGATGAGTTCCGCCGAGATCGAGCCGACGTTGCCGAAGCCCTGCACGGCGACGGTGGCGGTGCTGATGTCGAAGCCGAGATGCTTCGCCGACTCGCGCGCCGAGATCATCACGCCGCGGCCCGTCGCCTCGCGGCGCCCGAGCGAACCGCCGAGTTCGAGCGGCTTACCGGTGACCACGGCCGTCGATGTGTGGCCGACGTGCATGCTGTAGGTGTCCATGATCCACGCCATCACCTGGTCGTTGGTGTTGACGTCTGGCGCCGGCACGTCCTTCTCCGGCCCGATCGCGTCGATGATCTCCGCGATGTAGCGGCGCGTCAGCGCCTCGAGCTCGCGGCGCGACATCCGCGTTGGGTCGCAGATGATGCCGCCCTTGCCGCCGCCGAACGGGATATGCGCCACGGCGCATTTCCAGGTCATCCAGGCAGCCAGCGCCGTCACCTCGTCGAGGCTGACGTTCTGGTGGTAGCGGATGCCGCCCTTCGCCGGGCCGAGCGTGATGTTGTATTGGACGCGGTAGCCGGTGAAGACCTCGATCTCACCGTTGTCCATCTGGACGGGGCAGGAGACGGTGATCTGGCGCTTGGGGTGCGTCAGGATCTTCCAGATGCCCGGTTCCAGGTTGAGAATGCGAGCCGCGCCGTCGAACTCCTGCAGCATGGCGCCGAAGATCGAACCGTTGGTCGACATAATGTCCCTAATATAATGAAAGACTGATGGATACGACGGCCGAGACGGCAAAACGCCGGTGGGAGCGCGAGACGCTCGAGCCAACGCTGAAGAAGGCGCCCGAGCGCGCCACCGCGTTCACCACCATCTCCGGACAGCGCATCGACCGCCTCTACACGCCAGACGATGTGGCGGACGTCGACCCTGTCCAGGACATCGGCACACCGGGGGCATTCCCGTATACCCGTGGCATCCACACCTCGGGCTACGAGGGCAAGCTCTGGACGATGCGGCAGTTCGCCGGCTTCGGCACCCCGGAGGAGACCAACGCCCGCTACCAGGCGCTCCTGAAGGCGGGAAGTACCGGGCTGAGCGTGGCGTTCGACCTGCCGACGCTGATGGGGCGCGACCCCGACCACGAACTGGCGCTCGGCGAGGTGGGGAAGTGCGGCGTCAGCATCGCGTCGCTGGCCGACATGGAGACGCTCTTCGAGGGAATTCACCTCGGCGACATCACCACGTCGATGACCATCAACTCGCCGGCGGCCATCATCTTCGCGATGTACCTCGTGGTGGCCGAGCAGCAGGGTGTCGACTGGACGCAGCTATCGGGCACCATCCAGAACGACATCCTCAAGGAATTCATCGCGCAGAAGGAATTCATCTACCCGCCGCGGCCATCGATGCGGCTGATTATCGACACGTTTGCGTTTTGCGCCACCGACGTGCCGAAGTGGAACACGATTTCGGTGAGCGGCTACCACATCCGTGAGGCCGGCTCGACAGCGCTGCAGGAGCTGGCCTTCACGCTGCGCGACGGCATCGAGTACGTGCAGTGGGGCGTCGACGCCGGGCTCGACGTCGACACCTTCGTACCCCGCATGTCGTTCTTCTTCAACGCCCACTCCGACTTCTTCGAGGAAATCGCCAAGTACCGGGCGGCGCGCAACCTGTGGGCGCGCGTCATGCGCGACCGCTTCGGCGCACAGAGCGACCGGTCGCTGAAGCTGCGCTTCCACACCCAGACGGCCGGCGTGTCGCTCACCGCGCAGCAGCCCTACAACAACGTGGTGCGCACGGCGCTGCAGGCGCTGTCAGGCGTGCTTGGCGGCACGCAGTCGCTGCACACCAACTCGCTCGACGAGGCGCTGGCGCTGCCCACGGAAGAGGCGGCGACGCTTGCCCTGCGCACGCAGCAGGTGCTGGCGTTCGAGAGCGGCCTCACCAGCGACGTCGACCCGTTCGGGGGGTCGTACTTCGTCGAGAAACTGACCCGCGAGATGGAAGACGGGGCGATGGCCTACTTCGACCAGATCGACCGGATGGGCGGCATGGTCGAGGCGATCGAGCAGGGGTTTCCGCAGCGTGAGGTGGCGGAATCGTCCTACCGCTTCCAGCAGGCCTTCGAGCGCCACGACAAGGTCGTCGTCGGGGTCAACGACTTCGTGCAGGAGCACGAGCCGCCGATCCGGATCCTCTACATCGACGAGGGGGCGGGGGAGCGGCAGTTGGCCAAGCTGCAGGCGCTGCGCGCCTCGCGCGACACCGAGCGGGTGCAGCAGACGCTCGCGGCCATGAAGAGCGCCGCCGCTGGGACAGAGAACCTGATGCCGCGTATCCTCGATGCCGTGCGTGCGTACGCCACGCTCGGCGAGATGTGCGACGCGCTCCGCGACGTGTGGGGCGAATATGAAGAGACGCCGGTCATCTAGAATCGCGAATCTACCATCGTGAATCTGAAGACGCGTCTCCCGACTGTGCCGATTGAAGATTGAAGATTGACGATGCGAAAGCTCCGCGTGGTGATTGCCAAGCCCGGGCTCGACGGGCACGACAGGGGGGCCAAGGTCATCGCCCGTGCGCTGCGCGATGCGGGCATGGAGGTGATCTACACCGGCCTGCGGCAGACGCCCGAGCAGATCGTCTCGGCGGCGCTCCAGGAGGACGCCGACGTCATCGGCCTGTCCATCCTCTCCGGCGCCCACAACCACATTGCGCCCAAGCTCATGGCGCTGCTGAAGGCCCAGGGGATCGACGACGTCCTGGTGCTGGTTGGCGGTATCATCCCGGACGTCGACGTACCGAAGTTGCACGCGATCGGCGTGAAGGGCGTGTTCCTGCCCGGCACCCCGATGCAGGCGATCATCGACTTCATTCAGGTGAACGTCCGCGCACGGGCGTAAGCTGGGGCGCGCGTCACCTTCGTCCGATAAGCCAACCACCGTGACAAAGACTCTCCTCCTCGCCGACGACAGCGCCACGATCCAGCGGGTCGTCGAGCTGACGTTTGCCCGGGAGGACGTCCGCGTCGTCTCGGTCGGCGACGGCGAGCAGGCAATCGAGGCCATCAAGCGTTCGGTACCAGACGTGGTGCTGGCCGACATCGACATGCCCGGCCGCTCCGGGTTCGAGGTGGCGCAGTTCATCCGCAGCCAGGCCGCCTCCGCGGACGTGCCGGTCCTGCTGCTCGCCGGTGCCTTCGAGTCGATCGACCAGGCACAGGCGCACCAGGCGGGGGCCGACGGCATCCTCACCAAACCGTTCGATCCGGTCGTGCTGGTCAGCCGCGTGATGGAGCTGCTCAGCGACGGACGCGGCACCCCGTCGGGCGTGCACGTCCATCCGCCCTCGCCGTTCGCAGCCTTCCGCGCGACTCGCGCCCCAGAGGCGCTGCCGGCACTCGAGCCGGTGGTCGACACCACGGACGTGGCCGCACCCGTTGCCGAGCCCGAAGCGGCTGCCCCGGCGGAGCCGGCAGGCGCCGACTACTTCGACCAGATCGACCAGGCCTTCGCGGCGTTGTCGAAGATCCCGCGACCGCTGGTCCAGGAGGACGAGGACGAGTTACCGCCGCTCGACGACCAGCCGTTTCCGGTCACGCTCCCCTCGGTCCCGATGCCGCGCGCCGTGCCGCTGACCGACGCGTTCGCGGCGTTGCTGGACGCCGAGCGGGCAGGCCAGCCCGACCCGGCGCTGCGCGTCGTTCCCGCGCCTGCCGCCTTCGCCAGCCCCGCCGTCGCACCCGCCATCGACCTCGATGCGCTGGCCGACCAGATCGCCAGCCGGGTGCTGGCGCAGCTCTCCGACCGCATCGTGCGCGAGACGGTGACCGACATCACATCGGCCACGGCCGAGCGGTTGGTGCGTGAAGAGATCGAGCGGATCAAGCGCAACATCAAATAAGATCAGCGGATGTCCGGTCCGCAGCGTTCCCTGACCCAACTCGATCCCGCACGCCTGAATCTTCCAGAAAAGCCGGCCCTCGAAGGGCTCGAAGCGAAGTGGACGCCGCGCTGGGAAGCCGACCGCGTCTACGGCTTCGACCGGACGAAATCGCGCGACGAGGTCTATTCCATCGACACGCCGCCGCCCACGGTCAGCGGGTCGCTGCACGTCGGGCACGTGTTCTCGTATACGCACACCGACGTCGTGGCGCGCTTCCAGCGCATGCGCGGCAAGGCGGTGTTCTATCCGATGGGATGGGACGACAACGGGCTACCGACCGAGCGCCGCGTGCAGAACTACTACGGCGTGCGCTGCGATCCGTCGCTGCCGTACGACGCGTCGTTCGCGCCGCCGGCCACACCGCCCAAGCCGCCGATCTCGATTTCGCGACCCAACTTCATCGAGCTCTGCACCACGCTGACGACCGAGGACGAGAAGGTCTTCGAGGACCTCTGGCGTCAGCTCGGACTGTCGGTCGACTGGTCGATGACCTACGCGACGATCGGCAAGCCGGCGCAGCGCGTGTCGCAGGCGGCGTTCCTGCGTCTGATCGGTCGCGGCCTCGCGTACCAGCTCGACGCGCCGACCCTCTGGGACGTCGACTTTCGCACGGCCGTGGCGCAGGCGGAGCTCGAGGATCGCGAGATGCCCGGCGCGTATCACCGCCTGGCGTTCCAGCGCGCGGATGGGGGCGAGCCGGTCTACATCGAGACCACGCGTCCTGAACTGGTCCCGGCGTGCGTGGCCCTGGTCGCGCATCCGGACGACGAACGCTACAAGCCGCTATTCGGTACTGAGGTGATCACGCCGCTGTTCGGCGTGCGTGTCCCGGTGCGCGCCCACACGCTGGCCGACCCTGCGAAGGGGAGCGGCATCGCGATGATCTGCACGTTCGGCGACCTCACCGACGTTATCTGGTGGCGCGAACTGAGCCTGCCGGTCCGCGCCATCATCCAGACCGACGGCACGCTGAAGCCGCTCGCGTGGGGCAGCCCAGGCTGGGAGTCGGTGGACGCGGCCCGCGCGCAGACCTGCTACGACGAACTCGTGCGCCTCTCGGCCAAGCAGGCGAAGAACAAGATCGTCGAGCAACTGAAGGGTAGCGGCGACCTCATTGGCGAGCCGCGGCCGATCACGCACCCGGTGAAGTTCTACGAGAAGGGCGACCGTCCGCTCGAAATCGTCACCAGCCGTCAGTGGTTCATCAAGACCATCGACTTCCGCGACACGCTGCTCCAGCGCGGACGCGAACTGCAGTGGCATCCGGAGTACATGCGCCACCGCTACGAGAACTGGGTGAACGGGCTCAACGGCGACTGGTGCGTCAGCCGCCAGCGCTTCTTCGGTGTGCCGTTCCCGCTGTGGTATCCGTTGAATGGCGATGGTGTGGCGCAGTACGGCCAGCCGCTCGTCCCGTCGGAAGCGCAGTTACCGATCGATCCGTCGGTCGACGTGCCGGCCGGCTACTCGGCCGACCAGCGTGGCGTCCCCGGCGGCTTCGTCGGCGACCCTGACGTGATGGATACGTGGGCCACCTCGTCGCTCACGCCGCAGGTGGCGGGCGGCTGGATCGATGATCCGGAGCTGTTCGCCAAGGTGTTCCCGATGGACCTCCGTCCGCAGGGGCACGACATCATCCGTACGTGGCTGTTCTCGACCGTGCTGCGCGCGCAGCTCGAGCACGACTCGCTGCCGTGGACCAACGCGGCACTCTCCGGCTTCATCACCGACCCCGACCGTAAGAAGATGTCGAAGTCGAAGGGCAACGTGGTCACGCCGAAGGCGCTGCTCGACGAGCACGGCTCCGACGGGGTCCGCTACTGGGCGGCCTGCGCCCGCCCTGGCGGCGACACGATCTTCGAGGCGGCCCAGATGAAGGTGGGACGCCGCCTGGCGATGAAGCTGCTGAATGCCTCGCGCTTCACGCTCAGTTCAGCGCTGCCGCAGGGGCCGATCACGTACGCGGTCGACTGCGCGATGCTCCGCAACCTCGCGGATCTGGTCGATGATGCGACGAAGAACTTCGAAACCTACGACTACGCTCGCGTGCTGCAGCGCACGGAAGAGTTCTTCTGGCGCTTCTGTGACGACTATCTCGAGCTGGTGAAGGGACGGCGCTACGGCGAACAGGGCGACGCCGCCGCGGCCTCGGCCAATTCGGCGCTGGTGGCGGCGCTGTCGGTGATGCTGCGGCTGCTCGCACCGTTCCTGCCGTTCGTGACCGAAGAAGTCTGGTCGTGGTGGCAGGAGGGCTCGGTGCACAAGGCCGCCTGGCCGACGCGCGCCGAAGTCGAGGTGCTGGTGCACGACCACTCGCCGGCACGCCGCGAGGCCGACCAGCAGCTCTACGACTGGGCCACGGTCGTGCTGTTCGAAGTGCGCCGGCTGCGGTCGGAAGCGAAGCAGCCGTTGAAGGTGCCGATCACCACGGTCACCATCACCGCCGACGCCGCGAGCATTGCGCTGATGCCCGAGGTGGATGCCGACCTCCGCGCCGCCCTGCGCGTCCAGCAGTTCGCCTGCGCCGCCGGCGAGCCGAAGTCGTTCGTGGTAGCTGGGTACGATGCCGCGCCTCCGGCCTGAGTCCTACCCGGACATCGTCCGTCGCGCGCTGGCCGAGGATATCGGCGCCGGCGACGTCACCACCGACGCCACCGTGCCCGCCTCGCAGCGGGCACGCGGCATCTTCCTGGTGAAGCAGGCGTGTGTGCTGGCGGGGGTCGACGTGGCGGCCGAAGCGTTCCGTCAGCTCGAACCCGATATCGAGATCCACTTCCGCAAGACCGACGGCGAGGCGTGCGCGGTGGGCGAGGAGATCGGCGAGGTCGTCGGCCTCGCCCGAACGTTGCTCGTGGCCGAGCGTACGGCGCTGAACTTCCTGCAGCGCCTGTCCGGCATTGCCACGCGCGCGCGGGCCTACGTCGACGCCTCGGGCGGACGCATCACCGTGCTCGACACGCGCAAGACGACGCCGACGCTGCGCGTGCTCGAGAAGCATGCCGTGGCCGCGGGCGGCGCCACCAACCACCGGGTCGGGCTCTACGACGCCATTCTGATCAAGGACAACCACGTGCGGCTGGCTGGCGGCGTGGCGGCGGCCGTGGCGCGCTGCCGCGCGAGCCGTCCCGATCTGCGGCTCGAAATCGAGGCGCAGTCGCTCGAGCAGTTCGACGAGGCGCTGGCGGCCGGCGCGGATATCGTGCTCGTGGACAACATGCCGCTCGACGAGGTGCGCGAGGCGGTGCGGCGGGCGGCCGGACGCATCAAGATCGAGATCTCGGGCGGGGTCACCCTCGACCGGATCCCCGAGCTGGCGGCGACCGGCGCCGACTATGTCTCGGCCGGTGCGCTCACGCACTCGGCTCCGGCGATCGACATCAGCTTCGAGATCGAACCAATCTAGTCCTCGCGTGTCCGACCACCCACGTCCACTGCCACCGGAACTGTTCGAGGCGCTCGAGGCGCGGCGCGAACGCCTCGGCCCGCTCGCCAGCCGGATCCTCTATTTCGAAACAATCGGGTCGACCAACGACGTCGCGAGCGGCTTCGCGCAGGAGGGCGGCCACGAAGGCACGGTCGTCATTGCCGACGCGCAGACTGCTGGGCGAGGACGCCGCGGGCGCGTCTGGTTCTCGCCACCGTCCGCTGGCCTCTACGTCTCGGTGGTCCTGGCCCCAGGGCGCGCGCGGCTGTCGCCGGAACGGGCGACTGCACTGCTGACGCTGAGTGCCGGCGTGGCGCTGTCTGAGGCGGTGGAGCAGGTGACCGGGTTAGTGCCGGCCATCAAGTGGCCGAACGACCTGCTGGTGGGACGACGCAAGCTCGCCGGCATCCTGGCCGAGGGCGTGGCAGCGACCGCAGCGGTCGGCCTGCAGGCGGTGGTGCTGGGCTTCGGCATCAACGTGATGTCGGCGGCCTACCCGCCTGCACTGGCGTCGATGGTCACGTCGCTCGAGACCGAACTCGGGCGTGGCATCGACCGCGCGGCGCTGTGTGCCGAGGCGATTGCCTCGCTGGCGGCGCGCTACGACGACCTGCTCGGCGGGCGCTACGATGCTATTCTCGACGCGTGGCGTGCGCGGGCGTTCGGGAGCCGCGGCGCAAAGGTCGAGTGGGACACGCCGTCGGGCGTGCGGCACGGGATCACCGAAGGGATCGATGAGATGGGCGCGCTCCTCGTGCGGAGCACCGGCTCGGTCGAGCGGATCGTAGCCGGGGAAGTGCGCTGGGGACTCCATGCTGCTGGCAATTGACGTCGGGAACACCAACATCGTCCTGGGCGTGTTCCAGGGCACCGAACTGATCCGCAGTTGGCGACTGCAGACGCTGCGCGACCGCACGGCCGATGAACTCGGCCTCGCGGTCGACGGCCTGTTCGTGCACGGCAAGATCGACCGGACACGCATCGAAGGGGTGGTGCTCGGGTCGGTCGTGCCGCCGCTGACGAACACGGTGGTCGGCATGCTGTGGAAGTACCTCGAGCGCTCGCCGCTGGTCGTCGACCCGGCCAGCAATTCGGGCATGCCGATCCTCTACAGCAATCCGTCGGAAGTGGGTGCCGACCGCATCGTGAACGCGATTGCGGCCTTCGAGCAGTACGGCGGCGACGGCCGGCCGCTCATCGTCTGCGACTTCGGCACCGCCACCACGCTCGATGCGGTGAGCGGGAAGGGTGAATACCTTGGCGGTGCCATCTGCCCCGGTGTCACCATCTCGGCCGATGCCCTGTTCCAGCGCGCGGCGCGGCTGCCGCGCATCGAGGTGCGCAAGCCGGCGACGGTGATCGGCCGCACCACCATCGGCGCGATGGAGTCGGGCCTGTTCTTCGGCTACGTCGGCATGGTCGAGGGGCTCGTCCGCCGCATGGACGTCGAACTTGGCGGCAACGCGGTCTGTGTTGCGACCGGCGGGCTGGCGGTGGTGATCGCGCCCGAGACGCAACTGTTCCAGCATGTCGATGTGGAATTGACGCTGCAGGGGCTGCGGCTGGTCTGGGAACGTAACCAGGCGCCCCGCTGACCGATAGCATCGCGAATCAGCAATCAGCAATCTGAAGTCTACAATCTGCACTTCCACATGGATCTGTCCGAGTACTGCCGCGATATCGAAGCGCATCTCTGCCGCAAGAACGACGGTCACCTCATGCGCATCGTCGGACCCTCGTTCGAGATCGTGGCGAAGTGGGCGTTGGACGGCGTGCCGTTGAAGGTGGCGCTGGGCGGCATCGAGCGCTACTTCGAGCGCTACTATCGCAAGGGGCCGCGCAAGCGCCCGGTGAAGATCGACTTCTGCGAGGCCGACGTCCTCGATGTATTCGACGAGTGGCGCCGGGCCACGGGGCTCACGGCGGCGCCAGCCGGCGACGCGTCGGCCGCCGCGCCGGTAACGGCCGCTCCGGCTCGCAAGAAGGGGCCGTCGCTGCCCGAGCACCTCGAGCGGGTGCTGGTGAAGCTGAGCAGCCTCAGGGCGACAGGCGTCCTCGGTGACGAAGCCGATCCGCTCGTCGACCGCGTGTCGGCGGAACTCGATGCGGCACGCGGCAAGAGTGCTGGCGTACGCGGCGAGGAACGGCGCGTCACGGTCGAGCGTCTGGCTGCGCTCGACACCGAGTTGATCGCGTTGATGAAGAGCGCAGTGACGAAAGACTTCATCGACGCGCTGCGCCGGGAGGCCGCCGAGGAACTGGCGGCGTTCCGCTCCACCATGGCCGCAGACGCGTTCGCGGCCGCGCTCGACCGGGCCATCACGCGCCTCATGCGCGAGCGGCTCGGACTACCGGTCATTTCGTTTTCCTGAAACTGCAACAGCGCACCTGCGGGTGCGCAGCGATACAGGTCCTATGCTGAACGCCGGACAGACCCTTTCACTCACCATCGAGAAGCCGGCCGCCGGCGGGCGCATGATCGCGCGTGCCGACGGTCAGGTCGTGCTCGTGTCGGGTGCCATCCCCGGCGAGCAGGTGACGGCGCGCATCGAGCGCGTCGGCCGCGGCGTCGCCTACGCCGAGGTGGTAACGGTGGAGCAGCCGTCCGCCGACCGTCGCGCGGTCTCGGCCGATCCGCTGTGCGGCGGCTGCGTCTATGCGCACATCACCTACGCGCGGCAGCTCGAGGTGAAAGGGCTGGTCCTCGAGGACGCGTTCGGTCGCATCGGACGGCTCACGTTGCCAGCGCCGATCGCCGTGTCCGGGTCACCCGAAGACGGCTACCGGATGCGCTCGCGCCTGCACGTGCGTGGCGGCCGTGTCGGGTTCTTCCGCGAGGGGACGCACGACCTGTGCGATGCGCGCGAGACGCGGCAACTGCGTGTCGATACCTGCGACACCCTGGACCGGCTCGCCGCCGGCCTCCGTTCGCTCGGCATGGCCGGGGTGCGCGAACTCGAGGTGTCGGAGAACCTCGACGCGTCGCAGCGTGTGGTGCACCTCGAGACCTCGGCCTCGATCAGCCCGCGGCTGATGTCCACCCTCGGCCATTCGGACGGCCTGACCGGACTGACGCTGTCCGTGCCAGAGGCGCACGGCGCGGCGCGCACGGCCGTCGTCGCGGGCGACCCGCACGTCGTCGATGTGCTCGACATCGACGGTCACGCGGTCAGCCTGCGCCGGCACGTGCTGGCCTTCTTCCAGGGCAATCGCTTCCTGCTGTCGTCGCTCGTGTCGCACGTGGTGTCGCACGTGTCGCCAGGCGACCGCGTCATCGACCTCTATGCCGGCACCGGGCTGTTTTCGATGGCGGCGGGTGTGGCGCGAGGTGCCCAGGTAATGGCCGTGGAAGGCGACCGCACCGGCGCCGCCGACCTGGCCGTGAACGCCGCAGCGACCGCGGGCGCGGTCAAGGCCATGCACGAGGGAGTGGAGGCGTTCGTCGCGCGTCAGCACAACACGCCGAACGTGCTGATCGTCGATCCGCCGCGCACCGGCATGTCGAAGGAGGCCCTCGACGGCGCGATCGGGCTGAAGGCGCCGGTGGTGGCGTACGTGTCGTGCGATGTGGCGACGCTGGCGCGCGACGCGCGCAAGTTCGTCGATGCGGGCTACACGCTCGAACGGCTCGTCGGCTTCGACCTGTTCCCGAACACGCCGCACGTCGAATCGGTCGCCACTTTCCGGCGCTGACGGTCCGGCTGACACCCCGCTGGATAGCTGTCGTGTCCGGCTTTAGCCGGCCCCGTGACAGTCGCGGCTACTGCTGCGCGGCAACCTGCTCGGCCAGTTCCTTCATCCGCGTCGCCAGCGAGTTCGGCACCGCCATCGTCGTCATCACGCCGTCCGTGTTGTTCGTGAGATTCTCGAGCACCCGCGACACGATCCCTGAATTCACCCCGCGAATCACCACGCCGTGCGCGCGGCCGCGCCGCTGCCGGAACGTCTCGACGAAGGCGTTGTAGTCGTCGATACGCGGTTCGCCCATTGACGGTTGATCCGTGGTGAGCACGATGACGATGGGGCGACGATCGCTGGCCGTGCGGATGAAGCGCTGGTTCGCTTCGAGCAGCGTGTCGAGGAACGAGTTCGCACCGCCGTCCGCCGCGAAGCGGGCCGCCGCCGCGTGCATCAGCGCCTTGTCGAAGGTGGGGGCGAGCCGCACCCGCAACTGGCCGCCCGTGCTGATCAACGTCACCTCCACGTCGTTCGGGATGGTGTCGACGAACGAGTGCAGGCCGGCCCTGAACTCCGTGAGCATCGACGACATGTTCGTGCTCGAGTCGACGATGAGCACGACGCGGAGCGGGTCGACGGCGCGAACCGTGACCGCGAACGAGGTGGCCAGACAGAGCAGGAGCATGACGCAGCTGCGCGCGATCGCCGACGGCCTGAGGTGTGTCATGTCACTGGTCGCCAGCTACACCCGTTTGGATCGTCCGGCTGAAGCCGGACACTACGTCGGTCGATTCGTCCGGCTGAAGCCGGACACTACAACTGTCTCGCGTAGTGTCCGGCTTTAGCCGGACCATCAAGCGTCAGCCGGAGCGTCAGCGCACGGCCGCGGCTTCGAGGAACCCCTCGAACACCGGGCGGAACTCGCCGGTGCGGAAGAAATTCTCTGGGTGCCACTGCACGCCGAGGCAGAAGCGGGCGGCCGGGTCCTCGATCGCCTCGATGATGCCGTCCGGCGCCGTCGCCACCACCTTGAAGCCGGGGGCCACGTCCTTCACCGCCTGGTGATGACGGCTGTTCACGGCGCACGAGTCCGACCCGTTCAGCCGTTCCGCCATCAACCTCGCGAGCAGTGAGTTGGTGTCCACCCACACGTCGTGGGCGTAGTCGAACGCCTTGTGCGGCGGAGTCGTGAACGCATGCGGCAGGGCGTTCGCCATCTGCGTGGGAATGTCCTGGACCAGCGTGCCGCCGAACGCGACGTTCAGCACCTGGATGCCGCGGCAGATGGCGAAGATCGGCAGGCCGATGCGGCGTGCCTCCTTCACCAGGGCAATCTCGAAAGCGTCGCGCTCTGGCGCGACCTCGACGGTGGCCGCGTGCTTCTTCTCGCCGTAGAGGGCAGGCGCCACGTCCTCACCTCCGGTCAGAAGGAGGCCGCCCACGCCCTCGAGCGCCGCCGCAACCGGCCCGCCGTGTTCGACGACGCGCACTTCACCACCGGCATGCAGGAGCGCCTGTTTGTAGTCTTCGATCTTGGCGCAGTTGGTGACCGCGATCTCAGCCATGGTTTACATCCGTCCTGGCACGTCAATGCCCATCAAGTCGAGCGCGCGCGTCAACTGCGCACGGAAGTAGGCGACACCTGCCGCCCGCCACCGCCGGCGATCCACGTTCTCCTCGTTGAGGATCGGGTAGCGGTGATAGAACGCGTTGAAGAGCTGTGCCAGCCCGAAGGCGTACTTGGCCAGCAGGGAGAATTCGAGCGCCCGCACGGTCTGCTCGACGATATCGTCGAGTCGCGACGCCTCGTAGACGAGCGCCCAGAGGTCGTGCGCGTCGGGGTCGTCGCTCGGCGCGAGCTCATCCAGCATCGCCGCGTCGAGGCTCGCCAGCACATCGGCTTCACTCACCCCGTCGCGCTGCTGCAGCTTGTTGAAGATGTTGTTCGCGCGGACGACGGCGTACTGCAGGTAGGGGCCGGTCTCGCCTTCGAAGCTGAGCGCTTCGTCCATGTCGAACACAATCAGCTTGCCGCGTGAGAACTTCAGCATGAAGTAGCGGATCGCACCCACGGCAATCTGCTCGGCCACGCGCTGGCACTCGTCGGGGGTGAACTCGGGGTTGCGGCGCGCCACTTCGGCCTTCGCCGTCGACTCGAGCACGTCGAGCAGGTCGTCGACCTTCACGCCCAGGCCCTTGCGCCCGGACACCTCGACGAACGGCTTTCGGTCGGCCTCGGCGTCAGCCGGATACCCGAGCTTCTGCGCGGTGCTGTGCGACAGTGCCACCATCTCGTACGAGAAGTGGATGGAGTTCTCGGCCTGTTTGGGATGGTCGAGCGTGCGCAGCGCCTGCGCGAGCAGCGCCTGCAGGTACATCTGTCGCGAGTCGATCACGTTGTAGATGCGCGTGGCGCCGCCGAACGACGGCACGCCGCTCTTCTCGCCTTCAGCGGTGGTCGTCGCCCAGAGCTGACGATCGCCGTCCTGCAGCGCGAACTTGCGGTAGTTGAAGTCGCGGCCGAGCAGGCCGAACTTCCAGAACTGGTTCGCGATGTCCTTGCCGACGTAGGTGACGACACCGTTCGAGCGGACGATGACCTTCTCGCGCGCTTCTTCGTCCTTCTCCTCGCCGGCGACCGCCGGTTCCGCGTCGCGGCCGTCGTCGATGCGCATCACCCAGCAGCCGGCAAGCTTGCCTTCGGTCTGCAGGAACACGGCGCCCTGCGCCTTCAGCGTCTCGAAGCAGTGCGCCCAGAACTTCAGGCGGATGATGTCGCCTTCGTAGGTGAGCAGGTCGTAGCCGATGTTCAGCCGCGCCATCGTCTTCAGGTGCGCCCGCACGATGTGGTCGACGATCACCGTGCCCATCTCGGACACCTCGGTGCCGCCGTGCTCGAGGTCGTGCAGTGCCTGCGCGCGCACCGCGGCGTGCGTCTTGTCGGCGTCGTACCAGTGCGTCACCTTCGAGTAGAGATCCCAGCAGTAGTAATCGAAGCGGGTCGTCTCGGCGATGTGCTGGACGTCGGCCACGCCCTTCTGCTCGAATTCCTTGAAGCCGACGATGACGTCCGCCACCTGGACGCCCATGTCGTCGATGTAGTTCTGCGTCTCAACCGGCGTGCCGCGGAAGCGCAGCACCCGCACCAGCGTGTCGCCGAGCGTCGCGTTCCGCAGGTGGCCGATGTGCGCCGCCTTGTTCGGATTGATCGCCGTGTGCTCGACCACGACCTTGCCTTCGTCCACCGGCGCAGCGATGGCGCGTCCCGTCACGCGATCGACAACGAACGGCTTCCGTTCCAGGAAGAAGTTCAGGTAGCCGGTCGGGGCGGCGGTCACCTGTGCAATACCCGGAATCGGCGCCAGCGCGTTCGCAATCTCCTGCGCGATCATCCGCGGCGCCTTGCGCAGGGCACGCGCCAGTTGGAATGCCACCGTGACGGCCAGGTCGCCGAGCGCCCGGTTCGGCGGCGTCTCGACCGTGAACGGCGGAATCTCGGTGAGGCCGAACGCACGCTGGACCGCGTCGGTGATCGCGGAGTGAACCTGTCGATGAATCGGAAGAATCATGGGTCGGCGGATGAAGAGCGACCGGGCCCGGGTCGGTCCGGGAGGGCGGTAAGCTCGTGATAGATTACAGTTTAGTGGTTTTGCTGAGATTCGAGCGCATCGAGCGCCGCCTGGGTGTTCACGTTGGCGAGCAGGGAGCCGGGTTGTCCGAACGACGCCAGTTCGGAACCGTCCACGGTTCGAATCCTCAGGTCAGCGAGCAGATCCTGCATGCGCAGGTGCCCCTGATCGAGACGGCGCTGCACCACAACCCTGCAGGACTGGGCATACACCGCACACAACGGATGATAGCCGCGTTCGGTCTTCGGCACGACAGCATCGAAGCCGTCGAGCTTGGTGAGCAGGTGCGCCAGGAAGGGCGCCGTCACGTACGGCATGTCGCAGGCGAGCAGCAGCACGGTGCCGTGCGGCTCGGCCGCCAGCGCGGCGTCGAGGCCGGCGAGCGGTCCACGACCGGGTTTCCGGTCGGCCAGCACGCAGAGCGGCGGAGCCAGCGGCACGTCGCCGTAGTAGCCGGCCAGCCAGATGCGGTCCACCGCGCCGGCAAGCGCCTCGAGTTGACGCTCGAGCATGGTGCGGCCCGCCACGCGCAACTGGCTCTTGTCGCGCCCGTCGAAGCGTCGCGCCCGTCCTCCGGTCAGGATTGCCGCGCTCGTCATCTCCTGTCGATCTTACTCGCGGCCTGACATGCGAGAAAGCGGCGTCGGACGTGTGCTGGTGGCCAGCCTGCATCAGGCAATCGGCGACATCCTGCCGACACGGCTCGGCTTCTACGAGAATTGGCTCACCTTGGAAGGACTGCGCGCCGGCACCATCGGGCTGCCGCCGCTCTACGCGGTGCTCAGCTTCCTGCGGCAGGAAGGGCCGGTCTACACCGAGGTGACACGCACGGCGGGGCACTATGCCGCCGAGTGGACCGCGGCGTCGATGTCGTCGTTCTGTCGCACATCCATCAGCCGTCTGCCGCGCGTCATCCGCGAGCGGGTCGTGCTCGGCCGGGCCGCGGCGCTGGTACGCAGGAGTTACGACGGCAGCCGTGCCTCGTCGCGGACGCGCACGGGCGTGGCGCGAGTCACCGTGCGGGCATCGGTGTTCTGCTCGGTGCGCGAGCCGGTAGATCATCCGCTGTGCGTCTACTACGCCTCGGCGTGCGAACGCATGCTGGCATTGTTCGACATCAAGACGTCGGTTACCGTGGAGTCGTGCCGGGGAACAGGCGCCGACGCGTGCGTGCTGCGCGTGCCGTTCACGAGCGTCGAGGACGTGGCCCCGGCGGAGACGCCATGACACGCATTTGTGCCGTTGTCGTCATGCTGTGCGCGGCGCTGCTCGCCGTCACGCGGCCAGTCGCGGCGCAGACCGCGCCGGCCGCGCCGAATCGCATCCTCGTCATGCCGTTCGAGAATCCGTCGCACGAGGGGCGGATTGTGTGGCTGGGCGAAGCGGCGTCGGTGCTGCTGGCCGACGATCTGAACCTGCTCGGGGCGCCTGCGATTACGCGCGACGAACGGCGCATCGCCTTCGACCGGCTGCAGGTGCCGCCCGCGGCGTCGCTGACCGACGCTACCGTGATCCGCATCGGCCTGCTCGTGCGCGCGTCGCAGGTGGTCGTCGGCTCGCTCACCATGGACGGCGACCAGATCGTCGTGCGCGCCCGCGCGATCGTGCTCGACACCGCGCGCGTGCAGGCCGACGTCACCGAGCGCGGCTCGCTGCCGGAGCTGTTCGCGATCTTCGAGCGCATTGCGCGGCGCATGGCCCCGGCGTCGGCGCGGACCTCTGCGGAAGTCGAGCGGAGCCATCCGCCCGTCGCCGCCTTCGAGAACTACATCAAGGGGTTGCTCGCCGAAACGCCGGCTACCGCCGTCGGCTACCTCGACACCGCGCTGAAGGCCGATCCCTCGCTCGACCGCGCGCGCCTCGCGCTGTGGGAGGTGTTCGACGACCAGGGCGAGCACGCGAAGGCGCTCATCGCCGCCAACGCCGTGCCGACCACATCGCCGCTGAACCGCCGCGCCCGCTTCCGGGTGGCGCTGTCGCAGCTGAAGCTGAAGCGCTACGACGGGGCATTCACCAACTTCAAGGCGCTCGACGAGCAGCGGTCGACACCGGCCATCCTCAATAACCTCGGCGTGGTGCAGCTCCGCCGCGGTGGTACGCCGACGCAGGGTGTCGCAACCTACTTCTTCGACAAGGCGGCCGACGCCGACGCGACCGAGCCCGACTACTTCTT
>CALQBJ020000043.1 GCA_943328785.2 Bifidobacterium breve
GTGGACGCGCAACTGCGATGACGGGATTCGCACGCCTTCGCACGCTGGCGGCGATGGTCGCCGTGCTGGCCGGCGCGGCGCCGGGCCCGGGGCTCGCCCAGAGCGCCGCAGTCGTGGTGCGCCCTGCCGACGCCCTCTTCGCCGACGCGTCCGCCAAGGAACTCGCCGTCCGCAAGGCGCTCTCCGCGCCGGCGCCGCAGCCGACGCTGCTGAAGGCGGTACGGACGGTGGTGGCCGACTACGAACAAGTGGTCCGGCAGCACCCGACCAGCGGCTTCTGCGACGATGCGCTGTGGCGTGCGGCCACACTGGCACGCGACGCGTTCGATATCTTCGGTGAGGCCCGCGAACGCACGGTGGCGTTGCGTCTGTTCCAGTTGCTCACGTCGGAATACCCAACCAGCAAGTTCGCGACGCAGACGCCCGAACCGATGGCCTGGCTGAACGCACACCCGGCGACCCGTAACTCCAGCGTCCCCCCAGCCACCACTGCCCCACTGGCGACGCTTCCGCCCACGACCGCGCCAATGGCGTCAGCCACAGTCACCACCGCCGTGCGTCCGCTCCGGGCCGCCATCACGCCAGCCGCAGCGGCGCCGGAGTCGACGTCGAAGCTGGTGAACGTGAAGGCGATTCGGCGCGCGGTGCTCAAGGACGTCGTGCGGGTGGTGATCGAGCTCGATGCGGAGATCGGGTTCCACGACGAGCGGCTCGACAACCCGAACCGGGTCTTCATCGATCTACCGTCGACCCGCGCCAACCCCGCACTGGTCGACCAGACGCTCCGGTTCGATGCCGACACCGACGTCGTGCGGCAGATTCGCATCGGCCGCCAGGCGAACAGCGTCACGCGCGTGGTGCTCGAAGCGGCTGGCGTCTCCAGCTACAGCGTCTATCCGCTCTACAGCCCGTACCGGCTGGTCATCGATTGCCTGCGCGAGAAGCCGGTGGCCTCGATTGCCCCGGTGGCGCCGGTCACCTCGATGAACCTCGACTTGCTTGCGGCACCGCCCGCACTGGGCTCGCGACGGGTCGCATCGCTCTCGACGCTGCCGGTCGGCAGCCTGTCGGTACCGGCCGACGCGATGCCCGCGGTGGCGGCTGCGCCGGTCGTCGCGCCGAAGCCTGTCGCCGTGATGCCCCCCGCGCCGCCGGCGCGCAACGTGGCGGGCGGGCTGTCGCTCGCACGCCAACTCGGACTCGGCGTGTCGCGCATCGTCATCGACCCGGGCCACGGCGGTCACGACCCTGGCGCGAAAGCCGGCGACATCAACGAGGCGGAACTCGTCCTCGACGTGGCGCTGCGCCTCGAGAAACTGCTGGCGAAGCTACCTGGCGTTGACGTGGTGCTGACGCGCCGTGAGAACGCCTTCATCCCGCTGCAGGAGCGCACGGCGATCGCCAACCGCGAGCATGCCGACCTGTTCCTCTCCATCCACGCCAACGCCAGCACGTTGCCGACTGCACGCGGCGTCGAGACCTACTTCCTGAACTTCGCATCGAACCAGAATGCCGCCGCCGTGGCGGCCCGCGAGAATGCGACGTCGGCGCAAACCATGGGCGCGCTGCAGGACGTGGTGAAGGCGATTGCGCTGAACAGCAAGCGGGACGAATCGCGCGACTTCGCCACCTACGTGCAGCGCGAGATGATGGATTCGCTGAAGTCGGCGAACAAGACGCTGAAGGACCTGGGTGTGAAGCAGGCGCCATTCGTCGTGCTCATTGGCGCGTCGATGCCGAGCGTCCTGGCGGAGATTTCGTTCCTCACGAACCCGCAGGAAGCAAAGCTGCTGAAGGGGTCGAGCTACCGGCAGAGGATCGCGCAGGCGCTCTTCGACGGTGTGCGCGAATACCAGAACTCGCTGAAGCGGGTGCCGGCCGTCGCGCAGCAACAGAACTGATCAGCGCGTGATGCTGCCGGCCGGGCCGCCGTCGCCAGGGCGCTGCTCGGAGGCCGACGGAAACGGGTCGGCGAATTTCAGGCGATACACGTAGAGCCCACCGGCGAACAGTCCGGCCAGGATCAGGGCGCTGACCACCAGCAGGCCCACCAACCCCAGCGAACCGAGCAACACGTCGGCGAGTCCCTCGATATCGCTGGGCGGCTGCATGATCTTCACCATGAAGCCTTGCGAGGGCGGCGGCGGCTGCAGTGCGAACATCATCATTTCCATGTGTCCGAGGAGAAGGCCAGTTCCACCAGTGTCCGTACCGCCACGCCCGTGGCGCCCTTCGGCATGAACGGCTTCGCATCATCAGCCCAGGCGGTGGCGGCGATGTCGATGTGGGCCCACGGCAGGCCGCCCGTGAACTCCTTCAGGAACATTGCCGCGGTAATCGAGGTCGCGGGACGGCCGGCGCTGTTGATCATGTCGGCGATCTCGCTCTTCAGTTGCTCGCGATAGTCGTCGAACAGCGGCAGTTGCCACATGCGGTCGCCGGCGCGGTCGCCGGTGCGGCGGACCTGCTCCACCCACCAGTCGGGCGTGCCGAAGAGGCCGCTCGTCGTCCGGCCGAGCGCGACGAGCATGCCGCCGGTGAGCGTCGCGACGTCGACCAGGTGCGTGGCGCCGAGCTGCCGCGCATACCAGAGCGCATCGCCGAGCACGAGGCGCCCTTCGGCGTCGGTGTTGATCACTTCCACCGTCTTGCCTTCGGCACTCGTGAGAATGTCGCCCGGCTTCATCGCGCGGCCGCCAGGCATGTTCTCGGTAGCGGGCACGATGCCGATGACGCGGATCGGCGCGTTCAGCTTCGCGATGGCGCGCATGGCGCAGACGACGGCGGCGCCGCCCGCCATGTCGTCCTTCATCTTCTCCATGCCGTCGGCCGACTTGATCGAGATGCCGCCGGTGTCGAACGTAATCCCCTTGCCAACCAGCGCGAGCACCGGCCCCGACTTGGCTTCCGGCGGGTTGTGGCGGAACACCATCAGCCGCGGCGGCTCGCTGCTCCCCTTTGCGACACCAAGCAGCATGCCCATGCCAAGCGCCGCGATCTGGGTCTCGTCGAGCACCTCCACCGTCGCGCCGGATTCGCTGACGAGGCGCGTGGCACGCGCCGCGAACTCGCGCGGCGTGAGTGTGTTCCCCGGTTCATTCGACAGCGCCCGCGCCAGGTTCGACGCTTCACCGAGCACGTAGCCGCGCGCGATGGCGCCTTCGATGCGGGCCGGGCTCTCGGGTGATGAGTCGCGCAGGTCGGGAATGACGATGGTGAAGGCGGGCGCCGGTCCGAGCGTCGGCTCGGTGGTCTGGTAGGTGGTGCCGCTGAACTCGGACAGCACGAGCCCTTCGGCGATCGACTGCGAGAAGCCGGCGACATCGACGTCGCCTGAAGGCGCCGCCTGCCCTGGCCGCATCACAAAGCCGAGCGTGCCGACGCGGCGCGCGCGTGCCGCGAGGCCCGCCGCTGTGGCGAGCCGGCGCGCCAGCCCGGCGGTGAACGCCGGTTCCTTCCCCGCACCAATGAGCGCCACACGCCGTGCGCTCCACCCCGGCGCGACCAGCGGCGTGACGAACAGCTCGTAGGGGCGTCCGGTGAACTCGCCCGATGCCAGCGCCCGCTCAATCTCTCCTGCGGTCGCGGCATCGAGGCCGTCGAACGAACTGGCCGTCTGCCCTTCGAACCACGGCAGCACCAGCAGCTCGACCGCAACGGCCAGCAGGGCGCCGAAACGGCAGGCGATGGGTGGCGTCTGGAAAGCGGGCATCGCCTTCATTATCCCCGGATCGCGGTTGCTGCGCCCATTCGGGGCCGATACAATGCCCGGCAGAGTTCCGGTTCCCCCTCCGAGGAGCGGCATGTTCACCCCGCGACACCTGTTCACGACGACCGCCGCCACCGGGCTCGCCCTGTGCCTCGCCGCGCTTCCCGCGGCAGCGCTCCAGAACGACAAGTCGAAGGACGACGACGCGAAGCGGCCGAAGATCCGGGTGCGGGCGCAGCCGCAGGTCGTGATGGCTCCGGCGCGCATCACGCTTACCGCGGAACTGCAGGGCGGCGCCGACGACTTCGAGGAGTACTACTGCGCCGGCATCGAGTGGGAATGGGGTGACGACACGAGCTCGGAGTCGACCACCGACTGCGAACCCTACGACGCCGGCAAGAGCCAGATCAAGCGCCGCTACACGGTGCAGCATCAGTTCCGGCGCCCTGGCAGCTACAAGATCTACTTCCACCTGAAGAACAAGGACCGCATCCTCGGCTCGGGCACGACGACGCTGCAGGTGCAGCCGGGCGCGAGTTCTGGTCCGTTCTAGAACGCGGACGCCATCGCCGACCTGAAGGTCGGCAGCTACGTACTGACGTCGTAGGTCAGCTCCGTCACGCTCAGCCCATCAATCGTGAAGAGCCGCGCCTCCAGCGCGCCGCGCTCGTCCACCCCCACAATCAGGTGCATCGCGCCCGCGTAGCCAGCTTCGGCCACGTCGGTCTCGGAGGGGTAGGCGCGTGAGCGCGGGTGCGAATGATAGAAGCCGATGACGTCGAACTGCCGGCTGCGGGCGTCGCGAATCGCGCGGATGTGATCGCGTGGATCGATGCGGAAGCGCGTGGTGCCGTCTTCGAGGTTGGCGGCCCTGGCGCTATCGACAATGCGGCCGGACGAACCGACCAGCATGCCGCAGCACTCGCGCGGCGACTCGTCGCGCGCATGCGCCCGCACCTCGTCCAGCACGCGCTGGACGACGGCGATCACAACGCTTCGACTACGACGGCGATGCCCATGCCGCCACCGATGCAGAGCGACGCCACACCGTAGCGCAGCCTGCGCGCCCGCAAGGCATGCACGAGCGTCGTGAGGACGCGGGCGCCGCTGGCGCCAATCGGATGGCCAAGGGCGATGGCGCCGCCGTTCACGTTCACCTTCGCCGGGTCGAGTCGGAGTTCACGCACGACCGCGACCGCCTGTGCCGCGAACGCCTCGTTCAACTCGAACAGATCGATGTCTGCGAGCGTCAGGCCAGCGCGATCGAGCGCCTTGCGGACGGCCGGCACCGGGCCGATGCCCATCAGCTTCGGATCGACGCCGGTGGTGGCATAGCCGAGGATGCGCGCCAGCGGCGGCGTGCCGACCGCACGGGCCTTCGCGGCCGACGCGATAACGAGTCCGGCCGCGCCGTCGTTGATGCCGGACGCGTTGCCGGCCGTGACCGTGCCGTCCTTGCGGAAGGCCGGCTTCAACGCGGCGAGCTTCTCGACCGAGGAACCGGCGCGCGGATACTCGTCGACCGCGAAGCGGATCGGGTCGCCTTTCCTCTGCTTCAGGCTGATCGGGACGATCTCGGCGACGAAGGCGCCTGCGGCAATGGCTGCCGTTGCGCGCCGCTGGCTTTCCGCGGCAAACGCGTCCTGGTCTTCCCGCGAGACGCCGAACCGCGCAGCCACTTCCTCGGCCGTGATCCCCATGTGGACGTTGTTGATGGCGCAGGTGAGGCCGTCGCTGGTCATCGAGTCGAGCGCGTCGGCGTTCCCCATGCGGTAGCCCCAGCGCGCCTGCGTCAGCAGATACGGCGCGTTGCTCATCGACTCGGTGCCGCCCGCGACGACGGCGTCGACGTAGCCGACGCGTATCGCTTCAACCGCATGCACAACGCTCTGCAGGCCGGAGCCGCAGACGCGGTTGATCGTCTCACCGGGGATCTCGTTCGGCAGTTCCGCCTTCAGCGCCGCCTGCCGCGCGACGTTCATGCCGGCTCCCGCCTGCAGCACGCAGCCGAGGATGACGTCGCCGACGTCTTCGGGCGCTACGCCCGCGCGGGTGATGGCTTCGCGGACGACCACGGCGCCGAGGTCCACAGCCGAAAGATCCTTCAACG
The DNA here is from genome assembly GCA_943328785.2 of Bifidobacterium breve. GTDB lineage: Bacteria > Acidobacteriota > Vicinamibacteria > Vicinamibacterales > CAVVIG01 > CAVVIG01. The sequence continues at coordinate 5,820 of CALQBJ020000043.1, forward strand.
CGCCGCCGAACGAGCCGATGGCCGTGCGGCACGCGCTGAGAATGACGACGTCGAATTCCCTATTCAAAGCGTCCCACCTGTTCAGGAATCAGCAGCGGCGCACCGGTCGCGGCTTTCACCTCGTCGATCGTCCGGTCGGCCGCGACTTCGCGCAGCACCAGACCGTCGGCGGTGACGTCGATGACCGCCATGTCGGTGACGATCATCTGCACCACCTTGAGGCCGGTAAACGGCAGCGTGCAGCGCTCGAGGATCTTGTGGCCGCCGTCCTTCGTGGTGTGCTCCATCGCGATGATGACGCGCTTCGCACCGGCAACCAGATCCATGGCGCCGCCCATCCCCTTCACCATCTTGCCGGGGATCATCCAGTTCGCGAGGTTCCCTTCACGGTCGACCTGCAACGCCCCGAGCACGGTGAGGTCGATGTGTCCGCCGCGCACCATGGCGAACGAGTCGGCACTGCTGAAGTACGACGTACCAGGCCGTTCGGTGACCGTTTCCTTGCCGGCGTTGATCAGATCGGGATCAACCTCGCGCTCGAGCGGATACGGGCCGACGCCGAGCATGCCGTTCTCGGAGTGCAAGGTGATGTCCACGCCAGGCGGGACGAAGTTGGCGACGAGCGTCGGCATGCCGATGCCGAGGTTCACGTAGTCGCCATCCTTCAGCTCGCGGGCGATGCGGCGCACGATACGCGTGCGCACGTCTGCAGCTCCACTCATGACTGGCGCACCGTCCGCTTCTCGATGCGCTTCTCGTAGTGCGCACCGACGATGACCTGCTTGACGAAGATGCCCGGGGTGACGATCGCGTCGGGGTCGAGCGCGCCAGGCTCGACCAGTTCCTCGACCTCGGCAATGGTGATGCGTCCCGCGGTCGCCATCACCGGGTTGAAGTTGCGCGCCGTGCGGCGATAGACGAGGTTGCCGTGACGGTCGCCCTTCCACGCCTTGACGAAGGCGAAGTCGGCGGTCAGCGGCGCCTCGAGCACGTAGGGGCGGCCGTCGATGATGCGGGTTTCCTTCCCCTCGGCGGCGAGCGTGCCGTAGCCGGTCGGGGTGAAGAAGCCGCCGATGCCGGCGCCGCCGGCGCGAATCCGTTCGGCGAACGTGCCCTGCGGGACGAGGTCGACCGCCAGTTCTCCGGTGAGGAACTGCCGCTCGAACTCCTTGTTCTCACCGACGTATGTGGCGATCATCTTTCGCACCTGCCGCGCGCGGAGCAGGATGCCGATGCCGAAGTCGTCGATGCCGGCGTTGTTGCTGATGACGGTGAGATCGCGCGTGCCGCGCGCGTGCAGCGCCTGGATCAGGGTTTCGGGGATGCCGCACAGCCCGAAGCCCCCCATCAGGATGGAGGCTCCGTCCGGAACGAGCGCAACGGCGGCGTCGGCGCCCGCAAGCACCTTGTTCATGCGCCGATTATAGCGTCGAGCGCGTCGTCAGTTGCTCGCGCCACGCGGCGGCGTCGGCGAACACCTCTTCAAGGCGGCCTGCCGCCGGCAGGTCGTCCCGCAGGCTTTGGAGTACGGCGATCAGCGCGTCGAGCGCCGGCCCGATCTGGTCGGCGTTGCTGGCGGTGATGTCGCGCCAGATGCCAGAGGGGCTCGACGCCAGACGGGTCGTATCGATGAGTCCACGGCCGGCCAGGGCCAGGCCGTCCGCGCCTACGGCCTTGCCGACCACGCCCATGAGGGCACCGGCGGTGAGTTGCGGCAGGTGGCTGAGGAACGCCAGCACCCGGTCGTGCTCGTCCGCCGGCATCACGCTCGGCGTCGAGCCGAGAGCCGCCACGAACGACGACAGCGCGTCCACCGCCGTCGCAGACGTGCCCGGTTCTGGCGTGAGAATCCACGGGCGCTTGCGGAACAGGTCGGGACGCGCGTGTGCGAGACCGCCGACCGCGGCGCCACCGAGCGGATGTCCACCGACGAAGGTGAGCCGCTCGGGCAACACGGCTGCGGCAGCCAGTATCTCGCGCTTCGTGCTGCCGGTGTCGGTCACCACAGCCGGCCGTTCGAGGTACTCCGCCAACTGCGCGAGGAGCGCCACGTTCTGCTTCACCGGCGCGGCGAGGATGACCACATCAGCCCCAGCGAGCACGTTCAGATCGCTGGCACCCACGTCGATGGCGTGCATCCGCATGGCCGTCTCGAGCACGTCGGCGCGATCGACGCCAATAACGAGCGTCGACGGCCAGCGATCGCGCGCCGCCAGCGCAATCGAGCCGCCGATCAGGCCAAGACCGACGATGCCGATCGTCGGAAAGACGGGCGGGCCAAGGTCGGCGCGGCGTGGCTGGATGACAGGGAGGTCCATCAGGGAATCGCTAATCTACGATCGTCAATCGTCAAAGTGAAGCTGGCAGCGCCGACCGCAAGTCGTGAATCGTGAATCGTGAATCACGATTGACGATCCGCGATTCCCGATTGAACTTTCCCTAGCTTCCCCACCCTCGGCGCGGCTGCGCGTCGAGGCAGATGGAGCGGCCGAGCGCCGGGGCGATGATGCGGAGTTCGGCCATCAGGCGATCGAACTGCGCTGGGAACAGCGACTGTGCACCGTCGCTCAGCGCGTGGTCCGGGTCGCAGTGGACCTCGACGATGAGGCCGTCGGCGCCGGCGGCGACGGCGGCACGAGCCAGCGGCGCCACCATGTCGCGGCGGCCGGCACCGTGGCTCGGGTCGGCCACAACCGGCAGGTGACTCAGCTTCTTCACCATCGCAATCGCCGACACGTCGAAGGTGTTGCGTGTGGCGGTCTCGAAGGTGCGGATGCCGCGCTCGCAGAGGATGACGTCGGTGTTACCACCGCTGAGGATGTATTCCGCCGACAGCAGCCACTCCTCGATCGTCGCCGAGATGCCGCGCTTCAGCAGCACCGGCTTGCGGCGATGGCCGAGTTCCCGCAGCAGCGTGAAGTTCTGCATGTTGCGGGCGCCCACCTGGAAGATGTCGCAGTAGCGCTCGATGAGATCGATCTGGCTGATGTCCATCACCTCGGACACCAACGCCATGTTCTCGGCGTTCGAGGCCTCGCGCAGCAGGCGCAGCCCCTCTTCGCCAAGGCCCTGGAACGAGTAGGGTGAACTGCGCGGCTTGAACGCGCCGCCGCGGAGGATCTTCGCGCCGGCACGACGCACGGCGGCAGCCGTCGCATGGACCTGCTGCTCGCTTTCGGCCGAGCACGGGCCGGCCATCACCACCACTTCGTCGCCGCCAATGCGGATATCACCAATGGTGACCACCGTCGGCTCCGACTTGAAGGTGCGGCTCGCGAGTTTGTAGGGCGACGAGATCCGCACGACCTCGTGCACGCCGTCCATTAACTCGATCAGCGCCGCATCGGGGCGCCCCTGTCCGACGGCGCCAAGCACCGTCCTGGTGACTCCGGTGGACTTGTGTACGTCCATCCCCATCTCGATCAGGCGCTTCACCACCTGCTCGACCTGGGCCTCGGCGGCTCCCTCGTGCATGACCACAACCATGACGTCCTGCTCTCCCTATTCCAGCTTCGGCCCTGGCGCGGGTGCCGGCTCGTTCGTCTCACCGTGAATGAGCCGCCGTTCCAGCCGCCGCGCCTCGTCGATGATGCGTTCGAACAGCCGCGCGATGGCGTCCGGTCCGAGCGGTCCTTCGGAGGCGACCGCGCGCACGTGCGCCAGCACCTGCTTCTCGCGATCGGGTTGGTAGATTTCCATGCCGGTCTCTTTCTTGATCCGGCCGATTTCGCAGACGCAGCGCGCACGCTCGTTCAGCAGGCGCACCAGCACTTCGTCCACACGATCGATATCGATCCGCAAGTCGTCGAGCGTCATGTCGGTCTCAGGCTTGTTGGGGTACGCACGCCGCCCGCAGCGACCGCACGTAGGCGTCGACGCGGGCAATCAGGTCCGGTCCACTGCTCGCTTCGGCGATCAGCGCCACCAGCGCACTGCCGACCACCGCCGCATCAGCATAGCGGCCGACCTCGGCGACATGTTCCGGCTGCGAGATGCCGAAGCCGAGCGCGAGCGGCAGCGTGGTGAACGCGCGGATGCGCCGCACCATGTCTTCCGCACCGGTTGCCACCGTGGCGCGCGCGCCGGTGACACCCAGACGCGAGATGCCGTAGAGGAAGCCGCGTCCGAGCTCGGCGGCCTTTCTGATGCGCGCATCCGTGGTCGTCGGGCTGAGCAGGATAATGTTGTCGAGGCCGCGGCGGTCCATCGCCGCGCGGAACTCGTCGGCTTCCTCGATCGGCAGGTCGAGCGCGAGCACGCCGTCGACGCCGGCATCAGCGGCGCGGTCGACGAACGCGTCGAGTCCCATGCGCACGATCGGGTTGGCGTAGCTGAAGATGACGATCGGCGTCGACACCTCGCGCCGAACTTCGGCCACCATGTCGAGCGTGGCGCGCATGCTACCGCCAGCCGCCAGCGCCCGCTCGGTGGCGCGCTGGATAACCGGACCGTCGGCAAGCGGGTCGGAGAACGGCACACCCACTTCGAGCACGTCGGCTCCGGCGCGTGCGAGCGCCTTCAGGATCTCGGCCGACCGCGGCAGATCGGGATCGCCCGCGGTGGTGTAGGTGATCAGGCCCGGACGTCCCTCCGTGCGCAGCCGCGCGAAGGTCTCAGCGATTCTCGACATACTTCTCCATCGTGTGCACGTCCTTGTCTCCGCGTCCCGACAGGTTCACCAGGATGATGGCCGACGGCCCGAGCGTGCGCCCGAGCTGCTGCGCGTAGGCGATGGCATGCGACGACTCGAGCGCCGGCAAGATGCCTTCGAGCTTCGCCAGCGTCTTGAACCCCTCGACCGCCTCCGCATCGCTGATGTAACCGTACTCGGCACGGCCGATGTGCCGCAGGTAGGCGTGCTCTGGGCCGATGGCCGCGTAGTCGAGCCCGGCCGACACGGAGTGCGTCATCTCGATGTTGCCGTCCTCGTCCTGAAGAACGAACGTGCGCGTCCCCTGCAGCACGCCCATGCTGCCACCGGCGAAGCGGGCCGCATGCTTCCCCTTCTCGATCCGCTCGCCGCCAGCTTCGACGCCGATCAGGCGCACGCCAGTGTCGTCGATGAACGCGTCGAAGATCCCCATGGCGTTGCTGCCGCCGCCGACACAGGCAACGACGGCTTCAGGCAGGCGGCCGGTCTGCTCGAGAATCTGCTGGCGGGCCTCGCGGCCGATCACCTTCTGGAAGTCGCGCACCATCAGCGGATATGGATGCGGGCCGAGCGCCGACCCGAGCAGGTAGTAGGTGCTGGTGACGTTCGTCACCCAGTCGCGCATCGCTTCGTTGATGGCGTCCTTCAGCGTTCGGCTGCCGGCGTCGACACCAATCACGTCGGCGCCAAGCATGCGCATGCGGACGACGTTGAGCGCCTGGCGGGCCATGTCGTCGACGCCCATGTAGACGTGACACTCGAGCCCGAGGAGTGCACAGGCCGTGGCCGTGGCCACGCCGTGCTGCCCTGCGCCGGTCTCGGCGACGATTCGCCGCTTGCCCATGCGCACGGCGAGCAACGCCTGGCCGAGCGCGTTGTTGATCTTGTGCGCACCGGTGTGCGTGAGGTCTTCGCGCTTGAGGAAGATGCGCGCACCACCCGACGCGGCCGACAGGCGCTGTGCCTCGTAGACCGGCGTCGGCCGCCCGACGTAGTGCTTCAGCAACCGCGCCAGTTCGCTCTGGAACGTCACATCGTCGCGCACCTCGTAGTAGGCGCGCTGGAGTTCCTCGATCGGCTCGACGAGCGTCTCCGGCACGTACTTGCCGCCGAACGGTCCGAAATAGCCGCGATCATCAGGGTCGCGGCGAATAGGAGTCTGCATCGTTCCTCACCGCGCGCGGCCAGCCGCGCGCCTTCCACGTGTTCAGCTTCGCACCACGCCGCGAAGCGCTTCGAACAGAGCCCGGAGCTTCTCCGGGTTCTTGATGCCGGGCGCGTCCTCCACGCCCGACGAGACGTCGATTCCAAATGGCTGCACGGTCAGCACCGCGTCGCCGACATTCTCCGGCGTGATGCCGCCGGCCAGCACGATGGGACGCTGCCGCGCGAGCACGGCTGCCGCGGCCCAGTCGGCCTTGATGCCGGTGCCGCCGCGATGCACCCGCTCGTCGGCATCCACCAGCAGGCGGACGCGCGACGGCCAGCGCCTGGCCGTGTCCGCGTCGATGCGGCCGACCGCCTTCACGACCGGCGACACGAGCGCGGCGAGCAACTCCGGCGTTTCGTCGCCGTGCAACTGCACCGCGCCAAGCCCCACCTGGGCCGCCACCGCGTTGATCGCGTCAGCCGACTCGTTCACGAACACGCCGACCGGCGTCACGAATGGCGGCAGCGTACGCACGATTGCCCGCGCCTGCTCAGGCTCGACGTATCTCCGGCTCTTCGCCCAGAAGATGAAGCCGATGGCGCTCGCGCCGTGCGTCACGGCGACGGCCGCATCCGCTGCCCGCGTGATGCCGCAGATCTTCACGAACATCAGGCGCCACCCAGCAAGTGCGCCAGCGCGGCGCCAGGATCGGGTGACGTCATAAAGCGTTCGCCGATGAGGAACGCGCCGTAGCCGAGCCCCGACAGCCTCGACAGGTCCGCTGAGGTCTTCAGCCCGCTTTCGCTGACCGCGACGACGCCCTTCGGCATCATCGACACGAGCCTGGCGGACGCGTGCACGTCGACGACCAGGGTGCGCAGATTGCGGTTGTTCACGCCGATGACGCGCGCGCCCGAATCGATGGCGATGCGCAGTTCATCCGCATCGTGCACTTCGACCAGCGTGTCGAGGCCGAGTCCGGCCGCGAACGCCGCCAGCCGCTGCAGTTCCTCCGGCGTCAGCGCCGCCACAATCAGCAGCGCCGCATCCGCGCCCATCGCGCGTGCCTCGAGCAGTTGATATTCCGAGACGATGAAGTCTTTGCGCAACAGCGGCGTGTCGACCGCGGCGCGAACGGCTTCGAGGTGCGCCGGGGCGCCGTCGAAGAACGTCGGCTCCGTCAGCACCGAGATGGCCGCGGCGCCGGCCGCCGTGTAGCCGGTGGCAATGGCCACCGGATCGTAGTCCGCGCGCAGCACGCCGCGCGACGGCGAGCGGCGCTTGCACTCGGCGATGACGTTCCATCGGTCAGTGCGCGACAGCGCGGCCGTGAAGAGACCGGGCCGCGGCGTCCGCGCCGCCGCACGCCGTTCGAGCGCCGCCAGCCCTTCGCGCGCGGACCGCGCCGCCGTCAGCGTCTTCGTCGCCGCGACGATCGTGCCGAGCAGATCGGCAGGGAGTGTCGGCACGTCGCTCATGACGCGGCTCCGGCGGCATCCGCCTGCGACAGCGCAACGAGTCGTGCCAGCGTGGCCTTGGCCGCCCCGCCATCGATGGCGCGTCCCGCCTGCTGCATGCCGTCGCGAATCGACTCGGCGCGGCCAGCGACGAAGAGCGCCGCTCCAGCGTTCAGCAACACGACATCGCGTGCGGCGCCAGCCGTGCCGTCGAGCACGGCGGTGATGATGGCGGCGTTCTCGGTGGCCGATCCACCCGTGAGCGCACCCGGTGCCGCCTTCTGCAGCCCGACATCTCCAGGGTGCAGATAGAACGTCTTCACCGCGCCAGCGCGGCACTCCGACACCTTGGTGTAGCCGGTCGTCGAGATCTCGTCGATACCGTCGGCGCCGTGCACCACCCAGGCGCGTTCCGAGCCGAGCAGCACGAGCGAGCGTGCCAGCAGTTCGGTGAACTCCGAGCGCGGCACGCCGACGATCTGCCGCGTCGCGCCAGCGGGATTCGTGAGGGGTCCGAGCAGGTTGAAGGCGGTGCGGACGCCGAGCGCCCGGCGCGTCGGGCCGGCATGGCGCATGGACGGATGGAAGGTGGGGGCGAAGAAGAAGCCGATGTTCGCCTCGGCCAGACAATGCTCCACCACCGCCGGCGCCGCGCCGACGTTCACGCCGAGCACCTCGAACACGTCGGCACTGCCCGACAAGCTCGACACCGACCGGTTACCGTGCTTGGCCGTCTGCACCCCGCACGCGGCAAGGACGATCGCCGCGCAGGTGGAAATGTTGAAGGTACCCGAGCGGTCGCCGCCGGTGCCGCACGTATCGAACACGCCGGGAAACGGACGCGACAGCGGCACGGCGTGCGCGCGCATGCTGCGCGCCAGCCCGACGATCTCGACCGGACGCTCGCCCTTCATGGCCAGGCCGATCAGGAAGGCAGCGATGTGCGCCTCACTGGCGCGCCCGGCCATCACCTCTGCCATCGCGGCCGACGCTTCGTCGCTCGTCAGGTCTTCGCGCCGAATCAGCTTCTCGATGAGTGCGGGGAACATCAGTCGAGCCGGCCTTCCAGGAAGTTGCGCAGGATGCGGCGCCCTTCACTCGTGAGAATCGACTCGGGGTGGAACTGCACGCCGTAAATAGGCAGCGTCCGGTGCCGCAACCCCATGATGACGCCGTCGCCCTGCGTGCGCGCCGTCACCTCGAGATCCGCCGGGAAGCCCTGCTCGGCCACCACCAGCGAGTGGTAGCGCGAGGCCTCGAACGGCGACGCCAACCCGGTGAACACGCCGCGTCCGTTGTGTTCGATGGCCGACGTCTTGCCGTGCATCGGCGCCGTCGCCCGCACCACCGACCCGCCGAACACCGCGCCGATTGCCTGGTGCCCCAGACATACGCCGAAGATCGGCGTCGTCGGGCCGAGTTCGCGGATGACGTCGAGCATGATGCCGGCATCTTCCGGGCGGCCCGGTCCAGGCGACAACACAATGCGCTCGGGCTTCATCGCCCGGATTTCGTCGACCGTCACCTCGTCGTTTCGGCGCACGGTGACGTCCGCACCGAGTTCGCCGAGATACTGCACGAGGTTGTAGGTGAACGAGTCGTAGTTATCGAGAACAAACACCATGGGTCAAATCCAAATGCGAATGACTGATTGCTGAATGCTTATTGGAAATGCCTGGCGAATCTGTCAATTCGCAATCCGCATTTCGCAATCAGCAATGCCCTAGAGTCCGGCCTGCGCGAGTTGCAGCGCCGTCAGCAGCGCCCGTGCCTTGTCGCGCGTTTCCTCGTACTCGGCGGTCGGGTTCGAATCCATCACGATGCCGGCGCCCGCCTGGATGTAGGCCTTGCCCTCCGACATGATGATCGTCCGGATGGCGATGCAGAAGTCGAGGTTGCCGGCGAAGTCGAGGTAGCCCACCGCGCCGGCATACAGCCCGCGGCCAGACGGCTCGAGGTCGCGGATGATTTGCATGGCGCGCACCTTGGGCGCGCCCGACACGGTGCCAGCCGGGAAGCACGACACCAGCGCATCGAGCCGGTCGCAGTCACTCGACAGGCGCCCCTCCACCACCGACGTCAGGTGCATCACGTGCGAGAAACGCTCGAGCCCCATGAACTGCGGCACGCGCACGGAACCGAAGTCGCAGACGCGGCCGACGTCGTTGCGGCCGAGGTCGACCAGCATCACGTGCTCGGCACGCTCCTTCTCGTTGCGTTTCAACTCCTCCGCCAGCCGCAGGTCCTCTTGGTCGGTCTTGCCGCGGCGGCGGGTGCCGGCAATCGGATGCGTCTCGACGCGCGAGCCTTCGACACGCACCAGCATCTCCGGCGAGGAGCCAACGAGCGAGACGCCGGCCATGCGGATGAAATACATGTAGGGCGACGGGTTCACGTGGCGCAGCGCGCGGTACACCGTGAATGGGTCGGCGCCCACCTCGGCCTGGAAGCGCTGCGACAGTACCACCTGGTAGATGTCGCCGGCGGCGATGTGCTCCTTCGCCGCGCGCACCTGTGTCTCGAAATGTTCACGCGTGAAGTTCGAGGTGAACTGCAGTTCGTCGCCGTGCGACTTCTTCGTCACCGACAGGTTGCGCTCGAGTTCGCGCTCGAGGAACCCGATCTTGGCCACCGCGAACTGGTAGAGCGCCTCGAGGTCGTCGTCGGGCGTGATGCGCGCGTTCGCGACGATCAGGATGCGGTGCTGCACGTGGTCGAACGCCAGCACGGTGTCGAACAGCATGAACCCCGCATCGTCCGCCCCGTCAACCCCCTTGCCCAGATCGCCGAGCACCGGTTCGAACCAGGTGGACGCCCCGTAGCCGAAGTAGCCGACCGCCCCGCCGGTGAAGCGCGGCAGCTCGGGCACGAACGGCGACTGGTAGTTCGTCATCAGCGACCGCAGCGTGTCGACGAACGGCGCCTCGCTGTGCGTCACCTCGCCGGCCCGCTCGATCGTCGTCGTGCCGCTGGCCGAGCGCAGGATCAGGAACGGGTCCTTGCCGAGGAACGAGTAGCGGCCGACGTGCTCGCCCCCTTCCACGCTCTCGAGCAGGAACGCGTAGTCCGCATCTTCCGCGATCTTCAGGAACGCCGACACCGGCGTGAGCAGGTCGGCCACGATCTCCTTGCAGACCGGGACGAACGTGCCGCGCAGGGCCAGTTCCGTGAACTCCTCAAACGAGGTGATTTTCATCTGCGTTGAACTCCGAAAGCCGCTTTACGGCGGCGGCGCGCATCACACCAGCAGGCGGCTTCACGCCGGTCCACCACTCAAACTGTTCCTGGGCCTGGCCGACGAGCATGTCGAGACCGCCGATCGTGTCGGCTCCGGCCGCGACCGCATCGCGCAGTAGCCGGGTCGTAGCCGGGTTGTAGATGAGGTCGTACACCACGCCGCGCGACGGCAGCGCGGACGCCGGCAGCGGACTCTGGTCCATCCGCGGATGCATGCCGATCGGCGTGCAGTTCACGAGCAGATCCCACGAGTCGGTCTCGGGCACGAACGGCCCGGTCGCGCCCGACACGAGCGAGGCCACGGCCTCGGCTTTCTTCGCGTCCCGCGCGTGCACCGTGACGCGCGCGCCCGCGCCGGCCAGCCCCACCGCCACGGCCCGCGCCGAACCGCCCGCGCCGAGGATGGATGCGCGGCGCCCCCTCAGCGGCACGCTGCGTTCGCGCAGCGGCTGCAGGAAGCCGGCCACGTCGGTGTTGCGCGCGGCCCAGTCGCCGCCTGTCATGCGCAGCGTGTTGAGCGCCCCGACGGTGCGGGCCAGTTCGTCCACCTCCTGCACCCGGTCGAAGAGCGACACCTTGTACGGGATGGTGACGCTTGCGCCCTTCAGCTGGAACGCCTTGGCGAACGCGATGAAGTCGTCGGTGTCGGCCGCGGGCAGCGGCAGGTAGACCGCATTGATGCCCGACGCCGTGAACGCCGCGTTGTGCATGGCCGGCGACACCGAGTGCGACACCGGCAGGCCAACGAGACCGTAGACATCGGTGACCGCACTGATCGAGCGATAGCGGAACTGCTCGAGCAGGCGACTGGCGCTGAGCTGACCCACATCGCGCACGCCGCCCGCATAGGTCCAGGCCGAGCCGAACCGCTGCGCCAGGATCCGTGTGGCGGAGCCGGCGTCTCCCATCGCGATGAGCACCGCCCGCTCGTGGCTGCCGAAGGTGCGGCTCAGCTCGAGCAGCGTGATGCAGTCGGCGAGCCGGCTCGCTTTCACCGCAATCTTCACGATGCCGGCGCCGGTCGCGCGCATCGCGCGCGCCTGACCGGTGAGGTCCGCGGGCACGCCGTCGAAGTCGTGCGACGAGATGACGATCCGCCGGCCGTACTTGGCGAGCAGATCGGAGAAGTTCGCGCGCCACTCGACGTCGACGTAGTCGGCGCCCAGTTCGAGCGCCTGCCGAAGGATGGCCTGCCGCTCGTCCTCCGACCCGTTGAAGCCGCCGCCTTCCCACTTCGCGCGGCAGGTGACGATCACCGGCAACCGGCGCCCGTCGAGGGCTGCCGCCACGTCGGGGTCGCTGACGCTGTCGAGCCGGAGCTCGACGAGATCGGCGTCGGTGACCAGGTCGCGGCGACGACGGAGTTCGGCCGTCGTGGGCGCGGTGATGGTGACGCAGAGAAGTGGAGTCGTAGTCACAGGGTCCAAAAAAAAAGCCTCTTCAACCGGGGGCTGAAGAGGCAGTCAAAATCGTCGCGCGGCGGCGGTCAGGCCAGAGCGATTGCCTCTTCGGAAGTGCACCAATACCACCAGGCCGCGAGGCACACGGATGCCGGGATGGAGGGCTGGGCGGAATGAAGAGGTGCATGACCGGTCACAAGAGTCTCGACGTTAACAGAAGGCCGGCTGGAGTGTCAATTGGAAAAGCCCATTTCTCCTTGACCAGTAAGCACTTCTCCCCTATAACCGACACTGATTCCCATGAAAGTGCAACGCCTTGCCCTTGCTGTCAGCCTGTCGCTTCTTGCCCTGTCAGCGCTGCGGGCAGCCACCCCGCAGATGGACGTCGCCGACATTCGTCCGGGCATGGTCGGCATCGGTCGCACGGTGTTCGAAGGCACGCACGTCGAGGAGTTCCGGGCCAACATCATCGGGGTCATCGAGAACGTCATCGGCACACAACGGAACCTCATTCTTGCCAAGCTCGAAGGCGGACCGCTGGCCAACACCGGCGTCATCGCCGGCATGAGCGGCTCACCGGTCTACATCGACGGCAAGCTCATCGGCGCCGTGTCGTATTCCCTCGGCAGTTTCTCGAAGGAGCCGATCGCCGGCATCACCCCGATTGCCGAGATGACCGATGCCACCACCTCGAACGCGCCTCGCCCGCCTGGCGCGCGGGTCGACGTCGGCCTCCCCATCACCTCCGACGGCCTGCTCGCGTCGTTCCGCAAGGCGCTGAACTGGAACCGTCCGTTTGCCGATCGTCCGAGCGATGCGCAACTCGTGGGCGTGTCGAGCGTCAGCGGCTTCGGCGGCGAGATCGGCACCATGCTCAGGCCGATCGCCACACCACTGGTCATGTCGGGCTTCGACGCGAGTATCGGCGACGTGCTGGCCTCCACCTTCCGCAACGCCGGCTTCCTGCCGATGGGGGCGGCCGCTGGAGCCGGACGGGCCGGCATGGCCGAATTCGACGGTCCGCTGAAGCCGGGCGACGCGGTCGGCGTCACCTTCGTCAGCGGCGACCTCGAACTCGGAGCCACCGGCACGGTCACGCACATCGACGACAACCGCGTCTACGCCTTCGGACACCCGATGTACAACCTGGGTCCGATCGACTTCCCGATGACCCGCGCGTACGTCTACACGGTGCTGCCGAGCCTCTTCTCGTCGGCGAAGCTGTCGAGTACCGGCGAAGTGATCGGTGCGTTCCAGCAGGACCGCGCCACCGCCATCGCCGGCCGCCTCGGGCCGGGGCCGTCGCTGCTGCCGGTCACCGTCACACTCGATGCCGAGCGGGGCGGCGGCAACCGATCCTTCAAGTTCGCGTCGGTGAAGGACCAGATGTTCGGGCCGCTGATGACCTACTCGGCGCTCGTCAACACCCTGACCTCGTACGAGCGACAGTTCGGCACCACGACCTACTCGGTCGAGGGACGGCTGAAGCTCAAGAACCACGACACCATCGTCTACGACAACATGTTCTCGGGCGAGAACGCCGCGTCGAACACGTCGGCCTACATCGTCGGGCCGGTCACGGCTCTCGTGAACAACGACTACGAGAGCGTCGACATGGAGTCGCTCGAGATCGCGGTGAAGTCGTCCGAGACGCCGCGCACGGCCACCATCGAGCGCGTGTGGCTCGACGACCCGCGCCCGCGGCCGGGCCGCACGGTACCGCTGAAGGTGCTGCTGCGCAGCTACCGCGGCGACGACCTCGTCCAGACCATCCCGATTACCATCCCGGCAAACGCGCGCGGCTCGCTGGCGCTCACCGTGAGCGACGGCCAGCGGCTGAACCAGACCGAGAATCGTGAAGCGCGGCTGCCGCAGCCGCGCAGCGTGCCGCAGCTCGTGCGCCAGTTGAACAAGGCGCGCCGCAACAACACCATCTACGTGAAGCTGCTCGCCTCCGATGCGGGCGCCGTCGTCAACGGCGAACTCCTGTCGTCGCTGCCGCCGTCGGTGCTGGCCGTGATCGAGTCGGACCGCAGCAGCGGCAACCCGAACGCACTCCAGACGGCCACGCTCGGTGAATGGCAGCTGCGCACAGAGCAGACTGTCAACGGCGTGCGGTCGCTCACCATCCAGCTTTCCGCGAACTGACCCACCCGCTGTTCGCCTTGCAGAGACCCACGATGGCTCCATCCTCGTTTGCGCGGCGCGCACTTGTCGCCGCCGCCCTCTTCGCCTGCGCCGGCGGCGCCCTGCGGGCGGCCGCACCGAAGTTCTTCAGCGCCACCACGCAGGCCGACTTCCTCAAGGGCGACCTCGAGAACCTGTCGGTCGATGCCCGCGGGCAACTCACCCTGGGTCCGGCCACCGAGTTGGTCTACGAAACGCCCTCGCCCTTCTTGTGGACCGTGGTACCCGCGCCGGACGGCACCCTCTACGTCGGCACCGGCAACGACGGCCGCATCTACAAGGTGGACCCGCAGGGGCGCGGCTCGCAGTTCTTCGACTCGACCGAGCTCGAGATCCACGCCATCGCCTCTGGCCCGAACGGCTCCGTATTCGCTGGCAGTTCGCCCGACGGCAAGATCTACCGCATCGAGCGCGACGGCAAGTCGTCCACGTTCTTCGACCCCGAGCAGAAGTACATCTGGGCGCTGGCGACCGACGCGAAGGGGAACGTCTACGCCGCCACCGGCGAGCGCGGCGTGGTCTACAAGATCGCGCCGAACGGCACGGGCGCGCTGTTCTACGACACGAAGGCGACGCACGCCACGTCGCTGGCGGTCGACAAGGCGGGCAATGTGCTCATTGGCACCGAGTCGCCGGGCCGCGTCTTCCGCGTCGATGCCGAGGGCAAGGGCTTCATGCTCCTCGACACGCCCTACCAGGAAATCCGCACGCTGAAGTTCGACGACAAGGGCACGCTGTTCGTCGGCGCCGCGAACGGCCGCCCGAACAGCGGCAACGCCCCCGCGACGCCGGGCGAGGCCACCGTGCAGACGACCGGCGGCGGCGCGGCCAGCAATGCGCCGGTCGCGACGGTGACGGTCTCCACCGAAATCACCGCGGTCGTGGTGGACGGGGCGACGGGCAGCAGCAGTGGCTCGACGCGCGCCGCGTCTGGCGGTGCCTCGAAGGGCGCCATCTACCGCATCGCTCCGGACGGCCTGTGGGACATGGTGTGGGACGCACGGGAAGACCTCCCCTACGACCTCACCTTCGACGGCTCCGCGCTCATCGTCGCTACTGGCGACAAGGGCAAGATCTACCGGCTCGACGGCGACCCGGCCCGTCCGACGCTGCTGGCCCGCGCGGCCGCATCGCAGGTGACGGCGCTCTACCGCGACAGCCGTGGCCGCGTGTTCTACGCCACCGCCAACCCCGGCAAGGTCCAGAGGCTCACCGCCGAACGCGCCGTGCGCGGCACCTACGAGTCGGAGGTGCGCGACGCGCTGCAGGTGTCGTCGTGGGGCTCGATCGGCTGGCGCGGCGCCGTGAGCGCCACAAGCAAAGTGGAGGTCTCGACGCGCAGCGGCAACACCGAGACGCCGGACCAGACCTGGAGCGCGTGGTCGACGCCGTACGCCACGTCGGGGTCGGCCATCGCCAGCCCCAAGGCCCGCTATCTGCAGTGGCGCGCGGTCCTGTCAGGTTCGGCCGACGGCCCGGCGCTCACCTCCGTGTCGGCCGCCTACCTGCCACGCAACCTGCGTCCGCAGGTCCGCTCGGTCACCGTGCACCCACCTGGCGTCGTCTTTCAACAGCCGTACAGCACCGGCGATCCCGACCTGTCCGGGTTCGACAACCGCACCACGCCTGAGCGGAAGCTGACGCAGGCGGCGCAGAACGCGGGCCAGGGCACGGCGCAGGGACGCCGCACCTATCAGAAGGGGCTCGAGACGCTGCAGTGGCGCGCCGAGGACGAGAACGAAGACGAACTGACCTACGAGGTGCAGTACCGCCGCGAAGGCGAGGCCACCTGGAAGATGCTCCGCCGCGACTTCACCGA
>CALQBJ020000044.1 GCA_943328785.2 Bifidobacterium breve
CCCCAAGCCGATCCGCTGGAGCTATCGCGACCCGGCCCATCGGATTGGTAGTACGTCAGTCAATACAGGCCACTAGTCGTTGGTCGTTGGTCCGCACCTGCCTGACCCGCCCGACCTGGCTGACCTGCCCCTACGACACGGTCGGTCCGAACAGCACGCCCAGGCCAAGCGCGATCGTGAGCGCCAGTGCCGCGCCGAGCAGCACGACGGCGATGGCCCGGCTGGTGTGGTCGTAGTCGAGCGCCTGCCGCACGGCGACAACCATCGCCGCCATCATCCACAGCCACGTGCCGACCAGCACGGTGACGGTCACCTCTGGCACCGACGCCAGCACGGCTGCGAAGCCGGGCGTCGCGGCGAAGCCCAGGGTGCGCAGCAACTCGTAGGGGTTCGACCGCGTCTGCCTGCCGGGCAGGAGCCTGGTGCCAATCTCGAACATCAGCAGCGCCAAGGCGGCCCAGGTGACGAGCGCAATGACGCCGAAGAGGGCCATGGCGGACGAGTTCCCACCCAGCCCGCGCGCCCCGATCCCCATCGCCATGCTCGACAGCACCACCACGGCCATCGCCTGCGCGGTGGCGCCAGGATCAGATTCGACCTCTTCATAGATGGTTGCGTCCAGCGCCGCCGCACCGACGAGGCGCTGCAGGAACGTATTTGCACGGAGAGTGGTAGCCATATCTGGTCTGAACGCATAGGTGCTGCCATCAGGCTGGCGTCCGATTCAGCCTGTTCCAGGGGCTCTTCGAGCGCCCCTCCACGGCCTCGACGGTATTCCGGCACATCCGCTGATATCATCGAAAGCTGGAATGACCGTCACAGCCGCCGAACTCGCGTCCTTCGCCTCCAGCCACGACATCATCAGCCTGGGCGTCGCAGCCGACGATGCACGCCGCCAGCGCCACGGGGCACGAACCACGTTCGTGCGTGTGGCTGACGTCGATGCCGCGCCGGGGGCACCCATCGCTATTCCACCTTCGACCGGCGAGGTGCGTATCGTCGGCACGCCAGCCAGCCGCGCGGCCGCCGTCCAGCGGGTCCGCGAGGTTGTGGCCGCGGCCGGGAAGACGCCGGTGTCGGCCTACTCACTGGCCGACCTCGAGCAGTTGGCCGCCGCCGAGCCGGTGCCGCTACGGGCGCTGCTGGAAGAACTGCGCGACGCCGGGCTGGAACTGGTGGCGCAGGCACCGTTCGATCAGCTGCGCGACGCGCGGATGGCCATCGAGCAGGTGAATATCGCCGGGCTCGCGCTGGCACGCCTCACCATGGAGAAGCTGCCCACGGCAGATATCCCAGAACTCTACCGGCAGATTGCCGCGCTGCAGCACGACGTCGGGGTCATCAAGGCGTTCGCCCCGTTGCCGCGCTCCACCAACCCGGCCGTGCCGACGACCGGTTACGACGACGTGCGCCGCGTGGCGCTGGCGCGCCTGTTCATCGACAACATTCCGTCCATCCAGGTCGACTGGGCGCTCTACGGGCCGAAGATGGCGCAGGTGGCCCTCACCGTCGGCGCCGACGACCTCGACGCCGTGTCGCCGCTCGACGAGGCCGAGGAAGGCCGGCGCCGGGCGCCGCTCGAGGAAATCCGCCGCAACATCCGCGCGGCGGCCCTCGAGGCGGTCGAGCGCGACGGCCGCTTCGACGTGCGCTGATGCCGCCGCTGCGCATCGGGGCGGTCGAGTATCTCAACGCGCGGCCCCTGGTCTATGGCCTCGAGCAGCACCCACGCTTCGACGTGCGGTTCGACCTGCCGGCACGCTGCGCGGAGTTGCTGCACGCAGGCGACACCGACCTGGGCCTGATCCCCTCGATCGAGTTCCAGCGCGGACCTCGCGGTGCGGGCAACTACCGGATCGTCCCCAACGTGGCGATCACGTCGCGCGGTACCGTGGCGTCGGTGGCAATCTTTACCACGCGCGACATGAAGGACGTGCGCTCCATCGCGCTCGACACCAGCTCGCGCACCTCGGTGGCGCTGACGCGGGTGATGTGTGCGCGGGTCTTCGGCATCGAACCGGTCTTCGCCACGCACGCGCCTGAACTCCACGAGATGCTGGCCGAGGCGGACGCAGCGCTGGTGATCGGCGACAAGGCGCTCTTCCTGAACCCGGGCCCGATGCAGGTGGGGGAGGGCGCGAACGTCAGGACGGTGCAGGTCGAAAAGATCGACCTCGGCGAACTGTGGCTGACGACGACCGGGCTGCCGTTCGTCTATGCGTTCTGGGCTGGCCGCAGCGATGCGCTCGGACCGGACGATGTGCGGACGCTCGTCGAGACCCGCGACCGGTCGCTCACGCTGCGTCGCGAAATTGCCGAGTCGTACTACCCGGGCGACCCGGCCCGGCAGGACGTGGCCGAGCGGTACCTGCGGGATAATATCAAGTACGACCTCGGCGGCGACGAGCGCGCCGCTCTCGAGCGGTTCTACCACTACGCGGCCGAAGCGGGCGCCATTGCCCGCGTGGTCGCGCCCACGTATTTCGAGAACCCGAGCTGAGGCTGGACGGCCAGTGTCCACGGTTGATGCGATGACGATTGAGCAGATTGCCGACAAGGTCCGTAGTGGTGGTCGCGTGGACGCCGCCGAGGCGCTCCGGCTGTACCGCGAGGCGCCGACACCGTTGCTCGGGCAGCTCGCCGACGAGATTCGAGCACGCAAGCACCCCGAAGGCCACGTCACCTACATCATCGACCGCAACGTGAACTACACGAACGTGTGCGTCGCCCGTTGTGCGTTCTGCGCCTTCTATCGCCCCGTCGGCTCGCCCGAAGGCTACGTGCTCGGCTTCGACGAGCTGTTCCGCAAGATCGAGGAGACCATCGCCGTCGGTGGCGTGCAGTTGCTCCTGCAGGGCGGTCACAACCCCGACCTGCCGCTCGAGTGGTACGAAGATCTCTTCCGCGAAATCAAGAAGCGCTATCCGACGTTCCGCCTGCACGCGCTGTCGCCACCCGAGGTGATTCACCTTTCGCGTCTCTCGCAGCAGACCGTGCCTGACGTGCTTGACCGCCTGATGGCAGCCGGCATGGACAGCGTGCCTGGCGGCGGCGCAGAAATTCTCGTCGACCGGGTGCGCAAGCTGCTGCACTGCTACGGCAAGGCCACCGCCGACGAATGGCTCGACGTGATGCGCCACGCCCACAAAAAGGGGCTGCGCACCACGGCGACCATGATGTACGGCACCGTGGAGACCGACGAGGAACGGCTCGAGCACCTGATGCGGCTGCGCGAACTGCAGGACGAGACCGGCGGCTTCACCGCCTTCATCGCGTGGAGTTACCAGCCCGAGCACACCGAACTGCAGGGGAACGAGGCGACCGGCATCGAGTATCTGCGCACCCTCGCAGTGTCGCGCATTGTCCTCGACAACTTCCCGAGCCTGCAGGCGTCGTGGGTCACCCAGGGCGGCAAAGTGGGGCAGCTCAGTCTCGCGTACGGCGCGAACGACATGGGCAGCGTGATGATCGAGGAGAACGTCGTGCGTGCGGCCGGCGCCAGTTACTGCATGGACGAAGTCGAGATCGTCCGTAACATCGAGGACGCCGGCTTCTCGGCGAAGCGGCGCAATATGCACTACGACGTGCTGGGCGAGCCGATCTTCCGCGAGCGCGAGGTGCCGCGCATGCTCGAACTGGCCATCGCGCGCGAGGACGGCGACGACAGTGTGCCGGCCGAACTCATGAACTACCCGGCGCGCAGCCGCGCCGGCAAGCAGCTTCGCGTCGTCCCATCGTGACGAGGTACCGCGCGGCCTGGGTCGTGCCCGTCGCCGGCCGCCCCATTCGCGACGGGTGGGTGGCGGTCGAGCGCGGGCGGATTGTCGCCACCGGACGTGATCACGACCCGTCGACGGCGGAACTCGACCTGGGCGACGTCGCCGTGCTCCCGGGGCTTGTCAACGCGCACACCCACCTCGAACTCTCGTACCTGCGCGCGCAGGTGCCTGCGGCCGACGCCTTCGTCGCGTGGGTCCGCGGCGTGATGGCGGCCCGCCGCCAGCGGCCCGACCCGCTCGCCGCCGAAATTCTCGACGGTGTGCGCGCCGGCATCGATGAAGCCGTGCGGACCGGCACGGCGGTCGTTGGCGACATCAGCAACACGCTGGTGACACACGGCCCGCTGCTCGAGAGTCCGCTGGCCGGCGTCCTGTTCAACGAACTGATCCGCTTCAACACCGCCGACCCCTACGGACTGGTCGACCAGGCGTGCCAGCAGATCGATGCACTGCCCGTGTCGCCGCGCATCAGGCCGAGCCTTGCGGCGCACGCGCCGTACTCCGTGGCACCACTCGTGTTCCGCGCTATCCGCAGCGCGGTCGACCGGCGCCCGTTCGTGCCGTGCAGCGTGCACCTCGCCGAGTCGCGCGAGGAGAGTGAGTTCCTCCTGCATGGGGGCGGGCCATGGCGCGAGTTCCTCGAGCAGGTCGGATCGTGGGACCCGGCGTTCGTCGCGCCGGGCGTCAGTCCGGTGCGGTATCTCGATGATGCCGGCTTCCTCGACAGCCGCGTGCTTGCCGTGCACGGCGTGCAGATGACGCCGGACGACCTTGCGCGACTGGCGGCGCGTGGCACCACGCTGGTGACCTGTCCGCGCAGCAACGCCTACACCGGAGCCGGGAATCCGCCGGTGGCGTCGTTCTATGCCGCGGGGGTGCCGGTGGCGGTGGGCACCGACAGCCTGGCGAGCACGCCCGACCTGAATCTCTTTGCGGAACTGGCGGCGCTGCGGGCGCTGGCACCAGAGGTTCCCGCGTCGCGTCTTATCGAGAGCGCGACGCTGGCAGGCGCCCGTGCGCTCGGGTTCGAGACGGACTACGGGTCGATCGAGTCTGGCAAGCAGGCGCGCCTCCTCGCGGTCACCGTGCCGGCGGGCGTGACCGATGTGGAAGAATATCTAGTGTCCGGCATCGACGCCGGACAACTGTCCTGGGTCGGCGACGAGCCGGCCGCACCCCTGAGATGATCGCGCGCCTCCGCACCTATCTGTCGTTCGTCCGCTTCAGCCACTCCGTGTTCGCGCTGCCGTTCGCGCTGGCCGGGGCGCTGCTCGCGTCGAGGCACACGCCGATCACCTGGCCGGTGGTCGGCTGGATTCTCGTGGCGATGGTTGCCGCGCGCTCGTCGGCGATGGGGTTCAACCGGCTGGTCGATGCGCGCTTCGATGCGGAGAACCCGCGCACCGCCAATCGCGAGATTCCGCGCGGCGCCATGAGCCGCGTCGAAGCCACCGTGTTCGTGGTCGGCTCCAGCGCGCTATTCGTCGTCGCGGCGTGGCGCCTGAACCCGATCTGCCTGGCGCTATCGCCGGTCGCCCTCGGCATCGTCTTCTGGTATTCGCTCGCGAAGCGCTTCACGTCGTACACGCAGCTGTTTCTCGGGCTGGCGATGGCGGTGGCGCCGGTGGGCGGCTGGCTCGCGGTTGGTGGGCGCGGCGGCTGGGAGCCGTGGCTGCTGGCGGCGGCGATCGGCACCTGGGTCGGCGGCTTCGATGTGCTCTATGCGTGCCAGGATCTCGAGGTCGACCGGCGGCTCGGACTGCGGTCGATCCCCGTGCGCTTCGGTATCCCCGCGTCGCTGCTGATTTCACGCGGCATGCATGTCATCACGCTGGTGTGCTTCGTCGCACTGGCGTGGGTCACACCGCTGCCGTGGTTCTATTTCGCCGGCGTGGCGCTGGTCGGCGCGCTGCTCGTCTACGAGCAGTCGCTGGTCAGTGCCGACGACCTGTCGCAGGTCAAGAAGGCGTTCGATATGAACGGCTACGTCGGCATCCTGTATCTCCTGGTTCTTGCGGTATCCATCTATGGGCGCTGAACGCGCATCGACCATCGCCATTGCCATCACCGGCGCGAGCGGCGCCCTCTACGCCACACGTACGCTGGCGGCGCTGCTCGAGCGGGGCCAGCACGTCGAGTTGGTGATCTCGGACTACGGCCGTCGCCTGCTGCACGACGAACTCGGCGAGAAGGCGTCGCTCGATCGCCTCATGCCGTTCCTGGTGGGGAAGTACGGCCCGCAGGTGGAAGCCGGCACGATGAAGATCCACAGCAACAAGGATCTGGGCGCCACCATCGCCAGCGGCAGCCACGGGTGTCGCGGCATGGCGATCGTGCCGTGCTCGATGAAGACGCTGGCGGCCGTCGCGCACGGCCTGTCGCGCAACCTCGTCGAGCGCGCCGCTGACGTGATGCTGAAGGAGCGGCGGCCGCTGGTGATCGTGCCGCGCGAGACGCCGATGAGCCTCATGCAGCTGCGCAACATGGTGCTCTGCGCCGAGGCCGGCGCCATCATGCTGCCGGCGATGCCGGCGTTCTACCAGATGCCGCAGACGCTGGACCACCTGGCCGACTTCATGGCCGGGAAGATCCTGTCGGCCCTTGGCTTCGAACACGACCTCTATCCGATGTGGACCGGCCAGGTGCCACAGGTGCCCACGCCGTGACCGACCTCAACAAGTCGCCGGACAAGATTGCCGGCATGTTCAATGCGATCGCCGGGAACTACGACTTCCTCAACCGCCTGCTCAGCGCCGGGATTGATCAACGCTGGCGTAAATTCGCCATCCGGTCGTTGCAACTCAGCGGACGCGAGCGGGTGCTCGATCTGTGCACCGGCACCGCCGACCTGGCCATTGCGGCGCTCGATGCGTCGCCAGGCGCCGCGCGCGTGGTCGGTGTCGACTTCGCCGGCGAGATGCTGCGCGTCGGCCTGCAGAAGTCGCGCGCGCGGGAACTGACGCCGCGGCTCACGCTGGTGCGCGGCGACGCCGCCAACATTCCGGCCGCCAGCGGCTCGGTGAACGCGGTGACCGTCGCCTTCGGCATCCGCAACGTCCAGAACACGCAGCAGGCGTGCAACGAGATGTTCCGCGTGCTGGCTCCGGGTGGACGGGTGGCGGTGCTCGAGTTCGCCATCCCGACGACGCCCGGCGTGCGCGCCGCGTATCTGTTCTATTTCAATCAGGTGCTGCCGCGCATCGGCACGCTCATTTCGAAGCACAACGCCGCATACGGCTACCTGCCGGCGTCAGTGGGCGCCTTCGCAACGCCCGGCGAGTTCGTGACAATTCTGCGACAGAGCGGTTTTGGCGACATTACGGCAGTCCCGCTCACCTTCGGCATCGTCTATCTCTATACAGCCCAGCGACGGTAAGCGGCGGCACGCGTACCCTT
Organism: Bifidobacterium breve; assembly: GCA_943328785.2. Classification (GTDB taxonomy): domain Bacteria; phylum Acidobacteriota; class Vicinamibacteria; order Vicinamibacterales; family CAVVIG01; genus CAVVIG01. Next base: position 7,176 of record CALQBJ020000044.1, read on the forward strand.
CACGCGCGGTCTGACGCCCGCTGCTATACTGCCGGAACTTACTGATGTACTTCGAGATCGACGAAACCCATCCGGACATTTCGCCCGTCGGCAGCGTCATGTCCTGGCGTGAAGGGGTACTGCTGTCGATCATCGTCCACCTGCTGTTCGTCATCGCCGCGGTCCGCGCGCCGCAGTGGTTCGCCGTCGATCCGGAGATTGCCCGCCAGCAGGAAGAGAAACTGGAGCAGGCCCGGCAGGAGGCGCGTCAGAACCCGCGCTTCGTCTTCGTGCAGCCCAGGATCGACATGAAGGCGGCGCGGCCACCGGAACGGGCCGAGTTGTCGGACGTCGACCGGCAGGCGAAGTCGCCGAAGTCTGCGCCGCAGCCGCAGAACCCACTGCCGTTCTCGCAGGGTAATACGCGCGAGCGTGTCGAACGGGCGCAGGAGCAGATGGCCCGCGGTCAGGGGCCGTCGCCCGACCCGCTGGCGGGGCAGCAGACGCCCGCTCCTCCGCCGCCAGACGCTCCGCCGCCAGACCCGAACCAGATGCGGTTGCCAGACGGGCAGTCGAGCCTGCAGTTGCCGTCGACGCAGCAACCCGCGCCGCGCACCGGTGCGCTGGGGCGCTCGGCGACGCCAGGTGGATCGCTGGGTGATGCCCTGCACAACCTGCAGCGCTACGTGCAGCGCGACCAGTTCGAGAACGCCCAGGGCGGCGGCGCCTTTGGTCCGGCCATTCAGTTCGATACCAAGGGTGTCGAGTTCGGCCCGTGGATTCGCCGCTTCGTGGCGCAGGTGAAACGCAACTGGCTGATCCCGTACGCCGCGATGTCGATGAAGGGGCACGTCGTCGTCACCTTCAACGTGCACAAGGACGGGACGATTACCGACCTGCAGGTGGTGGGTGCCTCGCCGGTATCGGCCTTCAACAACGCCGCCTACGGCGCGCTGGCATCCTCGAATCCGACCACGGCGCTGCCGCCGGAGTATCCGTCCGAGAAGGCGTTCTTCACCGTCACCTTTTTCTATAACGAAGAACCGCAGTGAACCGGTCCCAGCAGATCGGCCTCGTGCTGCTCGGCATCCTGTTCGTGATCTTCGTCCTCTATCGCCTCAGTGCCTGAACCGCTGGTTGTCGCGATTCTCGGTCCCACCGCGAGTGGCAAGAGCGCGCTCGCGCTTGCGCTGGCCGAGCGCGTCGGCGGCGAGATCATCAACTGCGACTCGACCGCGGTCTACCGCGGCTTCGACATCGGCACCGACAAGGTGTCGCTCGACGAACGCCGCGGTATTCCGCATCACCTCATCGACATCGCCGATCCGACCGAGGTCTACACCGCGGCGCAGTTCGCGCGCGATGCGGCGCGGACCATCCGCGAGATCCAGGCACGCGGCCGCCTGCCGATCATTGTGGGCGGCACGGGGCTCTACTACCGTGCGCTGACACGTGGCCTGTTCCCGGGACCACCTGCCGACGAGGCACTGCGCGCGCGGCTCGAGGCGATCGCCGGGCGTCGCGGCCTGCCGTTCCTGCACCGCATGGTAAAGCGGGTCGATCCGCCGTCGGCCGAACGGATCCTGCCGGGCGACCGGAAGCGGATGGTGCGTGCGCTCGAGGTGTTCTTCCTCACCGGCGCGCCGCTGACGCAGCACTTCGCCGACACCGTGTCGCCGATCGCGGGGATGCCGGTGCTGGCGATCGGGCTGCGCATCCCGTCGCCCCTCACGGCGGAGCGGACCGCGCGTCGCGTCGGTCTGCAGTTCGAGCGCGGGCTGATGGACGAGATTCGCGGCCTGCTCGCCGCTGGCATCCCGGAGACGGCGCGCCCCTTCGGCGGGCTCGTCTATCGTCAGGCCATGGAGTACCTGCACGGCGTGCGTGACGAAGCCGCGACACGCGAGCTGATTGCGTGCGAGAACCGCCACTACGCGAAGCGGCAGGCGACCTGGTTCAAGAAGGAGCCTGATCTACAATGGTTCGAAGGCCCTGGCGAGTCTCCGGCGACCATCGCCGCGGTCGGCCTGCTCGTGGCCGAGCGCCTCGGAACCGCCGGCTGAAGCAGGCGTTGGCACCGTGTCACACACATTCCCCCGCGTTATCGTCATCGTCCTCGACAGCGTCGGCATCGGCGAACTGCCGGATGCGTCCGTCTATGGCGATGAGGGCAGCGACACCCTCGGCAACATCCACCGGGTGACGCCGCTGGCACTCCCGACGCTGCGATCGCTCGGCCTCGGCCTGGTGGCCACGATCGACGGCAGTGCCGCAGACGCGACGCAGGCCGGTGCGTACGGCCGCATGGCCGAAGCGTCTGCCGGCAAGGATTCGGTGACCGGCCACTGGGAGATGATGGGGATCGTGCTCGAACAGCCGTTCCCGGTGTTCCCGCACGGCTTCGCGCCAGACATCATCGCGGAGTTCTCGCGGCTCACCGGCCGTGGCGTCCTCGGCAACGTCGCTGCCTCTGGTACGGCCATCCTGACTGACCTCGGCCCCGCGCACATGCGCACGGGCGATCTGATCGTCTACACCTCCGCCGACAGCGTCTTCCAGATCGCCGCGCACGAAGACGTCGTCTCTGTTCCTGAGTTGTATCGCGCGTGCCAGATCGCCTACAGGCTAGTTGGCGAGGGGCTGGGCGTGGGGCGGGTGATCGCGCGCCCCTTCGTTGGGCAGCCTGGCGCCTTCACACGCACCGCGAACCGCCACGACTACGCGCTGCCGCCGTCTGGCGTCACCTTCCTCGACCGTGCGACCGCGGCAGGCATTCCGGTCGTGGCCGTCGGCAAGATCCAGGACCTGTTCGCCGGCAAGGGCATCGGGCGAGCGCTGCACACCGCCAACGACGACGACGGCATGGACCACCTGGTGGCCGAACTCGGGAAGACGCCGGCCGGATTCATCTTCGCGAACCTGGTCGACTTCGACACGCTGTACGGGCACCGCAACGATCCGGCTGGCTACGCGGCGAATCTCGAACGGTTCGACGCCCGCCTGGCCGACCTGCTGCCGCGCCTGCGGCCAGACGACCTGCTGGTCGTGACCGCCGACCACGGCAACGACCCAACGACCCCGAGCACCGACCACGCCCGCGAGTACGTGCCGGTGCTGGCCACCGGGGCGCGCGTCGCCAGACGCGTCGATCTGGGGACGCGGCGGACGTTTGCCGACCTTGGGCAGACGCTGACCGACAATTTCGGGCTCAGCCCGTTGCCGCACGGCACCAGCTTCCTTCGTGAGATTATCGGCGGATGACTATTCGGGAGCAGCTCGAGCAACGCGAGCGCGAGATTCTCGCGCCCCAGGCGGCGAAGTCCGCCGATTCGAGAGGGCGCCTGCGGCCCGAACCGGAAGACGATGTGCGGCCGGCGTTCCAGCGCGATCGCGATCGCGTCATTCACTGCAAGGCCTTCCGCCGGTTGAAGCACAAGACGCAGGTCTTCTTCGCCCCGACGGGCGACCACTACCGCACGCGCCTCACCCACACGCTGGAGGTGTCGCAGATTGCGCGCACCATCGCCAAGGTGCTGCGGTTGCACGAGGAGCTCACCGAGGCGATCGCGCTCGGGCACGACCTCGGACATCCGCCGTTCGGTCATGCCGGCGAACGCGTGATCGACGGGCTGATGCCGAACGGGTTCAACCACTACGAACAGAGCCTGCGCGTCGTCGACCAGCTCGAGAATAATGGCCAGGGGCTGAACCTGAGCTGGGAGGTGCGCGACGGCATCGCCAAGCACTCGAAGGGGAAGTCCGGCTCTCCGGTCGGCATGTCGCCCGAGTTGCGGTCGAACACCATCGAAGGGCAGATCATGCGGGTCGCCGACCTCATTGCCTACGTCAACCACGACATCGACGACGCCATTCGGGCCGAAATCCTGAGCGCGAACGACCTGCCGGCCGGACCGATTGCCGTGCTCGGCACCACCTCGTCTGCACGTATCAGCACACTGGTGAAAGACGTCGTGACCGAGTCGCTGGCGGACGGCCTGTCCGAGATCCGCATGAGCGCCCCCGTCCTCGAGGCGCTGCTGGCGGTGCGCGGCTTCCTGTTCGAGGCGGTCTACGAGAACAGCGTGGCCACGGCTGAGTTCAGGAAGGCCTCCGACATTCTCTCGGGGCTGTGGGAAAAGGTGCGCGAGCGTCCGTCCGAGTTTCTCGATGCCAGGACCATCGAGCACGAGGGGCTCGATGCCGCGACCCGCGATTTCATTGCCGGCATGACCGACCGCTACGCGGTCCGCCTGTTCGAGCAACTCTACATTCCCAAGCCCTGGGCCATCGACTGACTGCGCTTGGCTGGCCGCTGAAAAGTCATCTGCCCAAGTGGTCACAATTCGAGCCGCGGATGTTATATTGAGTAGTTCATGCTCTCGCTGAATCTCGCGAAGATCCGGACCGCCGAGGAACACTTCGAGCAGGTCTACCAGCCCGAGGCGATCGGGTCCGGGGAGGATGCGTACACGGTCGTGACGCCCGTCTCCTTGGTCTTCGACATCCACAAGGACAAGGACAGGTTCCACCTTGTCGGACGTGTGAAGACCACGCTCGGGATGCCGTGCAGTCGGTGCCTCGAGCCCTTCACGATCGACGTGGACGCGGCGTTCGACCTCCATTACCAGCCGCTTGTCCCCCACCAGGGGCCGAGCGAGCGGGAAGTGGAGGCCGGCGACCTGGACGCGGCGTTCTACGAGAACGACGAGATCGACCTGGGGCAGTTGATGGGCGAGCAGTTCTACCTGTCGCTGCCGATGAAGCCGCTCTGTAAGGACGACTGCAAGGGGCTCTGCTCCAACTGCGGGACGAACCTGAACAAGGCGACGTGCGACTGCAATACCCAGTGGGAAGACCCGCGCCTCGCGGCGCTTCGGGCTCTGAAGAAAGAATCCTAAGACGATGCCTAATCCAAAGCGACGACACTCCAAGACGCGCACGGCGAAGCGCCGCACGCACGATGCCCTCACGGCTACCGGCCTCAGCGAATGCCCCCAGTGCCACGAGCCGAAGGCGCCCCATCGCATCTGCGGCAAGTGCGGCTACTACCGCGGCCGTCAGGCGCGAGCCGTTCCCGAGGAGTAGACTTCCTGCCCGATGATCTGGATCGCCGTTGACGCCATGGGTGGCGACACGGCGCCGGGGCTCGTCGTCGACGGTGCCTTGGCAGCCGCTCGCCATCTCGATCTCGGGGTTGTGCTCGTCGGACCGGTTTCGCGACTCGAAGCGCAGGTCGAACGGCACGCCATTGGGATCGAGGCGTCGAAGGTGCGCTTCGTGGAAGCCGGAGCGGTGATCGACATGGTCGAGTCACCCTCCGCAGCCCTCCGGCGCAAGCCGAACGCCTCCATCAAGGTTGCAGCCGATCTCGTGGCTCGTGGTGAGGCCGCCGCGCTCTTCAGCGCTGGGCACACCGGTGCTACGGTGATGGCCGCGCACGGATCATTCGGCATGATTGCCGGCGTGGATCGTCCCGCGCTGGCCGCCACCATCCCGACGAAGGGTGGCCCGGCGATCCTGCTCGACGTCGGGGCCAGCGTGGAGTGCCGTCCCGCACACCTGCTGCAGTTCGCGGTGATGGGCAGCGTCTATGCGCGCGTCGCTCTCGGCATGGACGAACCGCGGGTGGGCCTGCTGTCCATCGGCGAGGAAGCCACCAAGGGCAACGACCTGACGCGGGAGGCGCACCGCCTGCTGACGGGCGGTACGGCCGTCAATTTCATCGGCAACATCGAGGCGCGCGACGTCTACAGCGGCGACGCCGACGTGATTGTCTGTGACGGGTTCACCGGGAACGTCGCGCTGAAGATCAGCGAGGGACTGGTGGAGACCATCGAGAGCCTGCTGCGGGAGGAACTCTCCAGCACGATTACGATGCGCGTGGGGTCGCTCCTCACGCAACGGGCGATGCGGCATTTCAAGCGCCGTGTCGACTACTCAGAGTACGGGGGCGCGCCGCTCCTCGGAGTGGCGGGCATTACCATTGTCGGACACGGACGGTCGAGCGCGAAGGCCGTGCGCAACGCAGTCGCGATGGCATACCGGTTTGCCTCGGGGCAGTTCATTCAGCGCGTCGAGCGCGAGATCGCCGTCGTCGCGGTACCACACCAGTGATCGCATTCATCTTTCCAGGACAGGGTTCGCAGAAGGTCGGCATGGGCAAGGCGTTGGCCGCCGCCCATCCCATCTGCCGTGAGACGTTCGAGGAGGCCGACGCCGCCCTCGGCGAATCGCTCAGCCGCCTCTGCTTCGAGGGGCCCGAGGACCAGCTCACGCTGACCGAGAACACGCAGCCGGCCATCCTGGCGGTCAGTGTGGCGGCCTATCGTCTGGCCGCCTCGCTCGGACTCCAACCCTCGTTCGTCGCCGGGCACAGTCTCGGCGAGTATTCCGCCAACGTCGCCGCCGGCACGTTCGACTTCGGCGATGCGCTGCGCATCGTGCGCCGCCGCGGTCGCTACATGCAGGAGGCGGTGCCGGTGGGCACCGGCGCCATGGCGGCAGTCCTCGGGCTCGACGCCGTGCTGGTGGCGCAGGCGTGCGCAGAGGCCGCGCAGGGCGACATCGTCAGCCCGGCGAACATGAACGGTGCCGGTCAGGTGGTGATTGCGGGGTCTACGGCCGCGGTGGCCCGTGCCGGCGAACGTGCGAAGGCGCTGGGCGCGAAGCGGGTCATTCCGCTGTCGGTGAGCGCCCCCTTCCACTGCGCGCTGATGAAGCCGGCGGAAGCGCGTCTGGCGCCCGAACTGCGCGCGCTCCGAACGGCCGACCCGCGCGTGCCGATCGTGGCTAACGTCGACGCGGAACCCAAGCGTACGGCCGCCGAGGCCATCGAGGCGCTGGTGGCGCAGGTGTCGTCCCCGGTGCGCTGGGAAGACGTGGTGCGTCGTCTTGCGTCGGAAGGCGTCACCACGTATGTTGAGGTTGGGCCCGGCACCGTGCTGAGCGGGCTCGTGCGCAAGATTCATCGCGAGGCAACCGTGGCGAGCTTCGGCACGCCCGACGACCTGGCCGGACTCGAGGCTTTGCGGTCCTGACATGTTCGAACTCACCGGTAAGGTTGCCCTCATTACCGGCGCATCCCGCGGCATCGGCCGCGCGATGGCGCTGAACCTCGCGAAGCAGGGCGCCGTCGTCCTGGCCGCTGCCCGCGGCGACAACGCCGCCGCCACCGTGGCTGCGATCACCGAGGCCGGCGGGCGCGCCGAGGCGGTGTCGGTCGACGTGACCGACGCTGCCGCCCTCGAGGCGCTCCCCGCGTCCATCGTCGCGAAGCACGGGCGCCTCGACATTCTCATCAGCAACGCCGGCATCACCCGCGACCAGCTCCTGATGCGCATGAAGCGCGAGGACTGGGACGCCGTCATCGCCACGAATCTCACCGCCACGTTCACGCTGACGCAGGCCGCCATGCGACCGATGCTGAAGCAGCGCGGCGGCCGCATCATCGCCGTCAGTTCGGTGGTGGGCCAGATGGGAAATGCCGGGCAGACGAACTACGCCGCGTCGAAGGCCGGGTTGATCGGCTTCGTGAAGGCGCTGGCGCGGGAAGTCGCGTCGCGCGGCATCACGGCCAACGTGATCGCGCCTGGCATGATCGACACCGACATGACGCGGGCGATCAGCGCGAAGGCGCAGGTCGACTGGAGCACGCAGATTCCGCTCGGGCGTCTCGGCAGCGTCGACGACATCGCGTCGGCTGCCTGCTTCCTTGCATCGGACGAGGCAGCGTATATTACAGGACAGGTTCTTGCCGTCAACGGCGGCATGTACATGTAGTTCAGCGTGTGAACAACTGGCCAGATGGCCAAGTGACGTGTGGTTTCGACAGGAGGAATTGAATGGCGGTCGCCGATAAGATTAAGAGCATCATCGTTGAGCAGTTGGGTGTGGACGAAGAAGAAGTGACTCCGGATGCGTCGTTCGTCGACGATCTGGGCGCGGACTCGCTCGACACGGTCGAACTGGTGATGGCATTCGAGGAAGAGTTCGGGATCGAGATTCCGGATGAAGACGCGGAGAAGATCACCCGCGTGAAGGAAGCCGTCGAGTACATCGAGTCGCACAGCAAGAAGAAGTAGTCGTCCCGCAGGCACTCGCCTGCGCGTCAACGGCAACTGCACCTCATAGGAGAATCGTGAGTAATCGGCGAGTCGTGGTCACGGGCATTGGCCTGGTGTCGTCGCTCGGCATCGGGACCGACGCCAACTGGAAGAACCTGCTGGCGGGCAAGTCCGGTGTGTCGCGAATTACCAAGTTCGACGTCACGGGCTACGCGGCGCAAATTGCCGCGGAGGTCCAGGGCTTCGACCCGCTCAACTGGGTCGAGAAAAAAGAGGTCAAGAAGATGGACCTCTTCATCCAGTTCGCCATCGCGGCATCGCAGTTCGCGATGGACGATGCGAAGTTGCAGATCACTGACCAGAACGCCGAGGAAGTTGGTGCGTTCATCGGCTCGGGGATCGGCGGCTTCAGCACGATTGAGCGGGAGCATATTGCCCTGCTCGAGGGTGGACCTCGCAAGATGTCGCCCTTCTTCATTCCCTCGGCCATCATCAACCTGGCCGCGGGGCAGGTGTCGATCCGGTTCGGGGCCAAGGGCCCGAACCTGGCCACCTGCACCGCCTGCACCGCGTCCGCCCACGCGGTCGGCGAGTCGTTCGAGATCATCCGGCGCGGCGACGCGCTCGCGATGATCGCCGGCGGCTCGGAAGCGGCCATCACGCCGATGAGCGTCGGCGGGTTCGCCGCGCTGCGGGCGCTCTCCACGCGCAACGACGATCCGGGCAGCGCCTGCCGCCCGTTCGACAAGGAGCGCGACGGCTTCATCATCGGTGAAGGTGCGGGCGTCGTCGTCCTCGAGGAACTCGAGCACGCTCGGCGTCGCGGCGCACCAATCTATGCCGAGATCGTCGGCTACGGCCTCTCCGGCGATGCCTTCCACATCACGGCGCCGTCCGAAGACGGCGATGGCGGCCGCCGGGCGATGGCGATGGCGGTTCGCAAGGCCGGCATCCGCCCCGACGAAGTCGACTACATCAACGCGCACGGTACCTCGACGCCGTTCAATGACAAGCTCGAGACGCTCGCCATCAAACGCTGCTTCGGCGACCATGCCAGGAAGTTGGCCGTGTCGTCGACCAAGTCGATGACCGGGCATCTGCTTGGCGGCGCCGGCGGGCTTGAGGCCGGCATCACCGCCCTCTCGGTGTTCCACCAGGTGGCGCCGCCCACGATCAACCTCGAGAACAAGGACGAGGAGTGCGACCTCGACTACGTGCCGCACGTCGCGCGTCCGATGCCCATTCGCTACGCGCTGTCGAACTCGTTCGGCTTCGGCGGCACGAACGCATCCCTGCTGTTCAAGAAGTACGACGAATAGTCATTGCTGATCGGCGATTGCTGAGGGCTGATTGGACATGCACTGGCCGCGCGGTGCCACCACCGATCGCTGGCTGGACATTGGGTCTTTCAATTCGCGTTTCGCAATTAGAGATCAGCAATGAAGATCGCTGTCTGCATCAAGCAGGTTCCGACCCGCGACTGGCAGCCGAAGCTCACGGACGACCGCACCTGGATCCGTGAGCAGGACGCCACCTACGAGATGAACGAACCGGACGCCTACGCGCTCGAGGAAGCGCTGCGTCTGAAGGAGAGGCTCGGCGGCGAGGTGGTCGTCTGTTCCGCCGGACCTGCGCGTGTGGCGCAGGTGCTGCGCGAGGCGCTCGCCCGCGGTGCCGACCGCGCCCTCCACGTGCAGGACGATGGGCTGGCATCGTGTGACGCGTTCGTCGTGGCCGGCGCCCTTGCCGGGGCGATGAAGGACGAAGCGTTCGACCTGGTGCTCACCGGGTTGCAGTCCGACGACCAGGGTTTTGCCCAGACCGGCGTCATCCTCGCCGAGACGCTCGGCTTCAGCCACGCCACGATCGTCATGGAAGTGCAGGCCCCCTCGACAGGCTCGGGGCCGGGCCAGTTGCGCGTGAAGCGCGAGCTCGAAGGCGGCTGGTTCCAGTGGGTGACGCTGCCAACGCCAGCCGTGCTCACCATCCAGAGCGGCATCAACCAACTGCGCTACGCGACGCTCAAGGGGATCATGGCGGCGAAGAAGAAGGAGATTTGCACCTCCGCGCCTTCCGCACCCGTGACGCCGCACCAGCAGATCGTCAGCCTCTACGTCCCGGCGAAGTCGCAGAAGACGCAGCTCATCGACGGAACCCCCGCCGAGGCCGCGAAGGCGCTGGTCGCCCGTCTGCGCGATGACGCGCGCGTGATTTGAGGAGACGCCAATGATTCTCGTCATTGCCGAGCAGCGCGACGGACGCCTGAATCGCGCCTCGTGGGAGGCGATCGCCGGCGCCCAGCAGATTGCCGCCGCGTCGCACCTGCCCGTCGTCGTCGCCATCCCCGGCGACGCCCTGTTCGACGTCGCGAATGAGCTGGCTACGGCAGCCGTGGCCGAGGTCGTGACGCTGGCCTCCCCGGCCCTCGCGGCGTATACCGCTGACGGCTACACCGCCGCGCTGCACGCCGCCATCACCGAGCTGGCGCCGTCGATCATCGTGCTGCCGCATACCTACCAGACCCGCGACTTCGCACCGAAGCTCGCGGCGCGGCTCGACCGCGCCATCATCACCGACGTCACCGCGGTGAAGGCCGACCGCGGCCGTGCGCTGTTCGTTCGGCCGATGTTCCAGGGGAAGCTGACGGCCGACGTGGCGCCGCAAGGGCCGACGCCGCACCTCATTACCTTCCAGGTTGGCGCGTATCGCCCAGACGCGGCAGCTCGCGGCGTGGCTGCGGCGCCGGTGCGCGCGCTCGCCGTGGCGGTGGACACCACCGCCATTCGCCAGAAGCCGGAGGCGCCGTTCCAGGAGGCGCGTCAGGCGGTCGACCTGTCGCAGGCGGAACGGATCGTCTCGGTGGGCCGCGGCATCAAGGCGCAGGCAAACATCGCGCTGGCGAAGGAGCTCGCCGACGCGCTCGGCGCCGAACTCGCCGCGTCGCGTCCCATCTGCGACGCCGGCTGGCTGCCGATGGAACGCCAGGTCGGCAGCTCGGGGCAGACCGTCGCGCCGAAGCTGTACCTCGCGCTCGGCATCTCCGGCGCCATCCAGCATCTGGTCGGCATGAAGGGCTCGAGCACCATTGTCGCCATCAACAAGGACCCGGATGCGCCGATCTTCGAGGTGGCCGACTACGGCATCGTCGGCGACCTTTTCGAGGTGGTGCCGGCGCTCATCGCCGCGCTCAAGAGCTGAGCGGCTCTGATGGAGACGCTGCTGCTCTGGCTGCTCGTGCTCGGGTTTGTCGGTGCGTTCGCGGCACAGGTGGCGACGCGCGTCCGGCTGATCCTCTCGGCGCCAAACACCTTCTCCACCGATGAGACCGGCGCGCGCCTCACGCGCTTTCTCGCCGACGTCGTCGCGCAGCGCCGCACCATTGTCGACCGTCCGTGGGCCGGCGTCGCCCACGCGTTCGTGTTCTGGGGCTTCATCGCCTTCGGCGGCTACACCGGCGTTGAGTTTCTCGCCGGGCTCGGCATCGTCGACCTGACACACACCGCCGCGTTTGCGTTTTACCGGGCGGGGCTCACGCCGTTCGCGGTGGCGGTGCTGTTCGGCATCGTCTTCCTGCTGATTCGCCGCGGCATCGTTCGCCCCGCCGCGCTCGGCACGCAGGTGTCGGCAGAGTCGATTCTGATCGGCCTGTTCATCGCGACGCTGATGGTGACGTTCCTGCTCACCTGGCGGCTTGACGAGGCCTCGACGCTGGGACGCGTCAACTGGTGGCTGCACTCGGTGGTCATCCTCGCCTTCCTGGCGCTCATTCCCGCGTCGAAGCACTTCCACCTGGTGCTGTCGCCGTTCACCGTGTTCCTGAAGTCGCCTGAACTCGGCAACGTGCCGAACCTCGATTTCGAGAAGGAGCAGGTCGGGCTCGAGACGCTGAAGGATGTGGGCAGCAAGAGCGTGCTCGATGCGTTGACCTGCGTCGAGTGCGGACGCTGCCAGGTGAACTGCCCGGCGTGGGAGGCGGGGAAGGCACTGAACCCGAAGGCCATCATCCTCCAGACGCAGGCCGGACTCCTCGGCAAGCCGGGCGAGACCAAGCTGGTCGACCTCTACAGCGCGAAGGTGCTGTGGCAGTGCACCACCTGCGGCGCCTGCGAGAACCAGTGCCCCGTGGGCATCGAGCACCTGCCGCTGCTCATTGGCGCGCGGCGCGGCCTCGTGTCGAACGGCGAAGCCCCTGAGTATCTGGGCGCGATGTACAACAACCTCGAGCGGCGCTCGAACATCTGGGGGCTGTCGTACGACCAGCGCCAGAAGTTTGTCGATGCGGCCACGCTCGAGATCTTCGATCCGCGGAAGCACGACGTGCTCGTGTGGCTCGGCTGCGCCGGCGCCTTCGAGGCTGACTTCCAGAAGTCGCTGCGCTCGATGTTCGAGATCCTGCGCGCCAAAGGCGTGTCGTTCGGTGTGCTCTCGAAGGAACGCTGCACCGGTGACACGGCGAAGCGGACCGGCAACGAGTACAGGTTCCAGGAACTGGCGCACGCCAACATCGAAGACCTGAAGGCAGCGTCGCCGAAGACCATCCTGACGTCGTGCCCGCACTGCGTGAAGACGATTGGCCAGGACTACCGCAAGTTCGGTTACACCGTGAACATCGTCCACTCATCGGTGTTCATCGAGGAACTGACGCGGGCCGACCTGGGTGCGGCGGCCGACGAGCGCGAGGCCGTGACGTATCACGACCCGTGCTACCTGGGGCGCTACGCCGGCACGGTCGACGAGCCGCGGGCGCTGCTCGAGCGCTTCGGGGCAGACGTGAAGGAGCCGGAGCGGAACCGCGAGAACCCGTACTGCTGCGGCGCCGGCGGCGGCCTGCTGTTCGAGGACACTGACGCTGAGCCTGGCACCCGCATCTCCGACGTCCGCTTCAAGCAGTTGCGAGCCACCGGCGCCGGCACGGTGGTCACCGCCTGCCCGTTCTGCTCGATCATGTTGAAGGGCGCGCAGTCGAGCGCGCCCGAGGCCAACCTGCAGTTCGTCGACCTGATGACCTTCGTCAACGGCCGCCTCCAGAAGCGATCGCCGCAGCCGTGACGACGCCGACTGAGAGCTGGCGCGATTCGCGCCGCAAGCGTGTCGAAGCGGCCGCCATCTCCACGGTGGGCTATCGCGCCATTGCCGCGCTCGGCGCCACGCTGCGCTGGAAGACTGAAGGGTTCGAGCACTTCGACGCCATCCGCGCCGCTGGCCACCAGCCGATCCTGGCGTTCTGGCATGGCCGCATCCTGCCGGCCACCTACTACTTCCGTCGCCGCGGCATCGTCGTCATCACCAGCGAGAACTTCGACGGCGAGTGGATCGCCGGGATCATCGAGCGCTTCGGCTACGGCACGTCGCGCGGTTCCTCGTCGCGCGGCGGTCCGCGCGCACTACTGCAGATGTCGCGCGACCTGGCGTCGGGCCGTCCGGCCGGCTTCACGGTGGACGGTCCACGTGGACCGGCGCGGGTGTCGCAGCCCGGTGCGGTGTGGCTGGCCAAGGCGTCCGGGCATCCGGTGCTGCCGTTCCACTGCGAGGCCGACCGCTTCTGGACGCTGCGCAGTTGGGACCGGACGCAGGTGCCGAAGCCGTTCGCGCGGGTGGCGATCAGCGTCGGCGAACCGTTCTACGTGCCGCGCCGCGCCAGCGAGGACGAAGTGGAGCAGTGTCGCCAGCGTCTTGATGCCGCCCTGTTCGCGGCCGAAGCCCGCACGACGCTGATGCTGGAGCAGTGGGGCTGACGCATTCCGCCGACCGACGGTCGCCAGTGACGCACATCTGGAGACAGCATTTCGCAATCAGCCATTCGCATTTCGCAATTGCTAGACTCTCCCTATGAGCCTCATCGTCATCACCTCCGAGCGGTTTGCCGAGCACATGACCCCGCCCGGGCATCCGGAAGCGTCCGAACGTGCGGAAGTGATGGACGTGGTCGC
>CALQBJ020000045.1 GCA_943328785.2 Bifidobacterium breve
GGTGACGTTCGAAGGCGACGGCGCCGGCGAACAACTGTTCGACCGCGTGCTGGTGTCGGTCGGCCGCCGGCCGAACGGCCGCACGATGCCCGGGCTCGACAAGACGCGTGTCGTCGTGAACGACAAGGGCTTCATCGAGGTCGACGAGCAGCTGCGCACCGCCGAGCCGACCATCTTCGCCATCGGCGACGTGGTGGGCGAGCCGATGCTCGCGCACAAGGCCTCGCACGAAGGGCGCGTCGCAGTGGAAGTGATCGCCGGCGAGAACGTGGCGTTTACGCCGAAGGCGATTCCGGCCGTGGTCTTTACCGACCCTGAACTGGCGTGGGCCGGGCTCACGGAAGCACAGGCCGAGAAGGAAGGCCGTCAGGTGGTGGTCGCCAAGTTCCCGTGGGGGGCGTCCGGCCGCGCGGTCGCGATCGACCGGACGGACGGCTTGACCAAGCTCATTTTCGACCCGGTCACCGAGCGCATTCTCGGTGTCGGCATCGTCGGACCCGGTGCGGGCGAGATGATTGCCGAAGGGGTGCTGGCGATCGAGATGGGTGCGAACGCGACGGATTTGAAACTGTCGATTCATCCGCACCCGACCCTGACCGAGACGATGATGGAATCGGCCGAGGTGTTCTTCGGTCACGCCACGCACGTCTACCGCCCGAAGCGCTGACTTTTCCCGGTCGGTGTCGGAAAAGTCCCACCGGTGGCGGCAGGCCAACTGCCGCTACCGGGTGGCTTTCACCAGCGAGCCATCGCGCGTCCTGCGCAAGAATGCGGCTCCGAGGAGGCGGTCCATGACCGACTGTGTTATCTCCTGATCCAAACCAAAGAAGCGCGATGCCTGCGCAGGCGTGAGCATCAGCTCCGGCATCTCGTTGAACTCGGCGCGAATCCGTTCGGTTACTCTGTCGAAGTTCATCTGTGCGGTCTCTCCTGAAGACTCGCGCCATATAGATGAGCAAGAACCGTACCTGTTTACATCTCGCCCAGCGTGGGGCATAACTCACAGCCGTGCTGTTTCGACGCCTTCCCATCGCCGACGCCGTGTTCACCCTCGACCGGTTGCCTGCCGGCCTGCTCGCACATCCGCGCGACCGCGTTACCCTCGGCTGGCAGGACCGCATGACGCCGCGGGCGCGCCTGCGCACCGAAGGGGGCGTGGAGTTCGGGACATCGCTGTCGCCAGGCGTGGTATTGCGTGAAGGGGACTGCCTGACGCTCGAGCAGCCGCAGTTGGTGGTGATCGTGCACGAGCGCGAGGAACCGGTGCTGGTGGCGCGGGCGGCGTCAGCCGTGCAGGCGGCGCGCTGGGCCTACTACATCGGCAACAGCCACCAGCCGCTGATGGTTGCCGCCGATGCTCTGGTGTGTGCGGATCTGCCAGGGATGGAGCAGGTGCTGACGCATCACGCGATTCCGTTCACGCGCGAACAGCGGACCTTCACGCCCGAGTCGCAAGGCCCCGAACACCATCGATAGCCGCGAGGCGCTCAGAAGCGGTAGCTGACGCCGAGGCTGAAGCGGCCGATGTTACGTGCCCGGTCGGTGGCGAGGTGCAGCACGTGCGCGTCGGCATCCATCGCGACGTGCTCGGTGAGTCTGAGCGACGCGCCCCCGCCAAGTGTCAGCGCCATGCTCGTCGTGGTCGTCTCGAGTTCGGCTGGCCCTGGCATCACCGGCACGGTGTTGAGACCGAATCCGGTGAGCACCGGGCTGAGCCCGAGCCGGTCCGCGACGCCGGCATAGATGACGTGGTCGGACTGGGTGACGCTGGCCACGCCGCCGCCGCCGACGACGTAGGGGATGACGCGTGGCGACGTGGTGGGGATTTCGATGCGCACGTTGCCGGTGAACACCGTGGCGCTCGCCTCCTGCTCGTCCGAGCAGCAGTAGTAGGCCGGAGAATCCGAGCCGAGCGAACCGAGGTGGCTCAGTTCGACACCGAAGCCGAGCGCGCGATTGACGCGCCAACTGATGCCGCCGCCGAACGCCGGCGACGTCTCACCACCAGAGGCGGCCGCGCCGACCGAGGCGTGCACGAGCGCCCCCTGCGCACGAGCAGCCGCGGGCACCGCAAGCAGACCCGCGAGGAGTAGCGCCGTTCCCGTCCACTGTCGCATGTGTCCTACCCCTGTGCCGCGGCTTCTGCGTAGGCGTCGGCGGTTTCGTGTGCGTGATACGAGCTACGCACCAGCGGGCCGGACTCGACGTGAACGAAGCCCATGTCGAGCGCGATCTGCTTCAGCTCGCGGAACTCGTCGGGCGTGTAGTAGCGGGTCATCGGTGCATGGTCCTGGGTCGGCCGCAGATACTGCCCGACCGTCAGGATCTGGCAGCCGACGTCGCGCAGGTCCTTGAACACCGCCAGCAGTTCCTCGCGCTCTTCGCCGAGGCCGACCATGAGGCCGGTCTTGGTCGGGATGTCCGGCGCCATCGTCCGCGAGCGACCGAGCAGTTCCAGCGTGCGCGAGTAGCGTCCGCCAGAGCGGGCCATGCGGTAGAGGCGCGGCACGGTCTCGGTGTTGTGGTTCAGCACGTCGGGGCGTGCCTCGAGCACGGTGCGCAGCGGCGCTTCTTCACCCTTGAAGTCGGGGATGAGCACTTCGATGCGGCAGCTGTTCCCAAGGCGCTTGCGCGTCTCGGTGATGACGCCGGCGAAGATCGACGCGCCGCCGTCCTTCAGGTCGTCGCGGTCCACCGAGGTGATGACGACGTAGTTCAGGCCGAGCTGCTGGATGGCGTGTGCCACCCGCTCCGGTTCCTCGTTGTCCACGGCTGCTGGACGTCCGTGCGCCACCGCGCAGTAGGAGCAGGCGCGCGTGCAGACGTCGCCGAGGATCATGAACGTGGCGGTGCCGTGGTCCCAGCACTCGCCGATGTTGGGGCAGCGCGCCTCCTCACACACCGTGTGGAGGTTGAGGTCGCGCATGATTGCCTTGAGCTTCAGGTAGCTCGGCGAGCCTGGGGCCTTCACCTTCAGCCAGTCGGGCTTCGGGACGCGGGGCTGCGCGGGAGTGAGCGGGATGACGCGGGGCATTACCAGAATTATAGCGGCTAGCGGGCCCGAAGCCCCGCGATGAGGTAGTCGGCGAACCGATCGGCGATCTCCTGCGAGTTCGACGGGCCGTCCGGAGAGTACCAGCGCGGAATCCAGTTCACGGCGCCCATCATGGCAAACGACAGCAGTTTCGGGTCGACTGTCGGGTCGAAGTCGCCCCAGTCCACACCTTGCTGAATCACCTGCCGCACGCCGCGATCGAACTCGTCGCGCCGCGCGATCGCCAGCTTCAGGCGGCGCGTGCCGAGCGCTTTGATATCGAGGAAGAGGGCCGTCCCGTGCAGGTCATCGACGATGGTGTGCACGAACGCCACGATCAGCTGCCGCAGTGCTCGTTCGGGCGGCAGGGCCTCCGCTTCGACGGTATGCAGCACCGCGATGAGGCGGTCCACCGAATACTGATGACAGGCGAAGAGAATCTCTTCCTTGCTGCGGAAGTAGTAATAGAGGTTCCCCTTCTGCATCTTCAGCGCCGCCGCAATCTCCTCGAGCGTGGCGCCGTGATAGCCCAAGCGCTTGAACGCCCCGGCAGCCGCCTTCATGATCTCGACGCGCGTCGGGGCACCGGCGCTGGCCTTGGCGTGCGGAGCTGTGCGGGATTTCGAGGTGGTCTTGCGGGTAGGCGGCTTCCGTCTAGCAGTCGGGAGGGTGGGCACGTCCTCTAAACGTAGTACGGCGTGGCTTCCGGATACAAGCGTCCGGCCGCTGCCTGCGCTCCGGGCGCGGAGACAGGCAGCAGCCGGCTGGTCGAATGACTGGTGCGCGAGCGCTAGAAGTTCACCATCAGCGCCAGGCGCATCATGCGCCCCTGGAGGAAGTTCTGTGGCTGACCGAGCGTCGGGCTGAGGCCGCTCACGAGCGACGTCGTCTGCACTTCCTGGAGCACGACGTTGCCGTTGGTCAAGTTGAAGAGCGCGAACTGCGCCTGGAAATCCCTGCGTCCTAACCTGAAGGTGCGCTTCGCACTCGCATCGAGCTGGTTCCAGCGCTCCTGGAACTTGGTGTTCGGCGAAATCAGGTTCACGCCAGGCACCTGGGTCTGCGCGCCAGCGGCCAGCAGGATCGGCGCCGATGTGGGAACACGCGTGCGCTGCGCGTTCGGGTACACCGATGCCGGAACCGACCAGTAGACGCCGAGCGACGGGTCCTGCGCGGTGTAGCTATTGCCCTTGCCGGCGTAGCTCATGAACACCGCGCTCACCTCCACGCCCAATGGCAGCGGGTAGTTGCCGGCGATCTTGAAGTCGTTCCTGAACGGCGGCGTCGAGGTCTTGCCGTATTCCTGGAACGTCTTGCCCGACTGATCACAGAAGCGCAGCTTGTTCGGGTCGTACTGGTCGCAGGTGATCGTGGTGACGCGGTCGTTCGTCCATCCGCCGAAGATCGTCGAATTCTTCGGCAGGCGGGCGGTGAAGCTGACTTCGAAGCCGTCGTAGATCGTCCGGTTGATGTCGGAGTTCACGTCGGTCAGGTTGCTGGCGTAGAGGCCAGCCTTGGCGGGATTCAGGTTGAACAGCGTGATCATCTCGCCGTTGCCAATCGGATTGGCCACCTGGAACGGGGTCCAGTCGGCAGCCGTCAACGAGGAATTGCGCTGCGCTTCCTGGTTGTAGAACTGGCGGTGGAACCAGCCGCCGAAGACCGCGAGCCGCGGCAGCAACTGATGCTGGACGCCGAGGGCGGTTTCGATGTTGTACTCGCGTCGCAGGTTCGCATCGGCGGTTCGGCCCGTCGAGACGCCGAAGTTCGAGTTGCCGCTCGGCCCGATCTCGTTGTCCTGCGCGATGTCATCGCTGTTGAGGTCGCGCCAGGTGCGGACGTCGGTCACCGTGGTGAACGGGTCGTAGCGCTTCGCCCAGCCGCCCGCCCACGGCAGCATGTACTTGCTGACGCTCCCCTTGAGCGCGGTCTTCGTGTTGCCGAAGAGGTCGTAGACGACCGCGACACGCGGCGAGATGTCGTTCCACCTGGGTTGGTTCGGTGTGTCATCGCGGCAGAATGCGGGCGTGAAGCGGCCGGCGGAGCGGCAGCCGCCCTCGCTCTTCGCATTGAACGTGTCGAATCGGATGCCCGGGCTCACGGTCAGCCGTTTCATCGTCCACGTGTCCTAGGCGTAGAGACCGAGGTCGTAGTTGACGTACGCGAAGTACGACGTCGGCGTGTTGTACACCGTCACCGTGTTCGGCACGCAGTTGGCGAGCGTGTTCTCGGCGCAGCTTCGACCGGCGCCGGCGTCGTTGTAGTTCTGGACGAGGTCGCCCGTGCGGATCTGCGAGTTGCCGTCCACACCGGACGACCACTGGGCGCCGGTCTTGAACGAGTGCGAGCCGGTCACGTAGGAGAACGAACCCAACAGGACCCGGCGATCCGGATAGGTGCCGGTGGAGCCGCCCGGCGCCGCCCCCCAGATCTGGCCGTTCGCGGCCGAGTGCGTGACGGTCTTGTACCAGTCCGCCGTGAACGGATACTGGGCAATTTCCTCGATGTTCGGCTGGTAGCGCTGGCTGAGGCGCTCGATGTTCGTCGAATAGCCGATCTCGAGCAGCATCCGGTTCGACAGCGTCGAGGTGAGCTTGGCCTGCCCCACGTAGTACTTCGCGTGCTTTGGGTCGCGGATGTCCGAGGCGCTAATCGGGTTGTAGCCGGAGAGCAGTTCCGGATCCTTGTGCTTCCAGATGCGCTCGTAGTACGACGAGATCTTCGTCCGCGAATTGGCCTGATAGGTGAGCCTGATCAGGGCGTCGCGCACGTACTGGTGCTGAATCGACGGGTCTCCCGCCTTGTGGTCGATGCCCTGGCTGTCCGAGTAGTCGGTCGGATAGAAGGAATTGCCAACGCCCTCGTCAACCGACACATGGCGAACCGTCCCAAAGTACCAGAGGCGATCGGTCTTGAGTGGACCGCCCATGTTGAAGTTGAAGTCCTGGACGTGGTCGACGAAGTTCCTGAACTTGAAGCCGCGCGCCTGCAGTTCCTCGTCGAGGTTGTTGGCCTGCCAGCCCGAGGCCGTGCCGCCAAAGAAGCCGCCGCCCTTGATGGTGTTGCCGCCGTCCTTCGGAATCATGTTCACGCGGACGCCGCCCGACGCGACTTCGGCCGGCAGCGCGCTCGTCTGAAACACCACCGACTGCGCGAGCGCGTCGTCGTTGTAGGCCTGGATGTTGCCGTCGCCCATCGAGCTGTTGACGCTCATGCCGTCGACCTGCATGCTGGTGTGCCGATCGTCGGCGCCGTGCGTGCGCATGTAGGTCTGTTCCATGCCCTGAGAGCCGCCAACGTCTGGCCGGCTCAGCTTCACGCCGGGGACGATCGATCCGACCGACTGCATGTTCCTGGTCGTCGGCAACGCGTCGAGTACCGCGCGCTCGACGACCTGGGTGCGCTGGGCGTTCTGGACGTCGACGAGCGGCGCCTGGCCCGACACCGTGATGCTCTCCTCGAGCGATCCGACGCGCAGTTCCCCGTTGATCGTGACGGTGGTGTTGCCGGGCAGTTCGAGGCCGTCCCTGACCAGGGTGGAGAACCCGGAGAGCGAAAACGTCAGCTTGTAGCCGCCTGGCCGCAGGTCGACCAGGTTGTAGCGGCCGCTCTCGTCGGTGACGACGTTGCGGGTCTTCTCGATGAGGACCGGGCTTGCGGCTTCGACCGTCACACCGGGCAGCACGGCGCCGCTCGTGTCACGCACAACTCCAGAGAACGCGCTCTGTGCACTCGCGCCCGCAGGCGCCAGCACCAGAGACGTGAGCACCATCGCGCACAGCATCCCCAACTGCCGCAGTCCGAACGCCCGGCTTTGCACGCCAGTATCACTGGCCATTCCGACTCTCTGCCACATACTTGCCTCCTCGTCAACGACCGATGGACGACTCACGTTCCCGGGTATAAGAGCAGGGAGAAATGAAGGACTGCGGGCGGAGCGTCGCCCCCGTCCCTGACAGACACAAGGTAATTCGCAGCGTTACGTGCCCTATTCGCGAAGCAGCATCGCGCGGTTGTTCCGCTGCCGGAGCATCGAGAGCACGCGAGGCACGTCGAGTTCACCCGCCGGCGTCATGAGCAGCTCCGCCGCCGCCCGGCCTGGGCGCTGACGCACGCGGTCCCACGTCGCCATGACCCGGCGCTGCGCGTCGCGGCGCACCGGCGGTGCCTCAGCCACATCGATCTCGGTGGTCGCGAACCCCGGCAGGGTCCGCAGGACACGTGCGGCGCCGAGGCGGACGGCGTCGTAGGGGTCGTCGAGCAACTGGGCGAGGTAGGGCGCCATCCACTCCGTGCCAGACGCGTGTTGCGCTGGCGCCCAGGCCATGGCCTGCGTGGCGATGGCCCGTTGTCCCGCGTCGCCCTTCAGCAGCCACTGCAGTGAGGCCGCAATCGTGTGCTCCTCGTCGCCGAGCGGCACCGGCGCGGTGCCGTACCAGCGCGCGAGTGCCTCGCCGGTCCAGGCCAGCGTGCGGTCGAGGTGACAGAGGTTGCAGGCATTCGGGCGTCCGACACCGACGCTCTCCTGCACGGTCGGACTGCCGATCGTATGGCTGCGAATAGTCTTGAGCAGGCCGTACGTGGTGTACGGCATGTGGCAGTTGTAGCAGACGCTTCCGGTCGAGCCGACGGCGTGATGGGTGTGCGCGGACGGGTTCGCCCGCAGCGGCTCGTGGCACTGCAGGCACGCGTCGTTCGAGGTCTGTGGGTCCGGTTCCTCGTGTCGGGACGCCGAGGCGAACCATCGCAGTTGGTCGTCGGCCCACGCGGCAACGGGGCGGGGATCGTTCGCCTCCTGATGCAGGCTGTGACACGACAGGCAGGTCAGCGTCCGCTCCGGCTCTGTGGCGAGACGATAGCAGGGCGACTCGAGGAGTCCGTTGTACTCGCGCCCCGACACGCGGACCGTGCCGTCGGACCAGAAGGCGTCCCGAATGAAGCGTGAGTCGTCGGCCAGCAGCGCCTGCATGGTCTCCGATGCCGCGTTGCGGGTCGGCTGCGCCACGAACCGCGTGGCGGCTAGCTCGTCGCCTGGCCTGAACGGCAGGCCGTCGGCGTTCGCGCGACGCTCGCCCTCTGCATCGTAGAACTCCCAGACGCCGTGACACTGCCCGCAGACCTGCGAGGTCAGCGCGGGCGGCAGCCGCGCCGGCTGCACGGTCAGCGCGTCGGCCGCGCCGGACAGATGCAGGCCGTATCGCCGCAGTGGATTGCGGTTGCCGCGCACGTGCGCCTCTGCCGGTCCGTGACACGACTCGCACGCGATCCCGAACTCCGTAGCCGTTGTCTGTGCCGACTGCAACGTGACCGGCTGCGAGCCGAACGGCGGATCGAACCGTGGCTTGCCGTTCGTTGCGTGGCACGCAATACACGTGCTATTCCAATGACCGCTCTCGGACCGCGGCAACTGCGACGGCGGATGCAGCACGGCCATGCGTCTCGGAATCCAGCGGCGCTCCTGAACCAGGTATGCGGCAGGCAGTTGTCCGAGCAGCCGGCCCAAGCCGGTGTCGTACCAGAACACCTGCTGGTTGTGCGACCCCGTAATCATCGTGACCTGTCGTTCGATGCGCGCCGGTCCCGCTGGTCCCGTCCCGGTGTCCGGGTCGTCGAACTCCGCGAACAGCGCCGACTGGCGCTGTCGCAGCACCATCGGCCGCCCCTGGGTGGAGGTGACCGTCTGCCCGGCGAAGCTCGGAATCGCGGTCTCCGGCGACGCCACCTGCGTCATCGTCCGGTGATACGAGGCATGCCACGACGCGTACTCGCCGGGATGACAGGCGCGGCAGGTGTCGGACGACGTGAAGCCGCCACCGCCACGCTGAACGGGCCGGTTGCTGACGTCGTCTTCGGCGATCGTCCGCTGATGCGTCACCACTTCAGCAACACCGAGGCCGGCGGCCAGCAGGCCCAGGACCGCCAGGAGGAACCTGTGCACACGACCCGTCAGCGCCGCGTGGCTCCGGTGACGGTGATCGTGACCAGCTTGTCGGTGAAGAGCACGCGGTCGCTCGCCCGGCCGAGCAGGACGTACTCACCCGGTGTCGTGAACGACACCGAGGTTGGCGCCTGGCCGTCCTTCACCTGGATGGTGCGAGATTCGAAGTTGGCCCCGGCTGGGCCGCGAAGGACCATCCAGGTGAGGAACGGTCCACGTAGACCGCCGGCGTCAGCCGGTGCGGTCCGGCGCGGTACGAGTTGCGGCAGGTTGACCGGAGCGTCGTTGCTCGCCTGCAGTCCGGGTGGCGTCTCCTGCCCGATCGCCGCCTTCTTCGGAGTCGACGGCTTCGGAATGCCGTCGTCCTTCACGGTGGCCAGCAGCGGAACCGACTGCCCGGTGGCGACGGTGGCGGGAACGGAGAGCGTGAAGGCTGGCGGCTGGTTGCCCCTCAGTTCTGGCGACGTCTGTCCGCCGGTGGACGCGCCACCGGACGGATCGATCTCCCACTCCGGCTGGAGCCAGCCGAACGCTTTCTGCGTCTTGCCGTTGGCGGTGACGGTCCAGACCACTTCCTTCTTGCCCCAGTCCTTCGGCACCGTCACCGAGAACAGGTTGCGCTGCGTACGCGTGTAGAAGAAGGTCGGTTGTCCGCGGTCCGCACCGCCCGGTTCGATGCTGTTGTTGGGACCGACCGGAATCGACAGCTCCTCCACCCAGTTCCGATTCAGGTAGCCGAAGTGCATCGCGAACGAGCCGTCGGCATTGTGCGACCACCCCTCGTACGCCGGCTGCACATCCTGTCCGGAGTTGAACTTGAAGTTGTTGTCGACTTCGGTCTGGGCGCCGCCGCCCAGGCACAGGCCGAATACCAGGGCCAGGGCAACGGTCACCGATCTGAACTGAGGAATCATGGGACTCATTCCGCTAGACATGGCTGAAAAAAAAGGGCGGCGGTTCCGAAGAACCACCGCCCTGACGAGTCGCCTACTGCTGCTGCTGCTGCGTGGTGTTGGCCTTCTTCGCGCGTTCGGCCTTCCGCGTCTCGAGTTCGGCCTTGTACTCCTCGTCGGTCATGTCGTACCAACCGATCCAGGCAAAGCCCATCTCGTCGATGGTGCGCTGGCCGTCGCCGACCCAGTTTTTCGGGTCAGGGTTGGCGCGGTTCGACGGCGAGTTATCGTGCCACGTGATGACGTGCAGCATTGTTCCCGCCGGAATCAGCGGCGCGGCATCGTCGTTGTAGGTGTAGTTGAGGTGCCAGTTGTAGCTGAAGTTTGTGCAACTGATCATCTCGGTCTTGGCCGACGCCCCGCCTGTCGGGTAGATCAACTCGAGGCACTGCCGCTTGCCGCGGATGTGCATGTGCGGCTGGAACGACAGGATCCGCGCCGCTTTGTGCATGACGACGTAGCCGTCGATGCGTGCGACCGTTCCACCGGGGATGTCGATATCGGAGGTCGGCTGCGCGAGTTGCTTGGACCATCGAATGTGCTTCGGCACATAGCCCTCCGGGAAGAGCTTCATGGCCACCTCGATCATGGCGTCAGTTTCCTCGCCGACCGAGTGCAGGTGGTAGGTCACCATGGCCTTCTTGCCCGCCTGCAGCAGCACGCCCGAGTCGCCGGTGTAGACCTCGGCGTTCTTGCCCGACGCGTACTCGACCAGGAAGTCACCACCGTCCACACCCGCGCTGTCGTCGCCGCTCACGTCCTTGTCGTCGCTGTCGACGGCGTAGGTGAGGGCGTGATGCACGACCTTGCGCGAGCCCGGCGTGGCGGCGCGCGTCTGGACCGCCTGGATGTAACGGTCCTTGCTGATCGGAATGTCCGCGTAGAGATTGCCGTAGAGATCGGGTCCGGCGGCAGGCACCTTGTAAGCGGGGAACTTCACCACGATGTCGGGCTTGAACTGCCAGGCACTGGTGTCGGCGAACTGGCGGGGCGCCGGCATGTCGGCTGGATTGCCACGCGGTGCACCCGCATCGACCCAGCGTCCGATCGTCGCGATCTCGTCGCTGGTCAGCGACGGGTCGTTCTTGAACGAGGTGATGCCGATCGACTTGTCGATGTGGAAGGGCGGCATTTCGTGCGACGCCGTACGCGCCTTGATGGAGCGGGCCCACGGCCGCGCCTCCTCGTAGGTCTGGAGCGACATCGGCGCCATCTCACCCGCGCGATGGCACGAGACGCACGACCGCTGGAGGATGGGCGCAACGTCCTTTGCGAACGTCGGCTGGTCGCTGGGGCTAGACGTCTGCGCCCCGGCTGGTGCCGCGAGCAGGAGAGCGACGACGACGTACCCGGGGAGACCAATGTGCGGTCTGGTCAGACGAATCATGCAGTGCCTCGCAGTGCCACAGGTGACCGATCGACGGATTTCCGACGCGCTGAATATCTATGGCGGGGACTTTAGGTAGCGCGACTCGATAAGTCAACAATAAACTGCGATCGTCGCGTGCTTCCAGGACGGCATACAATTCGCCACGCTTCGATGCCAAAGGATCAGGTCGGCGCTGTGCCCCGTTCCGCTACGCCCACCTCGGTGGTGTCGTTGCGCCATCTGCGCATCGGATGGACGTTCATTGCGCTGTTCGGTGTAATGGGGCTCGTGCTGGAGACGCTGCACGGATTCAAGGTGGGGGCGTATCTCGATGTGTCGAACGAGACCCGCCGGCTGATGTGGACACTGGCGCATGCGCACGGCACGCTGTTCGGCGTGCTGCATCTCGGCATGGCGTTCACGCTCCAGTCCGCCGGACTCGCGAGCGCGCCCGCTCGGCGCGCATCGGCAGCGCTGCTGGCGGCAGGGGTGCTGTTGCCAGCCGGCTTCTTCCTCGCCGGCATCCAGTTCTACAGCGGCGATCCCGGGCTCGGGATTGCCCTCGTCCCAATTGGTGCGGTGTGCGCGATCTACGCCGCGGCCGTCGTCGCACTACTCTGTCGTCGCACTACCCCTGCGTGACGAGCATGGTGATTGTCAGGCCGATCATCGTCACCACCGTGACCCAGGCGATGACGTTGAACAGGAGCGAGTTGACGTGCGTGCCCATCAACTCGCGATCGTTGGTGAGCAGCAGCATGAAGATGAGCACGAACGGCAGCACGACGCCGTTCACCACCTGCGACAGCACCATGATGTGCGGCAGCGGGAAGTTCGGCACCAGCAGCACGCCGGCCCCTGCGACGATCAGCACGGTGTAGAGCCAGTAGAACACCGGCGCTTCATGGAACTTCTTGTCGAGCCCCGACTCGAAGCCCAGCCCCTCGCACACGGCGTAGGCGGTCGAGATCGGCAGGATCGACGCGGCGAAGAGCGACGCATTGAAGAGCCCGGCCGCGAACAGCAGGTAGGCATACTCGCCGGCCAGCGGTCGCAGCGCCTGCGCGGCGTCGGCGGCGCTCGTGATGTGTGTGACGCCGGCCGTATGCAGCGTGGCCGCGCACGCCACGATGATGAACCAGGCGACGATCGCCGCGAACAGGCAGCCGACGATGACGTCCCAGCGCGAGGCGCTGTACTGCCGGATGGTGACGCCCTTCTCGACGACCGACGCCTGCAGGTAGAACTGCATCCACGGCGCGATGGTCGTGCCGACCAGGCCGACCAGCATGTAGATGTAGCCGTAGTTGTTGATGACGTCGGTCCCCTCGGGGCGCGTCACCATCGCGAACGTCGCGGCACGCCAGTCTGGATGTGCCAGTACGCCGGCCACGATGTAGCAGACGTAGAAGCCGGACGCGACAAGGAAGATCTTCTCGACGCTGTCGTAGGTGCCCTTCACGACCAGCAGCCACACCACGGCCGCGGCCAGCGGCACGACAATGTAGCGGGAGACGCCGAACAGTTCGAGGCTGCTCGCCACGCCGGCGAACTCGGCCATCACGTTGCCGAAGTTGGTGATGACCAGGGCAAGCATCAGCCAGAACGTGACGCGGAAGCCGAACTCCTCGCGAATGAGGTCGCTCAATCCCTTGCCGGTGACGGCGCCCATGCGGGACGCCATCTCCTGCACGACGACGAGCGCAATGGTCGTCGGGATCATCGCCCACAGCAGCGTGTAGCCGAACTGGGCGCCTGCGACGGAGTAGGTCCAGATGCCGCCGGCGTCGTTGTCGACGTTCGCGGTGATGAAGCCCGGGCCGACGACGGCCAGGAACAGTACGATCCGCGTGCGCCACTGCTTGAGGAGGGCTTCCATGTCAGCCGTTCCGCAGCATGGAAATCACGTCGTCGGCCGTGATGATGCCGGACAGGCGGCCGTGCTCGTCGGCGACCGCGAGCGTGATGAGGTTGTACTTGTCGAACAGTTCGGCCACTTCCTTCTCCGGGGTGTCTGGCGCGCAGGTCGAGGCGTTTTCGCTCAGCGACTGCAGGCGCATGTCGGGCGGCGAGATGGCGATGCGGACGAGCGGGATGGCGCCCGACAGTCTGTTGCCGGCGCTGGTGAGGTAGATCGTGGCCACCGCCTCGCTGCTCCCATCGAACTGGCGCAGCGCCTCGACGGCGTCGGCCACCGTGCCCGCGTCGTCTACCGCGACGAACTCGGTGGTCATGCGCCCGGCAGCCGTGTGCTCGCCGAATTCGAGGAGTTGCGTCACTTCCCGGCGCTCGTCCGGCTCCATCTCCTGGAGGATTTCGTCCGACCGCTTCTCCGTGAGGTCGCCCAGCAGGTCGGCGGCCGCATCGGGGTCCATCTCTTCGACGATGTCGGCGGCGCGGTCGCTGTCGAGCGACTCGAGGATCGATACCTGCACTTCGGGATCGATCTCCTCGAGGGTCTCGGCCGCCACCTCTTCGTCGAGCGCTTCGAACACCGCTTTCTGTTCGGCCGGCGGCAGGTCCTCGACGATGTCCGCGATATCGGCGGGGTGCATCTTCGAGAGCCCCTCGTAGGCGATCTTCAACTTCACGCGCCTGGCCGGATCGGTCTCGATGAGGTCGACGTACTGCCACGGGATGACCCGCGGTGGAATCTTCTCGAGCAGTGCCCGCAGCGTGAAGGAGGGGACGAGTCCCTTCACCAGGCGCCGCACCGCACCGCGCGCGCCGACGTCGACGGCGACGACGTCGAGGGTCAGGTGGCTGTCGGTCGGGTTCGAGTACAGCTCGACATCGTTGACGCGGACCACCTTGCGGCCGTGGACGTCGATGATCTGCTGGTCGAGCAGGTCGCGCTTGAGCAGCAGCACGCCGTCGAAGCCCAGGAATGGGTGCCACGTGCTGGCAGCGGTCGTCGCGCGCACCGTCGCCCCGAGCGACTTCACGGCTTCAGCCGGCAGCATCCGATCGCCCTCGGCGGTACGGACCACCAGGAACGCCACGCGGGTGGCGTGTTCCTGCGGCGACACGGCGGCTTCGCGCAGACGTCCGCACACCGATCCGCTCGCATCGCGGACCGAGGCGCCGAGCATTTCTGACAGGGCAACGACGGACATGGGCGTTCCAGTCTGGGCGACGTGTGTAACAGCCGGGAGAAGCTGGGCAGGGAAGGGGAACCGGAGCCCGGCGTGGCCGCGACCATGCAGCCAACGGCACCAGTCTCCCGTTCGCTGCGCGGGCGTGTCAAGGCCGATGTGCCGCGTGTTATCGTCGAAATTCAGTCGTCGCGGCACCGCTCAGTCGCGCGAGGAGGCAGCCATGCACGTCCGGTTCTCCAGATCGGCTTTTATGATCGCGCTGGTGGTCACGTCGGTGGTCGCAAGCCACGCGGCCACGTCCACCGCCACGCTCGCGGTCGCCGGTCGCGCCAACGCGCACGTCTCGCTGGCCTCGGACGGGTCGTTCGTGGTCGCCGTCTGGGCCGCCTCGGCCCCCGCAGGCAACACCGACATCTTCTCGGCCACGAGCCGAGACAGTGGCAACACCTTCTCCGCGCCGGCTCGTGTGAACAGCACGCCCGGCGATGCGCGCGTGAACGGCGAGCAGCCGGCCCGCGTCGCCGTGAAGCCGCGCCCAGGACAGGCACCTGAAATCGCGGTGGTGTGGACGACGAAGGGCTCGGCCGGCACGAAGCTGCTGTCGGCCACGTCGCTCGACGGCGGCCGTATCTTCTCGAAGTCGGCGCTGGTGCCGGGGACCGACGCTCCAGGCAATCGAGGTTGGGAGGCGCTCGGCGTCGGCCCTGGCGGGCGTTTCGTCAGCGTATGGCTCGACCACCGCAGGCTGGTGCAGCCGCAGCAGACGGCAATGGCGGGCGAGCACCACCACGAAGGGGGCGTGACGATGCCGGCGAAGTCGGCCGCGCCGGCCGACGGCGTGGCGATGGCCGAGCTCTCCCAGCTCTACGTGGCGCCGCTCGACGGCAGTATTGCGCCGCAGGCGGTGACCGGCGGCGTCTGCTACTGCTGCAAGACCGCCATTGCGGCCGGTCCAGCCAACAGCCTCTATCTCGCATGGCGTCATGTCTACGCCAACAACATGCGCGACATCGCCTTCACGGTGTCGCGTGACGGGGGCAAGACGTTCGCCGCGCCGGTGCGGGTGAGCGAAGACAAGTGGCAGATCGAAGGCTGCCCGGACGACGGTCCCGCGATGGTGGTGGACCGGCAGGGGGCCGTGCACGTGATCTGGCCGTCGGTGGTCACTGAACGGGGCGGACCGGTGAAGGCGCTCTTCCACGCCACGACCCGCGACGGCCGCACGTTCTCGCCGCGCGAACGCCTTCCCACACAGGGCCAGGCCAACCATCCGCAACTGGCCATCGACGCCGCCGGCGTGCTGGCGGCGTCGTGGGACGAGTCGGGCTCGGGCAGCCGTCTCCTCGCGTCGGCCATCGGCCGTTCAGACGGCAGTGGTCGCGTCCGCTTCACCCGCTCGAGCGGCGCGGGCGACGTCGGCACCTATCCGTACCTGGTCCCTGTCCCGGGCGCCTGGCTGCGGGCCTGGACCGCGGGTGCGCCGGACCGCTCCCAGATTCGTCTGGCCGCACTGCCGTAAGATACGGGGTGATGCTCCTCGACTCTCTCTCCGGACTCTCGTTCTGGATCAACGCGCACGCGCTGTGGCCGGCCCTTCCGGTCTGGGCCTACGTCGTCATCACAATTATCGATACGCACATCACCACGACCTCGGTGACGCTGTATCTGCATCGCTGCCAGACGCACGGCTCCATCTCCTTCGCCGCGCCGGTCGCGCACTTCTGGCGGCTCTGGCTCTGGCTCCGCACCGGCATGCCGACGCGCGAGTGGGTGGCGGTGCACCGCTGCCACCACGCCAACGTCGAGACCGACAAGGACCCGCACAGCCCGATCGTCTACGGCATCTGGCGCGTGTTCCTCATGGGCACGGCGCTGTATCACAAGGCCGCGCACAATAAGGCGCTCGTCGAGCAGTACGGCAAGGGGACACCGGATGACGCGATCGAGTTCGTGTATGCGCGGATGGCGCTGCTCGGCCCGACCAGCACGCTGTTCCTGAACCTCTGGATGTTCGGGACACCCGGCTTCGTGATGTGGCTGGTGGAGATGGCGTGGATTCCGTTCTTCGCGGCGGGCGTGATCAACGGACTCGGTCACTACTGGGGCTATCGCAACTACGAGACCCCCGATGCGTCGACCAACCTGCCCGGTCCGCACTGGTCGCTGCTCACCGCCGGTGAAGCGCTGCACAACAACCACCACCACATCCAGAACGCCGCCCGCTTCTCGATGAAGCGTGGCGAGATCGATCCGGGCTACCTGTACTTCAGCATCCTGAAG
This sequence comes from Bifidobacterium breve, assembly GCA_943328785.2. Classification (GTDB taxonomy): domain Bacteria; phylum Acidobacteriota; class Vicinamibacteria; order Vicinamibacterales; family CAVVIG01; genus CAVVIG01. Next base: position 16,673 of record CALQBJ020000045.1, read on the forward strand.
GCAGTGGGGCTGGCCAGCCAGCGGCGGGAAGACGGGACAACCTAGAAGTCAGAACTGGTTTCGCGGACGGGGTTCTTCAGCAGCTTGCGCTGCAGCGAGCGGCGGTGGATGCCGAGCAGGCGCGCGGCCTGCGAGATGTTGCCGTCGCAGTCTGCCAGCACGCGCTGGATGTGTTCCCACTCGACGCGTGCCAGCGACTGCACGGCGGGTCCAACCTCGTCGATCCCGGTGGCGCCCTCCCCGAACGCCGCCACAATCTGATCGGCATCCACCGGTTTCGTGAGATACGCATCGGCGCCGAGCTTCACGCTCCGCACTGCCGTGGCGATGCTGCCGTAGCCGGTCAGCACCACCACCCGCGTCGTGGCGTCGAGCGCCTTCAGGTCGCGCACCACGTCGAGCCCGGAGCGCCCGCCCAGCTTCAGGTCGACGAGCGCACACTCGGGCGTGTCCGCCGTTGCAAGCGCCAGGGCCTCCTCGTAGTCGGCGGCTCCGATGGCGGCAAAGCCGCGCGCGTTCAACGCGCGTACGAGCCTGGTGCGGAAGGGCTCGTCATCGTCGACGACGAGCAGCGTGCGCGGCTCACCGGTCAGCTGCGGCGTGGTCATGACGCGGGCGCCTCGACGGCACGCATCGGCACGACCAGTGTCGCCGTCAGCCCCTCATGCGATTCGAGCAGCAACCGGCCGCCGAGACGCTCGGCGAAGACCCGCGCGAGGAACAGCCCCAGCCCCAGCCCCCGTCCCGCATCCTTCGTCGTGAAGAATGGCTCGCCTGCCCGCGACAGCAGATCGGCCGACATTCCAGGGCCGCGGTCGACGACCGCAATGGCGACGTCATCGCCAGCCGCAGATACCCGTACGACCACCGCGGCGTCCGGCCGGATCGACGTGGCATCGAGCGCGTTGGTCACGAGCGATAGCACGGCTTGCGTCAACCCGCTTCGCGGCAGCACGAGCGGCGGCAGGGCGGTCGGCAGATCGAGGCGGACACGCGCCGCGTTGTCGGCTGCCAGCCGACCCATCACGTCGGCCATGACGGCATCGATGGTGAGGGGCTCCGGCTCGTCGACCGCGCTGCCGCCAGCGCGCCCGCTCATCTGGTCGAGGATGGCACGGCACCGGTCGACCTCCGTGCGAATCAGCCGCGCATCGTCGGCGAGATCGGGCACCGTGCCGCGTGCCGTCGCCGCGTGCTCGAGCTCGCGCGCCGCCAGGGCAATGGTGCCGAGTGGGGTCGAGAGTTCGTGGGCGGCGCCGGCGGCGAGGGTCGTGAGCGACATCAGCCGTTCGGCGCGCGCGGCCTGCTGACGCATCACGGCGAGCTGCTCCTCACGGCGCGCCAGCGCGTTCGAGGCCTGCACCAGGAAGAACGCGGCCAGTTCGGCAATCAAGGCGACCGAGAGCCACAGCGTGAACAGGTGGGTCGGGAAGTCGTTCAGGCGGTGGTGCCCTGGCACCTGCTCCGTCAGATGCCAGTAGGCGAGCAGTGCGTAGCCGCCGACGCTTGCGACTGTGACCACCACGCCGCGCGCGGCGCCCAGCGTCAGCGCAGCCAGCGCAATCGGCACCACGTACACGACGGCGAACGGATTGAACGGACCGCCGGTCAGCTCGAGCAGTTCGGTGAGCAGGATCGGTTGCAGCAGCAGGTCGAGCGCCGAGACCAACCCGTGCGGTGTGCGCCGTCGCGACAACTGCACCGCGGCGGCGATGTTCAGCGCGCTCGTGGCCGCGAGGAGCGGGGCAAGGTGGCTGAGTGGAAAGTCGAGCGACGGCAGGAGCACGGCCACCAGCACGACAACCGCATCCACAGCGCCTCGCGCCCAGCGAAGGCGCGCCAGCCACGGCACGGCGGCCAGCGTGGTGGCTTCCAGGTACCACGGCGTTGCCGCGGTGCCCGCAAGGGCTGTGCGTGAACGGGGAGTCGAGTCGAGCATGCGCGTGTGCCAGTGTAAGGCCGCCATCGACCGTTCTCAGCGTCCGGACGTGCGGCAAAACGCCGCATCCCGGCAAGGCGCGACAACATGCCGCACGCAATGCCAGGCGGACGACTCGTAGACTGACGGCATCGTGTTCGCAGCCGGCCGTGCCGTTCGCTCCCTCCTTGTCTGTCTCGTCGCGACTCTCATTGCGGCATCCATCGCCAGCGCGCAGTCTGCACGGATTGCCGGTGTGGTCACCGACGAGACCGGCGGTGCGCTGCCCGGCGTCGATGTCCGCCTCCGCATCGCCGATGCCGGGGCGGGCGCCACCACCACCGATGCCGCGGGGCGCTTTCATCTGGACGATGTGGCGGCGGGGCCGGTGCAGGTGACGTTCTCGATGCTCAACTTCGGCAGTGTTCGCCGCGAACTCACGATTCCGCCGGGCGGCAGTGTGGACGCGAGCGTCGTGCTCCACTACGTGCTGAGCGCCGACGTCACCGTGGCGGGGCGACGCTCGTTCGTGAACCTGGCGGACGCGCCGAACCCGGCCGAGAACCTGGTGGGGATTGCCCAGTCGGCCAGCCAGGGCGCCATCACGGCAGAGCAGCTCGACACGCGCCCCATGTCGCGCGCGGGCGAGGTGCTCGAGACCGTACCCGGCCTCATCGTCAGCCAGCACAGTGGCGAGGGGAAAGCCAACCAGTACTACCTGCGCGGCTTCAACCTCGATCACGGCACCGACTTCGCGACCACCGTGGCCGGCATGCCGGCGAACATGCCGACGCACGCGCACGGCCACGGCTATACCGACCTGAACTTCCTCATTCCCGAGCTGGTCACCAGCGTGCAGTACTCGAAGGGGCCGTACTTCGCCGAACAGGGCGACTTCGCGACCGCCGGCGCGGCGACCATCAACTACGCCACGGAACTGGATGCGCCGACCGTGCGTGTCACGGGTGGAGGGGGCGGCTACCGGCGCGTCCTCGGGGCGGCATCGCTGACGCGCAGGGCCGGCACGACACTCGGCGCGATCGAGATGGAGCGCAACGACGGGCCGTGGTTGTTGCCAGGCGGCTTTCGCAAGACCAACGTCGTCGGGCGCTTCAGCAGGGGAGGCAGCCTGAACGGCCTGTCGCTCACGGGCATGGCCTACGACGCCCGTTGGAACTCAACAGACCAGATCCCCGGGCGTGCCGTCGCGTCTGGCCTGCTCGATCGATTCGGAAACCTCGATGCTACTGGCGGCGGGTCGACGTCGCGCTACAGCGCCTCGGCGGAATGGCAGCGCGCTACGGCCCGGGCGCTCACGAAGGTGTCGGCCTTCGGCCTGGCCTACAGGCTGTCGCTCTTCTCGAACTTCACCTACCTGCTCGACGACCCGGTGAACGGCGATCAGTTCCGTCAGGCCGACCGGCGCGCCGTGGCAGGTGGCCGCGTGACGCACCGGCGCGTGGCGTCGTGGGGTGGGCACCCGGTGCAGAACGTGTTCGGCGCGCAGGTGCGCACCGACCGCACATCGCTCCAGCTCGATCACACCGCGTCGCGCGTCATCCTGGAGAACGTGCGCGAAGACCGCGTGCGCCAGTCGAGCGTCGCCGGATTCGTCGAGAATGCCGTGGAGTGGCGGCCGTGGCTGCGCTCGACGCTCGGCCTGCGTGCCGACGGCTATCACTTCGACGTGGACGCGGTGTCCCAACCGGAGAACGGCGGCACCGCGAATGCGGGACTCCTCAGTCCGAAGGCCGGCGTCGTGGTCGGGCCGTTCCGTGGCACCGAGTTCTACGGCAATGCCGGCAGCGGATTCCACAGCAACGATGCCCGCGGCGCCACCATCACCGTCGACCCGTCCAGCGGCGACCCCGCGGAGCGGGTGACGCCGCTGGCGCGCGCGGTCGGCGCCGAGGCGGGTGTGCGGACGGTGGCGTTTCCCCACCTGCAATCGAGCCTGTCGCTCTGGACGCTCGGCCTCGACTCGGAACTCGTGTTCATCGGCGATGCCGGAACGACCGAGGCCGGCCGGCCAAGCCGTCGCAGCGGCGTGGAGTTCGCCAACTACTACCGTCCCGTGCGGTGGCTGGTGCTCGACGCCGACGTCTCGTGGTCGCGCGCCCGCTTCACGAACGGCGATCCGGCGGGCACGTTCATCCCGGGCTCGGTCGAGACAGTTGTCTCGGGCGGCGTGACGGTCGAGAACCTGCGGCGTGTCTACGCGAGCGCCCGCCTGCGCTACTTCGGCGCGCGTCCGCTGGTGGAAGACAACAGCAGCCGCTCGAACCCGACGAAGCTGGTGAACGTGGAACTCGGCTACCGCTGGTCGCCGACGCTGCGGCTGTCGCTCGATGGGCTCAACCTGCTGAACGCTGCCGACAGCGACATCGACTACGTCTACGCGTCGAGGCTGCCTGGTGAGCCGGCAGCCGGCGTCGAGGACCGGCACTTCCATCCGGCCCTGCCGCGGACGTTCAGGCTGGAGCTGACCCTCGGGTTGTGAGGCGGGTGAGCATCGCCAATCGAC
>CALQBJ020000046.1 GCA_943328785.2 Bifidobacterium breve
CATCGTCAAGAGAATCAGCCTGCCGGTCATGACCGAGCAGGAACTGGCCGAGTCGATCTACTGGGAAGCCGAACAGTACATCCCGTTCGACATCCAGGACGTCAACCTCGACTACCAGGTGCTCGACCCCGGCAACGGGGCCGACGCCCGCGGCACGATGGACGTGCTGCTGGTCGCCGCCAAGAAGGAAAAGATCGCCGACTACACGAACGTCATCACGCAGGCCGGACGGCAAGCGGTGGTGGTGGACGTGGACGCCTTCGCGCTGCAGAACGCCTACGAGGCCAACTACGGCCTGGAGAACGCCACCGTGGTGCTGCTGAACTGCGGCGCCAGCGCCACCAACGTCAACATCATCGCGAACGGCCAGTCGCTCTTCACCCGCGACTTGTCGCTTGGCGGCAACGCCTACACCGAGGCCGTGCAGCGCGAACTGAACTTCCCGTTCGACGCGGCCGAGCAGGCCAAGAAGGGGTTCCCCATCGAAGGGCACACCTACGACGACGTGAAGCCGGTGCTGCACGCCGTCACCGAAAACTTGCTCCTCGAAATCCAGAAGACCTTCGACTTCTTCCGCGCTACCGCGCTGTCGGACCGCATCGACCGAGTGGTGCTGAGCGGCGGCGGTTCCGCGGTCGACGGCTTCCCGGAGGCGCTAGCCGAGCGATTCAGCCTGCCGGTCGAGCACTTCGACCCGTTCCGCCAGGTGGCGTTCGACAAGCCGCCGGCCGGCGGCGTTGGCGAGCTGGCCGCGACCGCCGCGGTCGCTGTCGGTCTCGCGCTCAGAAGGGCGGGCGACCGATGATCAAGATCAACCTCCTCGCGACCGAGCGCAGGGTCGCCAAGAAGAAGTTCGCCTTCGACCCGTCCAGCCAGATCACCGCGGTCTGTGGCGGCATGCTCGTGCTGGCGTGCGTCGCCATCGGCTGGCGCTTCTGGCTCGTGAGCCGCGCCTCGGCGGCGGTCGATGCCGAGATCGCGACGGCCCAGAAGGAGACCCAGCGCCTGCACGGCGTCATCACCCAGGTTCAGCAGTTCGAGCAGCGAAAGGCGCAGTTGCAGCAGCGCGTCACGCTCATCGAGCAGCTCCGCAAGGAACAGATCGGGCCGGTGCACATGCTCGACCAGATCAGCCTCGCACTGCCGTCGTCGCTGTGGCTCACCGAGATGAAGCAGACCGCGACGCCGAACGAGGTAATCATCGACGGCCGCTCGCTCTCGCTGACTGGCCTGTCGGACTTCGTCGGCAACCTCGAACGCTCCGGGTACTTTCAGAAGTCGGTCGAGATCGTGAACAGCACGACCGACACCAGCGGAGGACCGCAGGGCGAAGTGATCAAGTTCCAGATCAAGGCGGTGTTCAAGGGACCGGGCGACGTGGAAGTTGCCAAGACCGCCGATGCGACTGGCCCCAAGGGCCAGCAGCTAAAGCCGAAGAGCTAAGCCCCCGATACCGCAGGTAGCGCAGGCACCCAATGGATATCAGTCTCACCAAACTCCCGTGGTACGCGCAGATCGGCGCCTTCGTCGCACTCAGCGTCGTTGGTGTCGGGATGTTCTACTACTACTACGAGATGCCCGCCCGGGCGGACGTCGCCGGCCGAGAGGTCACGCTCAAGGCGCTCCGGGCCGATGTCGCGAAAGGCCAGGCCACCGAGAAGAAGCTGCCGCAGTTCCGCGCGCAGGTCGAGGAACTCGAAGATCGGCTCGCGAGCCTGAGTGAAGTGCTGCCGGAGGAAAAGGACGGCGCCGAACTGCTTCGGCAGATGCAGGCGACCGCGGTGCAGTCCAACCTCGTCATCAAGTCGTTCAAGCCGTCGGCGCCCGTCACCAAGCAACTGCACTCCGAGTGGCCGATCAGCCTCGAGCTGGACGGCACCTATCACAACCTCGCGCAGTTCTTCGACCGGCTCGGCAAGTTCGCGCGCATCGTGAACGTCACCAACCTGTCGGTAAAGGGGCGTGAGAAGGCCGACGGCCGCGCGACGATTACCGCAAGTTGCGTGGCCACGACGTTCGTGCTGCTCGACAAGCCGGCCCCCAAGAAGGGCAAGGCCGCACCCGCAGCCAAGCCCGCCGGTAAGAAGGTGGCCTGACATGCGCTCTCTGATTGCAGTTGCTCTCGCGCTGGCGACGACCGCTTTGTGGTCTGCGCCTTCCGCGTCGGCGCAGGCGGCGCCGAAGGCTGACGCGCAGCCGGCTGCCCCCTACAACTACAACGCCGAAGGGCGTCGCGACCCGTTCCTGAGCCTCACCGGCGGTGGAACTGGCACCGACACCAAGGCACTCCCGAAGCCAACCGCCGCAGGCATTGCCGGCATTCGGGTCGATGAACTGTCGGTACGCGGAATCATGCAGAGCCGGGAGCGGCTCGTGGCCATGGTTCAGGGTCCCGACAACCGGACGTATCTCATTCACCAGGGCGACAAGCTCGCGGATGGCGTGGTGAAAAGCATCACGCCGCAGGGACTTGTGCTGGTTCAGGACGTCAGCGATCCGCGCGCGAAGGAAAAAACGCGCGACGTGCGGAAGTTGCTGCGATCGCCTGAGGACAAGAAGGAGTGACTGTGACGAGGGGCGTGGCTCTCTCTTTGGTCGTGATGCTGGCGACCTCCGCGAGTACGCTGTCGCGGGCCGCAGGCACAACGACAACCATCCCGGGCGCGAAGCTTACGACGATTACGTCGCGAGGGGATGCGCGCAGCGCGACGTTGGTCATCGAAGCGACCGAGCCGGTGCCGTACGTGGCAACGCGCCCGGACCCGCTCACGGTGGTCGTCGATTTCCGTAACGTGGCTCCGGGCAACCTGGCCGCGTCCAGCGCGCGCCTGACTGGCCCCATCGCGTCCGTGGACATCGAGTCCGTCGAGTCGATGGGGGCTCCCGTCTCGCGGGTCCGCATCAGCCTGACCCAGCCAGTCGCCCACCATGTGCGGGCCGACCGGAACCGGGTCCTGATCGACTTCGATCGCATGGCCGACCCGGGCGTGCCCGCCGTGGCGCCGCCCGTCTCGCGCCAGGCGGCGCAGCCCATCGTGCAGTCGGGTGTCGATCCGGTCGCCTCCCTCGGCCTCACCACTGCGTCTCGTGCGCAGAAGCCCGGCGCGCAGCAACTGCTCGCCTCGGGACCACAGGCCGCACAGGCGCCCGCGTCTGCTACACCGCTGTCGAACGGCCAGCGTCCTGGTCGTTCCTATAGCGGGAATCCCGTCAGCCTCGACTTCCAGCAGGCCGACCTGCGGGCCGTCCTTCGGGTCTTCGCGGAAATCAGCGGCTTGAACATCGTCATCGACCCGGCGGTGAAGGGGACCGTGGACGTCGCGCTGCGCGACGTGCCGTGGGACCAGGCGCTCGACATCATCCTCCGCTCCAACAAGCTCGGGTACATGGTCGATGGCACGGTCGTGCGCATCGCCCCGCTCTCGACGCTGTCCGACGAAGAGAACCAGCGGCGCAAGCTCGCCGACGAGCAGGCGCTGGCCGGCGATCTGAAGGTGCTGACGCGCATGCTCAGCTACGCACGCGCCGAGGATCTGCAGACGCTGCTGACCAAGAGCGTGCTTTCGAAGCGCGGGAGCGTGCAGGTCGATCAGCGCACGAACACCATCATCATCAGCGACCTGCCGGAACAGCTCGACGCGGCCAACGCGCTCATCACGACGCTGGACACGGCGCAGCCGCAGGTGGAGATCGAGGCGCGCATCATTCAGACGACCAAGACGTTCGCGCGCGCACTTGGCGTGCAGTGGGGCTCCACGGGGCGGGTCGACCCGGTCCTGGGCAACACGACGAACCTCGCGTTCCCCAACAACGGCAGCCTGACCAGCAAGGCCAACCTCGCCGTCGGCGCGGCCACCAGCGGCCTCGGCCTGGCGCTCGGCTCGGTGAACGGCGCCTTCAACCTCGACGTCGCGCTCAGTGCGCTCGAGTCGTCCGGCAACGGGCGGATCCTCTCGACGCCGAAGGTCACGACCCTGAACAACGTCGAGGCCGAGGTCACTCAGGGCATCCAGATCCCGCTGCAGACCATCGCGAACAACACGGTCACCGTGACGTTCAAGGATGCCGCGCTCACGCTGAAGGTCACGCCGCAAATCACCGCGGCCGGCACCGTCATCATGAAGGTGTCCCTCGAGAACGCCACGCCCGACTTCGCCAAGGCCTCCGGCCCCGCGGCCATTCCGCCCATCAACACGCAGCGCGCGCTGACCACGCTTCTGGTGAACGACAACCAGACCAGCGTGATCGGCGGCATCTACACGAGCTCACTGCAGAATTCCTCGGACCGTACCCCGGGCCTCGGCCAGATCCCGCTGCTGAACTGGCTGTTCAAACGCGAGCGCATCGATGACGAGAGCCGCGAACTGCTCATCTTCATCACGCCGCGCATCATCAAGGGCTGACGCGACATGAACGCCATGCGCTACTTCAACAGACTCGCTGTCCTCGCGGCGCTCGGCGCCGTCACCGCCTCGTGCGGCGACGTCGCCCGCAGCGGTCGCGCTCCCGTGTTCCTGGTCATCGACTCGTTGGGGGCCACCTCGGGCGGCGCCACCGGCGGGACGGCGACCGGCTTTCTGCAGTCCGACGTGCAGCGCCTCGTCACCACGCCGGCGCCCTGCACGGTCACCGAGCCCTGCCAGACGACCTTCAGCGACAACGGGACCGTGGTGTTCCACCTCGCGCTGAAGGACATCGGCAGTGTCGACAACCCGACGTCGCCGAGCAGCAATAACCAGGTCACCATCACGCGCTACCGCGTCACCTACCGCCGCGCTGATGGCCGCAACACCCCTGGTGTCGATGTGCCCTACGGCTTCGACGGGGCCGGGACGGTCACGGTGCCCGCATCTGGCACCGTCTCGCTCGGGTTCGAACTCGTGCGCCATGCGGCGAAGGCCGAGGCCCCTCTGGTGCAACTCATCAACAACCCCACCATCATCACCACCATTGCGGCGGTGACGTTCTACGGGCAGGACCTCGTCGGCAACGAGATCCAAGCCGCCGGGAACATTCAGGTGGATTTCGGCAACTTCGCAGATCGGTAACGACCATGAAGGGGATCACGCTCTCGTTCGCCTGTCTGGCCGCCGTCCTCGTGTCCGGGTGCACCGTGCACCAGACCGAGGCGCCCGACCTGACCGGCCCATCCGAATTCGCCCTCGCGGTGAACATGGCGGCAACGCCGGACACGCTGTTCTCCGGAGGCCAGCAGCAGGCTTCGGTCTCGCTGCAGGCGCGCGACGTGAACGGCACTCCCAAGGCGGGGCAGACGTTTCGCCTGACGACGGTCGTCAGCGGCGCGAATGTCGCCTACGGCACCCTGTCGACCCAGACGGTGGTCACCGGCGCCGACGGCCGCGCGGTGGCGATCTACACGATGCCCGAATTCACGCCGTTCGACGCCGGCACGCCGGCCCGAACCGTGTCGGTTGTGGCCGTGCCGATCGGTACCGACTACGCCGGCGCTGTGCCGCACCGTGTCGAACTGCTGGTGGTGCCGCCGCCGGTGCCCACGAGCGTGAAGGGCAGTCCGACGGCCGCCCTCCTGGCATCGACGGTGAACACGAAGGTGGGGCAGCTTGTCACCTTCGACGCCTCCGGCAGTGCCGCCGAGCCAGGGCACTCCATCGTGCTGTTCTACTGGAACTACGGCGACACCCTCTTCAATGAAGAGCACGGCTCCGATTCGTCGCACGTCTTTGCGTCACCGGGGACCTACACGGTCGTCCTCGGTGTGCAGGACGACCTCGGCCGCGTCGGGAGCACCTACAAGACGATTGTCGTAGCCAACTGATTCGCGCACAATCGGGTGCAGATGCCCGACGCGTCCCGCATCGACGAGCTTCGGCGCAGGGTCCTCAAAGATCCTGCGTCGATTGCCTTCGCCCAGCTCGGTGAGGAATATCGCCGCGCCGGCCAGCTGGCCGACGCGGTGGACACGTGCCGCACCGGTCTCAACACTCATCCAGAATACGTCTCGGCTCGCGTCACCCTGGGCCGCGCGCTGCTCACGCTCGGCCGTCTCGACGAGGCGATCGTGGAACTGCGCCAGGTGCTGGCGACGGCGCCCGAGAACCTCGCCGCGAACCGCAACCTGGCCGACGCGCTCCGCCAGCAGGGGCGGTTCACCGAGGCGCTGCCGCACTACGTCGACGCCCTGGCGCTGGCGACGACCGACCCCGATCTCGAACGCAGCATCACCGATACCCGCCAGGCGCTGGCGGCCGCCGCCGCGCCGAGCGCCGAGCGCGCCAGTGAGCGGGCAACCATCAGCGCGCTCGAGCGCTGGCTCGAGGCCATCCATGCCGCACGCACCGTCCGATCTGCTTAGCCGCCGCCATGCGTCCATCCGGACCGCGATGGCCGGCGCCGAGCTCGACGCCCTGGTGGTCTTCGCCCTGCCGAACATCACCTGGCTCACCAACTTCGTCGGCAGCGCCGCGATCGTGGTGGTCTCCCCCGACCGCGTCCTGTTCATCACCGACTCCCGCTACGTCACGGCCGTGTCCGACATGGCGGGGACGGCCCACGAATGCCCGGGGCTCGACCTGGTCGTGGTCGACGGTTCCTACGACCCGACGCTGGCCTCGGTGGTGGCGGGCCGCGGGTTTGGCCGCCTCGGCTTCGAGGCGGCGCACCTGACCGTCAGCCGCTTCCAGTGGCTCGAACAGACCCTGGCCGCGGCAGCGTCGGCCCCCGAACTCGTCCCTGTCGGCACGCTGGTCGAATCGGCGCGCAGCGTCAAGGACGCCTACGAGATCGCGCTTTTTCGGACCGCTGGCGCGATGCTGTCCGAGGTGACCCTGGCGGTGCTGGCTGGCGTACCGCGCGCTGGCATGACCGAGCGGGAGGTGGCCTTCGCGATTGATGCGCTCATCCGGCACACCGGTTTCGAGAAGCCGGCGTTCGAGACCATCGTCGCCTCGGGGCCGAATGCTGCGCTTCCTCACGCGCGCCCTTCGAATCGAAAGTTGGGCGAAGGTGACCTGGTGGTGCTGGACTTCGGAGGCGTCTACGACTCATACTGCGTTGACCTCACTAGGACGGTCGTGGTTGGCTCAGCCTCGGCTCGTGCACGCGATGTGCACGACACTGTGCGCAAAGCCCACGACCAGGCGGTCGAGTCGGTGGCTCCAGGCGTCTCGCGCTTTGCCATCGACGCGGCCGCTCGTGATGTGCTGGCGGCCGCTGGCATGGGAGCGGCCTTCGGTCATGGCACGGGACATGGTCTCGGGATCGACATCCACGAGGAACCCCGCATCGCGAAGCGGGGGCCGAACGTGGATACGAGTCGCGAGGCGGTGACGCCGGGGATGGTCTTCACCATCGAACCGGGCGCCTACTTTCCTGGCTGGGGCGGTGTTCGAATCGAGGACGATGTGCTGGTGACGGAGAGCGGGGTGGAGATGCTCACCCAGGCGCCGACGGAACTGATCACGGTCTGACCCGGAAACGGCTCGATTCTGACGTCTAATAATTCTGATTCTTAACTTCTGACCTCGATTCTTCCTTTTCTTCCCGATGGATTTCGATCAACTCAAACAGATTCTCGATCTCGTGCGCGAGCACGAATTGTCGGAGTTCGAAGTCGAACAGGACGGCCTCCGGCTCAAGATCCGGAAGGACTCGTCCGGCGCCTTCGTCCAGGTCCCGGTGCAGCACGTGCATGCACCTGCCGCCCATGCGCTCGCCGCTCCGCCGGCGCCCGCAGGAGCGTCCGCGCCAGCCGGCAACGCGGAGGTCGACGTCGAACTCGCCGTCGTGAAGTCTCCGATTGTCGGCACCTTCTATCGCTCGGCCGAACCGGGCACCGCGGCGTTTGCCGAGGTCGGCTCAACGATCAAGAAGGGACAGGTTCTCTGCATCATCGAGGCGATGAAGCTGATGAATGAAATCGACTCCGAATACGAAGGCGAAATCGTCAACGTCTACGTCGAGAACGGGCAGCCGGTGCAGTACGGCGAGCGCCTGTTCGCCATTCGCACAAAGTAGATGTTCAAGAAGATCCTGATAGCCAACCGGGGCGAAGTGGCGATGCGTATCATCTACGCGTGCCGCGAACTCGGTATCAAAACCGTGGCGGTCTACTCCGAGGCCGATGAGAACTCGCTCCACGTGCGGTTTGCCGATGAAGACGTCTGCATCGGCCCCGCCCGAAGCGCCGACAGCTATCTGAATGTGCCGGCGGTCATCAGTGCAGCCGAAGTGACCGGCGCCGACGCCATTCACCCCGGCTACGGGTTCCTCTCGGAAAGCGCCTACCTCGCGGAAGTCTGCGAAGCCTGCCATATCAAGTTCATCGGTCCCGACCCGCAGGTCATTCGCCTCATGGGCGACAAGGCCCGCGCGCGTCGCGTGATGAAGAAGGCGGGCGTGCCGATCCTGCCTGGCAGCGACGGCCCGATTGAGAGCGAGGAGAAGGCCCTCAAGATCGCCAAGGAGATCGGCTATCCGGTCATCGTCAAGGCCACCGCCGGCGGCGGCGGACGCGGCATGCGCGTCGTGCGCGCGCCGGGCGAACTGGTGCAGGCAGTCAAGACCGCGCAGCGCGAGGCCGAGGCCGCCTTCGGTGTCGGCGACGTCTATATCGAGAAGTACGTCGAGTCGCCACGCCACATCGAGTTCCAGATCCTCGGCGACAGCTACGGTAACGTCGTCCACCTCGGCGAGCGCGAGTGCTCCATCCAGCGACGCCACCAGAAACTGCTCGAGGAGTCGCCGTCGCTGGCGCTCACCGAGAAGATGCGCCGCAAGATGGGCGGCATTGTCATCGACGCGGCGCGCGCGGTGCAGTACACGAACGCCGGCACGTTCGAGTTCCTGATGGACCCGCAGGGGAATTTCTACTTCATGGAGGCGAACACGCGTCTCCAGGTGGAGCACCCCGTCACCGAAATGGTGACCGGCATCGACATCGTCAAGGAACAGATTCGCATTGCGGCAGGCGCCAGACTCGGATTCAAGCAGAGCGAGGTGGTCTTCACCGGTCACTCGATCGAGTGCCGCATCAATGCCGAAGACCCCGACACGTTCGTGCCGTCGCCAGGCCTCATCCGCGTCTTCCAGGTTCCGGGTGGTCCCGGCGTGCGCGTCGAGACCTTCGCGCACAACGATTGCACCATCACGCCGTATTACGACTCGATGATCGCCAAGCTCATCGTGCACGGCCGCGACCGCACCGAAGCGATCGCGCGCATGAAGCGCACCCTGGAGATGACGGTCATCGAAGGGATCAAGACCAGCATTCCGCTGCACCTCAAGGTGCTGAGCGACCCGGACTTCATCGCCGGCAAAGTGAGCACGTCGTTCATGGAGCGCTACATGGTGGCGCGTCCCGCTGGCCGGCTCGCCGAGGCGGTCTGATCGCACCGGTGTTTCCCCGGCTGTACGCGATCTGCGACGCGGACGTCTGCGCGCAGGCCGGATGGACCCTTCCCGACTACGCCGCCGCCATCATGGACGGCGGCGTCACCCTTCTTCAGCTCCGAGCCAAGCACGCCGCCTCTCGCGAGTTCCTCGCCGCCACCGAGGCGGTGATGGCGCGCGCGCTGCCGCATGTCGCGACGGTCGTCGTCAACGACCGCGCCGACATCGCGCAGCTCGCCGGCGCGTCAGGCGTGCATGTGGGGCAGGACGACCTCGCGGCCGCTGACGTGCGCCGCGTCATCGGCGGGCAGGCGGTGCTGGGGCTGTCGACGCACTCCACCGCGCAACTCGAGGCGGCGGTGCGCGAGCCGGTCACCTACGTCGCCATCGGTCCGGTCTTCGGCACGACGACGAAGGACACCGGTTACGACGCCGTCGGGCTCGACCTCGTCCGCCAGGCCTGTGCCATTGCAGCGCCTGCTGGACTGCCGGTTGTGGCGATTGGCGGCATCACTTTAGAACGTGCACCCAACGTTATTGTCGCGGGTGCCGCCGCCGTGGCGGTCATTGCCGACCTTCTTGTCGACGGCAATCCCGCGGCGCGCGCGCGCGCCTTTCTCGACCGACTCTCGCGCGTATAATCGCCATGAATCCAAGCGCATTTCGCGGCTGGTAGGAAGGCACCACGTGGCAGGTTCATTGTTCCGGACGAAGTCCATCGATCGGCTGATGGCCGATCACGATGGAGGCGAGATCCAGTTGAAGCGGACGCTCGGACCACTGGCACTGGTGGCGCTCGGCATCGGTGCCATCATCGGCGCGGGTCTGTTCGTGCGGACGGCGGCGGCTATCGCTGAGCGCTCCGGCGCGTCCGTCACGCTGGCGTTCATGGTCGCCGGCCTCGGCTGTGCCCTCGCGGGACTGTGCTACGCCGAATTCGCGTCGATGATCCCGATCGCCGGCAGCGCCTACACCTACTCCTACGCGACGATGGGGGAACTGGTGGCCTGGATTATCGGCTGGGACCTGTGCCTCGAATACGCAGTCGGCGCCGCGACGGTCGCCATTGCCTGGAGTGAGTATTTCAACGAGGTGCTCAGTTACGTCGGGCTCGGGGTTCCGTATCAGTGGAGCCACTCACCATTCCAGGTGGCCGCCGCCACCGGTGCCCACGGGATCGTGAACATCCCGGCCCTGGTGATCCTGCTCGTCATGTCGCTGTTGCTGGCGCGCGGCATCGCGGAATCGGCGTTCGTGAACACCATTATCGTGATCACCAAGGTCGCGATCGTGTTGATGGTGATTCTCCTGGGCTGGAGCTTCATCAACCCCGCCAACCACACGCCGTATATTCCCGAGGCCAGTACCTTCACGACTCCAGAAGGGGTCACGCATGCCTACGGCGGCATCATGGGCATCCTCGGCGCTGCAGGCGTCGTGTTCTTTGCCTTCATCGGCTTCGACGCCGTCTCCACCGCCGCCCAGGAAGCCAAGGACCCGAAGCGCGACATGCCGATTGGCATCCTCGGCTCGCTGGTGGTCTGCACGGTCCTCTACGTGCTGTTCGCGCACGTGCTGAGCGGGTTGGCGCCGGTCGAGTTCTTCCGCACCGCCGGCAAGGAAGCCTCGGTGAGCCAGGCGATCCACGACTTCATGCCCGGGTATCAGTGGCTGGCGAAGTTCGTCACCGTCGCAATTCTGGCGGGCTTCACGTCGGTCATCCTGGTCATGCTCCTCGGCCAGTCGCGGGTGTTCTACTCCATGAGTAAGGACGGCCTCGTGCCGAAGGTGTTCTCCGAGCTGCACCCGGTCTACCGCACGCCCTACAAGGCCAACATGCTGTTCTTCGTGCTGACCGGCATCTTTGGCGGCTTCGTGCCTGGTGACATCGTCGGCGAGATGACGAGCATCGGGACGCTCTTCGCCTTCATGCTGGTATGCGCCGGTGTGTGGATCATGCGGGTGCGCCGCCCCGACCTGAAGCGCGGCTTCACGGTGCCGGCGCTGCCGTTCGTCGCGATTGCAGGCATCGTGGTCTGCGGCGCGATGATCTACGGTCTCGGCTGGACCAACTGGCTGCGGCTCATCGCCTGGCTCGCCATTGGCCTGGTGTTCTACTTCGGCTACGGCAGGCGCCACAGCCGTCTCGAAGGCGCCGCCTAAGCGGGCGCCGCGCGCCCGACCGCCGACGTGCCAGACATCAAGATAGACCGTTCGCCAACTTTCCGCGCGCAGGGCCCGGTGTTCGCCGTGGCCCTGCTCGCGGCCGTCGTGCTCTTCGGCACCCTCGGCTACATGGTGATCGAGGGGTGGAGCGCGTGGGACGCGTTCTACATGTCGGCCATCACCATCACCACCGTCGGCTACCGTGAGGTTCACGAACTGTCCTTCTACGGGCAGGTGTGGACCGTGCTGCTGCTCTTCAGCGGCGTCGGATCGACTCTCTATGTTTTCACCCTCCTCGCCACTGTCGTGGTCGAAGGAGGCTTGCCGCTGCGCCTCCAGAAACGCCGCCAGGCCAAGATGCTTACCCTAATCAAGGACCACTTCATCGTCTGCGGCTACGGACGCATCGGCAGCATCATCGCCGCGCAGCTCCAGCAGCACAATGTGCCATTCGTTGTCATCGAGCGCGATCCGGCTCGTCTGCAGGCGGCGATGATGGATGGGCTGCTCGCCGTGCAGGCCGACGCCAGCCACGAGGACGTGCTCAAGCGCGTCGGCATCGACAACGCGCGCGGACTCATCGCAGCGGTCGGCACCGACGCCGAGAATGTCTACACCGTGCTCAGTGCCCGCGTCCTCAGGCCGGACCTGTTCATCGTTGGCCGCGCCGAAAGCGAGGACGCGACCCGCAAGCTGATGCGCGCCGGGGCGAACCGCGTCGTGTCGCCGTACCAGATTGGCGCCGTGCATATGGCGCAGACGGCTATCCGTCCAGCCGTCGTCGACTTCATGACTCTCGCCACCAGCTCGGACAACCTCGAGCTGGCGATGGAAGAGATCACTGTCCTGCCGACGTCGTCGCTGGTCAGCAAGTCGCTGCTCGACGCCAACCTTCGCCAGCGCTTCGGCGTCATCGTCGTGGCGATCCAGCGGCAGGATCGCCGCATGGACTTCAACCCCGAGCCGGACACCGCTATTCTTGCCGGGGACAAACTCGTCGTGCTCGGCCGGCCGCACTCGCTGCGCCGGCTCGAGGTGGAGGCAGCTGAGTAATGTCTGCTCGTGTACTGGATGGAACCGCGGTCGGTCAGGCCATTCGTGCTGACGTCCGTCCCGATGTTGAGGCCTTTACGCGCGAGGCGGGCCGCCCGCCAGGCATTGCGCTCGTGCTGGTCGGTAACGATGGCGGGTCTGAACTCTATGTCGGCAGCAAGCTGAAGTCGGCGAGCGAAAGCGGCATTCGCGCCGACCTCGAGCGCCTGCCTGCCACCGCGAGCATCGACGACCTGCTGCAACTGGTCGCGCGGCTGAACGCCAGCGAGGTGCACGACGGCATCCTGGTGCAGTCGCCATTGCCGAAGTCGATGGGGCCCGACGCCGAGCGCCGCGTGTTCGACGCGATCGACCCAGCCAAGGACGTCGACGGCTTCCACCCGGTGAACGTCGGCCGCCTCGTGCAGGGGCGCGCGTCGCTCGTCGCCTGCACACCGTCCGGTGTCATCGAGATGCTCGATCGGGCCGGTATCGAGATCGCCGGCACGCGCGCCGTCGTCATTGGCCGCAGCGACATCGTCGGCAAGCCGATGGCACTGCTGCTGCTGAACCGGCACGCCACCGTCACCGTCTGCCACTCTCGCACGCGCGACCTCGCCGCCGTGTGCCGCGAGGCGGACATCCTCGTGGCAGCGCTGGGCCGGCCCGCCTTCGTGACCCAGGCGTTCGTGAAGCCTGGCGCGACGGTCATCGATGTCGGCACGACGCCGGTCTCCGATCGCGCGGTCATCGAGGCGCTGTTCGCACCAGGGCATCGGCGTCACACCGCGTTCGAGAAGCGGGGCACCCTGGTGCTCGGCGATGTGCATCCGTCGGTCGAGGAGACGGCCGGTGCGCTGACACCCGTGCCAGGCGGCGTCGGACCACTGACCATCGCCATGCTGCTGAAGAACACCGTGCGCGCCGCGCAGGAGCGGTTGCGCGCCCGCCAGGCCTAACATGCTGAGGGTGGCGCTCACCGGCGGCATCGCGACCGGCAAGAGCTACGTCCTCGACCGGATCCGCAGGCACGGCATCCCGTGTCTCGATGCCGATGCACTCGCGCACGGCGTCACCGCAGCCGGTACGGAGGCCACGGCGGCGATCGTCGAGCGGTTCGGCGACGTGCTGGCCACCGACGGATCGGTCGATCGGCACAAGCTCGGGCCGAGCGTCTTCGCTGACGCGGCGGCGCGGCGCGACCTCGAGGTCATCGTCCACCCCGCGGTCTTTCGCGCCATTGCGGCAGGCCTGCGCGGCTTCGAGCGGATCGGCGACTCTCCGCTCGCGGTGGTCGACATCCCGCTCCTCTATGAGACGGGGCATGCCGCGGAGTTTGCGAAGGTGATGGCCACCGTCTGCCCGAAGGACGTGCAGATGGCGCGGCTAGAAGCACGTGGGCTGTCGCGAGAGGAGGCCGCACAGCGGCTCGCCGCGCAATTGCCGGCGGAGGAGAAGGCCGCTCGTGCCGACTACGCCATCCGGACGGACGGCAGCTTCGACGACACGGATGCTCGCGTGATGCAGGTCCTCTCGGAGTTGCTGGCTCTGGCGCCGGGCTGACGACGGACGCTGAACCGGGCCGACCGGAAGGTCGGCAGCGACACACCGCTGGAAAATAGTCTAGTTCGCCGTGTCCTGTGCGGGCGCGATGCGCTCCTCGACGAACGTGTTCCAGTCGTGGCAATGCGGGCACTGCCAGAGCAACTCCGTGCTGCGGTAGCGGCAGCGCATGCAGACGTGCGGGTCGAGGTAGAAGACCGCGTGCTGCGTGACGTCGCTGTAGCGGTCGACGAGTGTCTGTGGATGACCGAGCTGGCCGAGTGTCTGCCAGATCGCCTGATGGACGCTCAGCGAGTGCGGGTTTTGCACCAGCGCCGCGAAGAGCAGTTCGAGCGCCTGGGCCGGCTGACCCGCGGCCACGAAGTGTGTGGAGAGCGCCAGCCGCGCGCGCCAGTCCTGCGGGTTCTCCTCGATCAGCCGCCGGCACAGATCGGTGAACCGCTCCGGCTTGCCTGCGCGTGCCGCCTGCGCCTCGAGCCGCGCAAACGCCAGGTAGGCGCGGTCTGGCGCCACCTGCACCAGCGTGTTCCAGATCTGCGCAGCTTCGTCTTCACGCCCCTGCGACAGGCGGAGGTCGCCCAGGTTCAAGTAGGCCGGCACCGCGCGGGCGTCGAGTTCGATCGCCGACTGGAAGCGGCGCACCGCCTCGGGGAAGTCCTTGCGCCGCGTCGCCTCCAGCCCGATTTCGTTCTCGAGGAACGCCAGAATCGACTCGCTCTGTGGGCGTGAATCGATGGCGGCGAGGTTGGTGAGGCGCTGGCGCGTGTCGTAGGCCTCGGTCCACTGATGCTGCTCTTCGTGCAGCTTCTGGATGTTCTCGAGGGCGTACTCGTTCTCGGGATCCAGGCGGAGCACCTCGTTGAAGGCGTCGAGCGCGCGGTCGACGAAGCCGCCGCGGCGGTAGTCGATGCCAAGGCAGAGCAGCACGTAGGCATGCTCAATGCGGCTCAGCTTCTGGCGCTGCAGCAGCGTCTGGTGGATGGTGATCGCCTTCCCGACCTGTCCCTTTTCCCGGTACAGGTTGCCGAGGATCATGTGCACCTCGAGCGCGTTCGCATCGAGGCTGGCGGCGCGCGTGAGTTCGGCGATGGCCAGGTCGATCTGGTTCGCGACGAGGAAGTTCAGGCCGAGGATGTAGTGCGGCGACTCGCGCACGCGGCGACGGTCGATCCACGTGCCGTCACGCAGTTTGTAGCGCTCCCAGGCCTTGCCGATCGTCAGGCCGGCCAGCAACGCGACAAGCGCGGCCAGCAGCGGCGCATAGGCGTTCATCTGGCGTGCGCGCTGTCCGAAGGCTCGTTCAGGTAGGCGTTGACGACACCGTCCCAGAGCCCCTGTACGCGCAGGATGCGTTCGACTAGTTCGCGCGCCGCGCCGGCACCGCCGGCGTTGGCGGTCACCCAGTGCACGCGCGTCCGCACCTCGTCCACACAATCGGCCGGCGCCGTTGCCAGCCCGACGCGGTTGAGCACCGCCAGGTCGACGACGTCATCGCCCATGTAGGCGACGTCGGCATCGGTGAGGCCGTGGTCGGCGAGGATGCGCTCATAGGTGGCGAGCTTGCTCGAGACGCCGTGATAGACCAGCGTGATGCCGAGCTGCGCGGCGCGGTGCGGTGTGGTGGGGGAGAGGCGCGCCGACAGGAATCCGACCGTGATGCCGGCGCGCTGCGCCCAGACCAGCGCAATGCCGTCGCGGATGAAGAACACCTTGCTCTCGCTGCCGTCGCCGTTCACCGTGACCCGGCCATCGGTGAGGACGCCGTCGACGTCGAACAGGATCATGCGGACTGCTGCGGCGCGGCGGTCGAGGTCGTCGTGGCTGAGGTTCACACCAGCTCCGTTCGCCACAGGTCGTGCAGGTGCACGACACCGACGGCGCGTTTGGGGTTTCCCTCGGCGACGACCAGTGATGTGATCTTGCGCTGCTCGAGGATGTTCAGGGCCTGCGCGGCGAGCATGCGCGGCTCCACGGTGGCCGGGTCGCCGGTCATCACGTCTGCGGCGGTCAGTGTGAGCGTATCCCCGGCGCGTCCCATCAGCCGGCGAAGGTCGCCGTCGGTGATGATGCCGAGCAGTTCGCCCTCGTTGCCGGCGACGCACGTCATGCCGAGCCCCTTCCGCGACATTTCATAGATGACGTCGCGCATGGTCGTGTGCGCCTCGACCTGCGGCAAGTCTTTCCCCGCGTGCATCAGTGTTTCGACCCGCATGAACTGCTTTCCGAGCTTGCCGCCCGGATGCAGGTTCGCGAAGTCCTCCGGCCGAAACCCCTTGGCCACGAGCAGCGTCATCGCCAGGGCATCACCCATGGCGAGTGCGGCGGTCGTGGAGGCGGTCGGTGCCAGGTTCAGCGGGCACGCTTCCTCGGAAATGCTGCAGTCGAGCGTGACGTCAGCGGCTTCGCCCAACGTCGAGGTCACCACGCCGGTCATCGCAATCAGCTTCGCGCCGACGCGACGGATGGTCTCGAGCAGTCGCAGCACTTCCGTCTCGCCGCTCGACGACAAGGCGATGACCACGTCGTCGCCCTGAATGGCGCCGAGGTCGCCGTGGATCGCTTCTGCCGGGTGAAGGAAGAAGGACGGTGTGCCGGTGCTCGTCAGCGTGGCGGCAATCTTCCGGCAGATGATGCCGGACTTGCCCATCCCCGTGAGGATGACGCGTCCGCGGCACAGCAGCAGCAGCGTGATGGCCCGTTCGAAGCGCTCGTCGATGCGCGGCGCCAGCGCGAGAATGGCAGCCGCCTCGGTCTCGAGCACCTTGCGCGCGAGGGCCAGGTTGATCACGGACGCGCCGCGCTCCCGGCCGGCAGGGCGCCACCCTTGACGATGGCATCGATGGCCATCAGCCGGCGCAGCAGGGGTTCCAGGAGGTCGAGGCGCAAGGCGTTCTGGGCGTCGCTCTTCGCACGCAACGGTTCCTCGTGCACCTCGAGGAACAGGCCGTCAACGCCAGCCGCCACGCCGGCCGAGGCCAGCGGCGTGATGTACTGCGCGAGTCCGGCGGTGACGCCGTTGCCGCCGCCAGGCAGTTGCAGGCTATGGGTAACGTCGAAGATCACTGGCAGCCCCTGCTCGCGCATCATCGGGAAGCCGCGCATGTCGACGATGAGGTTGTTGTAGCCGAAACTGGTGCCGCGCTCGGTCACGAGGACGTTGGGGTTCCCCTCGGCCGTCACCTTCGCCACCGCATGCTTCATGTCGTTGGGCGCGAGGAACTGCCCCTTCTTGATGTTCACCACGCGTCCGGTGCGGGCCGCCGCGACGATCAGGTCAGTCTGCCGCGAGAGAAACGCCGGAATCTGGAGGACGTCGGCCACCTCCGCCGCGACGGCCGCCTCGTGCACCTCGTGGATGTCGGTGACGATTGGCACGCCGAAGCGCTGCTTGATTGCCGCGAGCACGCGCAGACCCTCGGTGATGCCGGGGCCGCGGTACGACGTGTTCGACGTGCGATTCGCCTTGTCGTACGACGCCTTGAAGATGAACGGAATGCCGACGCGCGTCGTGATGTCGACGAGCGCCTCGGCGAGGCCCATCGCGTGCGCCTCGCTCTCGACGACGCACGGACCAGCCATCAGGATGATCGGGCGGCCCTCGCCGATCACGATGTCGCGAAGCGTGGCCACCACGGCTTACGCCACCGTGCCGGTCGTCGCCGGTTGCGCGTGCGCCGCCACGGCCTTGTGCTGGTAGCTCGCCTTGACGAACGCCGCGAACAGCGGATGCGGATGGGTCGGCTTTGACTTGAACTCCGGGTGGAACTGCACCGCGAGGAACCAGGGATGCCCGGGCACTTCCGCGACCTCGACGAACTTGCCGTCGGGCGAGCGTCCCGAGATGCGCATGCCGGTGTCGGTCAGGTTCTTCTCGTAGAGGCAGTTGAACTCGTAGCGGTGGCGATGACGCTCGTGAATGAGCGACTGTCCGTAGATCTCGCGGGCGAGCGAGCCCGGCGCCAGCTCGCAGGCATAGCTGCCGAGGCGCATCGTGCCGCCGAGTTCGTCGACGCCGAGCAGGTCGCGCAGTTTGTAGATCACCTTCGTCGGCGTGTCGGGCGCGCATTCGGTGGTGTCGGCGTCCGCCAGTCCCGCGACGTTGCGCGCGTACTCGACCGTCGCCATCTGGAAGCCGTAGCAGATGCCGAAGTAGGGGATGCGGTGCTCGCGCGCGTAGCGCGAGGCCACCATCATCCCGCGCGTGCCGCGGTCGCCGAAGCCGCCAGGCACCAGGATGCCGTCGGCGCCCTCGAGCAGCGAGGCGCCGCCGTCTTCCTCGAGCGCCTCAGCCTCGATCCACTTGATGTTCACCCTCAGCTGGTGCTGGAATCCACCGTGGTAGAGCGCTTCGTTCAGGCTCTTGTACGAATCCTCGTAGCCGACGTACTTGCCGACGACATGGATGGTGAGTTCGTCGGTCGGGTGCTTGATGCGCTCGACCAGGTCCTCCCACGCCGTCATGTCGGGCTGCGACTCGGGCAGGTGCAGGTACTTGAGCACGATGCGGTCGAGCCCCTCGGCCTTGAGAACCAGCGGCACCTCGTAGATGCTCGCCACGTCCTTCGCCGTGATTACCGCCTCGTCGCTGACGTCGCAGAACAGCGCGATCTTCCTCTTCAGGTCCGGATCGAGGAAGCGGTCGGTGCGGCAGAGCAGAATGTCGGGCTGGATGCCGATGGAGCGGAGGTCGCGCACGCTGTGCTGCGTCGGTTTGGTCTTTAGTTCGCCGGCTGCGCCGATGAACGGCACGAGTGTCAGGTGCACGTAGAGCGTGTTGTCGCGGCCGACGTCCTGGCGGAACTGGCGGATCGCCTCGAGGAACGGCAGGCTCTCGATGTCGCCGACCGTGCCGCCGATCTCGATGAGCGCGATGTCGACGTCCTGCGCCGCGGTGCGGATGGCGTCCTTGATCTCGTTCGTGATGTGCGGAATGACCTGCACCGTGCGACCGAGGTAGTCGCCGCGCCGTTCCTTGTTGATGACGCTCTGGTAGATCTTGCCGGTCGTCCAGTTCGAGTTCTTCGACGGCACCGCGTGCGTGAAGCGTTCGTAGTGGCCGAGGTCGAGGTCGGTCTCGCCACCGTCGTCGGTGACGTAGACTTCGCCGTGCTGGTACGGGCTCATCGTGCCGGGGTCGACGTTGATGTAGGGGTCGAACTTCTGCATCGAGATCTTGTAGCCGTGACCTTCGAGCAGTGCGCCGATCGAGGCGGCCGCGAGTCCCTTGCCGAGCGACGACACGACGCCGCCAGTCACGAAGATGTACTTGGTTACCTTCATGTGCGAGTTCCGGGGCATCTGGTCACGATGCCGGTCAATTCGGACGTCCCGCCCGCAGCAGTCGACGTACCTGCTCCAGGTCCTCAGGGGTATCGACCCCGATCGAGTCGTACGAGGTTTCTACAGCCTTGATGCGGATACCGTGTTCGAGGGCGCGCAACTGTTCGAGCGACTCCGACCGCTCGAGCGGCGTCGGCTCGAGCGACGCCAGCACCATCAGTGCGGTGCGCCGGTAGGCGTACACACCGACGTGCCGGAAGAGCGGCGGGTAGCCGCCCCTCGGGTCGCGCGTATAGGGAATTGGCGCGCGTGAAAAGTACAAGGCGAAGCCGGACCGATCGGTCACTAGCTTCACGATGTTCGGGTTGAAGAGTTCGGATTCGTCGGTGATGCGTCGGTAGAGCGTCGACATCGAGACGCTCTTGTCGGCGAACGGCGCGACCAGCTCAGTGATGGCGCGTGGGTCGAGCAGCGGTTCGTCCCCCTGCACGTTCACGATAACGTCGCAGTCCAGCGTCGTGGCGACTTCGGCAAGGCGGTCGGTTCCGGTCGGGTGGTCCGCGCGCGTCAACCGCACGTTGCCGCCGAACTCCGCCACCCGCGTCGCAATCCGCATATCGTCGGTCGCGACGATGACACGCGAGACCACCGGCGACGCCGAGGCACGCCGATAGACGTGCTCGATCATCGGGCGACCATCGATGTCGGCGAGCGGCTTTCCGGGGAAGCGAGTAGAGGCGAATCGAGCGGGAATGACGGCGACGACCTGAAGCGGAGCTTGGGAATCGACCGCAGGAACAGTCGATGCGTGGTGCACGACGAATCGTAACACAGGCGCCAGAGGGCCGTGCTACGATCCGCGGCATCAGCATGAACCTCCGGCGCGTCGTCTGGCTCGGCGTTTCCGTACTCGCGCTGGCGAGTTGGATGGCCTCCGCGTCGACCTCCGGTGTTCGCCCGCCGGTGGCGCCGCTGCCGCCCGTGAAACCTGGTGCGGTCGACCGATCGATGGCCAGTCTGCAGACGGAGATCGGCCGGCTCCACGAACGTCTTGGCCCCACCGCCGCACCGACCCGGTCACGCGATCTGTTCCGCTTCACCACGCGCGCACGCCGGCGTCCGATCGTCGCACCGGCCGCTGCCGTCGCTGCGGCCAGCACCGTCGTTCCGCCACCACCGGTCCGGCCGTCGCTCACGCTTATCGGCGTCGCCGAAGACGTCACGCCCGACGGGGTGGTGCGCACGGCGATTGTGTCCGGGCTTGGCGACGTCTTCCTGGTGAAGGCTGGCGACACCATCCGCCTGCAGTACCGCATCGAGCAGGTGTCTGGCGATGCCGTGCAGGTCGTCGATACGGCCACGGCCACCACGACCACCCTCGCACTCCGGTAGTTCGTCGCGCGACGCGACGCATGGTCTCCATCATCATCAATCCGGTCTCTGGCGGCATCGCGCCTGCCGTGGCGGCGGCGCGGGCGCAACACGCCGCGTCGGTGCTTGCGGCGCGGGGCGAGGCCGGTGAGGTCTGCGTCTCGCAGTGTCGCGGGCATGCGCACGACCTGGCCGCGGCGGCCGTGCGGAGAGGCGATCGCCTGGTGCTGGCGTGGGGCGGCGACGGGACGGTGAACGAGGTGGCGTCGGCGCTCGTCGGCAGTGCGACGGCGCTCGGCATCGTTCCAGGCG
>CALQBJ020000047.1 GCA_943328785.2 Bifidobacterium breve
CCGACATCGACGTCCATCCGAAGGAACGGAAGCCGCGCGCCATCGGCCAGTTGCCGGAAGAGCGGGTCATCCTCGAGCGGATCATCGGCCGCGGCCTGGTGGACGTCGGGCGTGCGCTCGAACCGGAGAACGACGCCCTGTTTTCCTGGTGGGCACCATGGCGGCAAATGCGCGAGCGGAACATCGGCTGGCGCATCGACTACATTCTCGCCAGCCAGACTCTCGGCAGCCGCGCCGTCGCCTGCCGCGTCTCGCGCGAGTTCGGCACCAGCGACCACGCCCCGATCGTCGCGACGTTCGAATAGGCGATGGCCGGTAGGCGGCAGGCATTTCCAATCAGCAATCAGCAATCAGCAATTCGCGTTTAGCATTGAGCTATGTCTGCCGTCCTCGAACGATTCATCCGCTACGTCCAGTACGACACTCAGGCGGACGACGACTCGACCACCTATCCGAGCAGCGCGAAACAACTCGTGCTGCTGCGGGCGCTGGTGGACGAACTCCGCGCCATCGGCCTCGCGGATGCCGCCATCGATGAGTGGGGCTACGTGATGGCCACCATCCCGGCGACCACCGCGAAGGCGGGTGTGCCGGTCATCGGCTTCATCGCCCACGTCGATACGTCACCCGAGATGCCGGGCGACGGCGTGAAGCCGATCGTCCACCGCGCCTGGGACGGCCGCGACATCGTCCTGCCGGATGCGCCCGACGCCGTGCTGCGCAAGACTGACATCCCCGCGCTCGTCGAGCAGGTTGGCCACGACATCGTCACCGCCTCTGGCACGACGCTGCTCGGCGCCGACAATAAGGCTGGTGTCGCCGAGATCGTGACGGCCGCCGAATACCTCATGCAGCATCCCGAGATTCCGCATGGTGCGGTGCGCATCGGCTTCACGCCCGACGAAGAAGTGGGGCGCGGCACCGAGCACTTCGACGTGCAGACGTTCGGGGCGATGTGCGCCTACACCATGGACGGCGGCCTGCGCGGCGAGGTGGAAATCGAGAGTTTCTCGGCCGACGGCGTCGCCATCACCTTCCACGGCTTCAACACCCACCCCGGCTACGCCAAGGGGACGATGGTGAACGCCATCAAGGTGGCGGCGACGTTCATCGAGAGCCTGCCGCAGCACACGCTGTCGCCGGAAACCACCGAGGGAATGGAGGGCTTCGTCCACCCGAACGTGGTGCAGGCGTCCGTGGAGAAGACCACGGTGAAGCTGATCGTGCGCGACTTCGATACCGACGGGCTCGAAGAGAAGGAGCGCATGCTCGAGGCGCTGGCGCTGCAGGCGACGCATCGCCACCCGGGCTCGCGCATGGCGTTCACGGTTGTCGAGCAGTACCGCAACATGAAGCAGGTGCTCGACACGATGCCGCAGATCGCCGAGTACGCCGAAGAGGCCGTGCGCCGGTCCGGCCTCGAGGTGCGGCGCCGCTCCATCCGTGGCGGCACCGACGGCTCGCGCCTGTCATTCATGGGCCTGCCGACGCCGAACATCTTCGCCGGCGAACACAACTTCCACTCGCGGCTCGAGTGGGTGTCGGTGCAGGACATGGAGAAGGCGGTCGAAGTGATCGTCAACCTGGCGCGCGTCTGGGAAGAGCGCTCCTAGCGACGTCCAAGGAGGACAACACGATGCGACGATTGATGGCCGCCCTGCTGCTAGGCGCACTTGCCACCGCCCCGATCTCCGCCGCGCTCTCGACGAGCGAGACCAAACGGATTGAAGACGCCGCCACCGTCCTGCGCGAGCTGCACACGGCTCCCGATCAGGACGTGCCGCTCGACCTGTGGGAGAAGGCCTCGTGCGTGATGGTGGTGCCGAGCCTGAAGAAGGCAGCGTTCATCTTCGGCGGCGAGTACGGCAAGGGCTTGATGAGCTGCCGGAACAACGGCGTCTGGAGTCCGCCAGTCTTCATGCGGATCGGCAAGGGGAGCTGGGGGCTGCAGTTCGGCGCCCAGACCGTCGACCTGGTCCTGCTGGTGATGAACGACAAGGGGGTCAAGCAACTGCTGCGGAACCGCGTGTCGCTCGGCGCAGAAGCGTCGATTGCCGCCGGACCGGTCGGCCGCGATGCGCGTGCCGCCACAGACCTGCAGTTGCGCGCCGAGATCCTCTCCTACTCACGCACGCAGGGGATCTTCGCCGGCATCAACCTGTCGGGCGGCGTCATCCGCGAGGACCGCGACGACAACGCCGACCTCTACGGCAAGGGGATCACGGCGAAACAGATCCTGCTCGAAGGTCGGGTGCAGCTGCCGGGCATCACGCGCCAGTTCATCGAGGCCCTGAAGCGCTAGACACCGTGAACGGCCGGATTGGATGACGCGATGTCGCTGCCGACCTTCAGGTCGGCCAGGCCCCGCGAACTGTGCGTTCGCGGGACCGTGACAGGTACGTATCTAGCGGCGACTGCCGCCGCCGAGCCGCGAGATCGACACCGTGAAGGCGCCGGAGTTGTCGGTGTGGTCGTTGTCGTTCACACCGAGCATCAGCCGTCCGGCCGCCGGCATGGGCACCGGCGAGGGATTGTTTGACAGCAGGAATGGCGCGCCGTTACCTACACGCGCAATCAACGCGCCCGGACCAGCACTGCCGACCGGCAGCGGACCACCCGCCGGAACCGGGGATCCGCCCAGGCCGGAACTCTGGGTGGGCGAGATCATGATGTCGCCAGACGACTGGAACTGCAGGCTCTCGCCACGCAGCACCGTGATGCCCGTATCGGTCCAGAGCTGGTTGGCCGGCACCTGAATGGTCCGCGCTCCAGCCGCCGGAGCCTGCGGCGCCTGGGTCTTCGTCACCTCGGCCTGCGCGGCCGACGCGCCGCGAGTCAGGTGAATCTGCGCGACGTCGTTGGAACTGAGGTCGCGCTGGCCGCTCGGCGTGTCGATGGTCAGACGCAGCGGGCGTGTACCGCCCACATCGGACAGACGGCCTTCCAGCACCTGCCCATTCTTCATGACGACCACCGGCTGACCGGCGTTGATCCGGTTCTGCGCGTCGGCCGGGATCGGACCGACGGCAAACTCCACCGCCGACACGTCGCCGACGCCGATGTTCCGGTCCAGGCCGTTGACGCGCACGGCGAAACCGGACGCGTTCATGTCGATCAGCTCACAACTGATCCGCTCGCCGCTCTTCAGCACGACCGTCGACGGCTCCTGCGCGTGCAGCAGCAACCCACCCGCAAGCCCCGACAGGACGAGGCCGCTCATCACCACAAGTTTCTTGACCATGTCTCTCCTCATTCCGTGCAGCTGATGTGAGCAACGGTGATGCCACGCTTAGT
Source organism: Bifidobacterium breve (assembly GCA_943328785.2). Lineage (GTDB taxonomy): Bacteria > Acidobacteriota > Vicinamibacteria > Vicinamibacterales > CAVVIG01 > CAVVIG01. Next base: position 3,295 of record CALQBJ020000047.1, read on the forward strand.
AGTGCTATTCTGAATCCCACGCATGGACGACTCCCTGCACACAGCCCAGCAAGACGATCTCACTGCGCGCGACGAGCACGCCGTCGAGCCGCAGGTTGCCGCACCGCCTGTCGATGGATTGCCCGATGTCCCAACGGACCTCGTCGCGTCGATGGCCGCGGAACAGGACGACACCGTACGACTGTCCCCCGAGGGTACCACCAAGCCCGCTGCAGTTCTCGCGCAGGCCGCCGCTCTGGCCGTCATCCCCACCCCCGCGGTGCGCGCGAGCCTCTGGCGCCGCGTCGCCGCGGAAGTGTCGACCGGCGTGCAGACCCTATTCTCGGCCGGCGTCTACGCCACGCTCATTGTGACGTTCGGCTTCCAGGTGGCGCGCGTCGATGGACTCAGCATGGCGCCGACGCTGGAAGATCACGACCGCCTGATCGTCAACAAGCTCGTCTACGAACTCGGCGACCCACGGCCCGGCGACATCGTGATGCTGTACTACCCGCTCAACCCGGACAAGATGTTCGTGAAGCGGGTCATCGCCAGCGAAGGTGATGTCGTGCGCATCGTCGACGGTCGCGTGTATGTGAACGACATCCCGCTGCACGACGACTATGTGGCAGAGGAGTTCCGCAGCCACGACGATTGGGGCCCGACGGTCATCCAGCAGGGTTACTACTTCGTGATGGGCGACCACCGTAACAACAGCTCCGACAGCCGCCACTGGGGACAAGTGCCGAAGAAGTACATCGTCGGCAAGGTCAAGGTGCGGTGGTGGCCGCTGCAGGACGCCCGCATCTTCTGACACACCCGTGACCGAGCACGCCGTCCTCATTGCAGCGACCGACCTGCTGCCCGCGATGAAGTCGCGCCTTGCGACCAACGTCCGCGACCTGCAGGCCTTCACCGACGCCGAGGCGCTCCGCGCTCTCGAGACGATCACGACCCGGCGTCCCGGGCTCGTGGTCCTCGAGAAGAAGTTCGCGTCAACGCCGCGCGGCGCCGCGCTGCTCAACCGCATCAAGGCCGACCCGTCGCTCGGCGATACGCAGATTCAGGTGCTGTCGCACGACGGCTCCGCCGATGTCGCACCGACTGCCGCGCAGCAGACCGCCCCGCGTCCACACGGCAGCCAGGTGGCGACGACGGCCGCCGCCGCGCAGGCGCAGGTGGCGCCAGCCGAACTCGACTATCGCGGTACCCGGCGCGCGCCGCGCTTCCGCATCGCCGGCGCCCGCGACATTCTGGTCGACGGCAGCCGCGGTACCATCGTCGACCTGTCGACGCTTGGCGCGCAGATCGTCACCGCCTCCATCCTGAAGCCCAACCAGCGCGTCCGCGTGGCCATCGTCGACGACGACACGAACATTCGTAGCAGTGCCACGGTGGTGTGGGCGTCGTTCGAGATTCCGAAGGGCCAGAGCCCGCACTACCGCGTCGGGCTCGATTTCATCGAACCCGACGTCAGGGCGGTCGACGCCTATATCCGCCGCCACAAACGGGGCTGATTCGGGACGCCTGACCTCGCCACGCGCACCGGGTCAGACGAGCCGGTGCGGCGTGCGAGGGCGCGATCAGACTTCGAGTTTGAATCCGGGCAGGCGCGCGGCGAGGACGTCGTCGCGCAGGATGGTGTCGTAGCGATCGGACCCGGTCGAGACGAGTGCCACAGGAACGCCTGAGACCTCTTCGATGCGCTTGATGTAGCGCTTCGCGTTCTCGGGCAGGTCCGCAAAGCGGCGCACACCCTTCGTCGGCTCCGTCCATCCGGCAATCGACTCGTACACCGGCTCGCAGGCGGCCAGTACGCCGCTGTCCGAGGGGAAGTCGGTGATGGTGCGATCGCCGCAGCGGTAGGACGTGCAGATCTTGATGTCGTCCAGGCCGTCGAGCACGTCCATCTTGGTGAGCGCGAGGATGTCGAGCCCGTTGATGCGGGCGGCGTAACGCATCGCCACCGCGTCGTACCAGCCGCAGCGTCGCGGGCGGCCGGTGACGGCGCCGTATTCGTTGCCGGTGTCGCGCAGCCGCTTGCCCATCGCGTCGTGCAGCTCACTGGGCATTGGCCCCTCGCCGACGCGCGTCGCGTAGGCCTTCACCACACCCATGACTCCGCCGATGGCGCGCGGCCCGACCCCGAGGCCGGTGCAGACGCCGCCGATCGAAGCGTTCGAGGAGGTGACGTAGGGGTAGGTGCCGTGATCGATGTCGAGCAGGGTGCCCTGCGCGCCTTCGAAGAGCACCGCCTTGCCGGCCGCGAAGGCATCAGCGAGCATCAACGAGACGTCGCGCACCATCGGCGTGAGGCGCGCACCGATCTCGGTGGTCTGCGCCAGCACCGCTTCCCACTCCATCGTCGTGTCGTGCACGAGACGGTTGCGAGCGCTGACGTTGTCGCGCACGCTCTGCTCGAGCCCCTTCGGGTCGGCGAGGTCGCCGATACGGATGCCGCGGCGCGCAATCTTGTCTTCGTACGCGGGTCCAATCCCGCGCGACGTCGTGCCGATCTTCCGTTCACCACGACGCGCTTCCGACAGCAGGTCGAGGTCGCGGTGGTACGGCAGGATGAGATGCGCCTTGTCGCTGACGAACAGCCGCCCCTCGACGTTGATGCCGTTTCGGGCCAGCTCGTCGACTTCCGCGAACAGCGCAGTCGGATCGACCACCACGCCGTTGCCGATGAGGCAGACGACGCCGGGATGCAGGATCCCCGAGGGGATCAGACGAAGGACGAACTTCGTCCCGTTGACGTAGACGGTATGGCCTGCGTTGTGTCCGCCCTGGTACCGCGCAACAATATCGAAACGGGGAGTGAGCAGGTCGACGATTTTGCCTTTGCCTTCGTCGCCCCACTGGGCCCCAAGCACAGCGAGATTCATAATCAGGACTACGATTCTACCCTGCAATCCTCAAGTTCTGACGCCGCCCTCGTGCGCAAGGGAGGGAGGACCCGCGCATCGTGCGTTCTTGAGGTGGAAACAGCCTGCACGCGTCTGCCGTCAAGGACAAAACATTTGGGCTTTTCGAGTGACAATAACAGGCACCGTTTTTTAAGGTTCTATTCTTTCTGAATCACCCAGTACGCGCATGTTGACGCCCCGCTCCACACTCACTCGCCGGGTCGCTGCCGCACTCGACGCGACGCCCTCGCGTATTCCCGTGCTGCTCGGCGGCTGCGGCTCCGGCCGCTCGACGCTGATGCACCAGTTGCGCGAGCGCATCGGCCGGTCGACCTCGCAGTATCTCGACATCGAGCACACGGCGACGACGCCTGAACGCTTCCTGAAAGCGTTGACCGCGGCCTCGCCGTTCGCGTCCGGCGCCGACCCGCTCGGAGCCCGTCCGGCGTTCGACGCCGCCCTTGCCTTCTTCACGAAGACACGGGCGTCCGGGAACGAACCGGTGACGTTCCTCCTCGATGAATTCCTCGAACTGCGCACGTTCGAGAGCTTCCCCGGCCTGCGGCGCGTCCTGTTCGACTTCGCCGACGGCATTGTCGAGAGCGGCAACCGCTTCGTGCTATCAAGCCGCTACACGGCGCGCGCCCTGCGCCTGCTCCGCGACCGCTCGGCCCGCTTCGAAGTGATTCACGTCCCCACGCTGACGGCCGGGGACACGATGGACATCCTCGACCTCGCCGGCGGGACCGACGCGGAGTTCACCGCGCGCACCGTGCACGCCCTGGCCGACGGACGGCCGTCGTACGTGGACGCGCTGGTCGGCGAACTGCGCCGCACGCGTGCGGCGGGCACACCCGGCGGCGACGATGCGGTCAGCGCGCTCGCTGCGCTGCTGGCACCCGGCGGACGCCTCGCGGACGCCTGCAACTTCTGCTATGAACTGCGCCTGCACCGGGCCCGTGGCTACGGCGCGCTCAAGGCGATCCTCGAGATTCTCGCGGATGAGGAAGGGCTCACGCTCACCGAGATCTCTCAGCGGCTGCAGCGAACGCCCGGCTCGACCAAGGATTACCTCTCGTGGCTGGAGGATGTCGACCTGGTGGTGTCGCGCCAGAAGCGCTACAGCTTCGCCGACCCACTGCTGCGCGTGTGGGTCCGCCTGCACTGCCGGGCCGTGCCGCCGACCGACGAGGAACTCGCGCGCGAAGTGCACCGCTACGCGCTGCCGCGACTGCCGCAGCCGGAACCGGCGCTCGTCCTCGCCGCTGCTGGCGCGGCCCCGATCGACGACGACCGCAAGCCCTGGGGCATCATCGAGATCGACTAGGGGGTCTGGCCCGGTCGCAGGCGCTCGAGCGCCAGTCGCGCCGCTTCCTGCTCCGCTTCCTTCTTGCTCGGACCAACAGATTCCGCCAACTGCTCGCCGTTCACGAGCACGGCTACCTGGAACTGCTTGCGGTGGTCTGGTCCCATCGTGCCGGTGAGCTTGTACTCGGGGAGCGGCCGGTCTGACGCCTGCAGGTGCTCCTGCAGCGCCGACTTGAAGTCCTGCCCGGAGAGACCGCTCTCCTTCACATCGGCCAACTGCGCACCGAACTCACGCGCGATGAAGGCACGCGCCTGCTCGATGCCACCGTCGAGATAGATCGCCGCGATGAGCGCTTCGTAGCCGTCAGCCAGCAGCGCCAGCTTGCGGCGGCCGCCCGTTTTCTCCTCGCCACGCCCCAGCAGCAGGTGGTCGCCGAGCGACAGCCGTTCGGCCTGGCGACCGAGCGTCGTGGTCGACACCAGCGACGCCTTCACCTTCGACTTCTGCCCTTCGTTGTAGGCGGGAAAATCGCGGAACAGCATGTCGGCGATGACGAAGCCGAGCACCGCGTCGCCGAGGAACTCGAGCGACTCGTTGTCGACGACGCCGCCGCTGACATCCTCGTTGGCACGCGACGTGTGGGTCATGGCGTGCTCGAGTAGGCCGCGATCGCGGAACCGGTAGTCGATGGCGCGCTGCAACCCCTCGAATTCGTCACGCAGGCGGATCACCTGTCCGGTCTGCAGTTCGGTGCGATGGCCTTCGATGATGCGTCTCGCTTCCTCGGCTTCGTCCGGGTGGACGGAGAGGCGCACCTCTCCGAGATCACTGACAGTGAACGGAAAGACCGACCGCGGCAGGCCGGTGGAGACGATCGGCATGACGCCGTTGGCCTCCAGCAGCCCGCGGACGACGTCGGCCTCGATCGGTGAACGGCTCGCGAAGATGGTGACAAAGTCGCTCACGGGCGCGCCATTTCAGCCATCACGCCGGGCTGGGGCGATGCCGCGCCGGCCGCGTCGATGCGCAGGAGAATCATGGTCATGTCGTCGTGCTGCGGCGCGTCGCCCACAAACGCTGCGATCTCGCGAAGGATGCGCTCGCGCAGTTGGTCGGACGGCAGGTGCGCGTGCTCCTCGACGATCGCGCCGAGCCGCTCCTCGCCGAAGCAGTCGTCGGCCGCATTCATCGCCTCGCTGATGCCGTCAGTGTAGAGCAGGAAGATGTCGCCTTCGTGAATCGGCATCGTCTGCTCCACGAGCAGGCGATCGAAGATGGCGTGGTCGCCGAGGTTGAGGCCAAGCACCATCCCGTCCGGCGCCAGCAGCCGCAGACCTGGCGTCGGCGAGTTCGGACCCGGGCAGCACAGCAGTGGCGTATGACCGGCGCGGGCGTAGGTGAGCGTGCGCGCGCGCGTGTCGATAATCGCGTAGATCATCGTGATGAAGCTGCGCGAGTTCAGGTGGTCGGCAATGATCTGGTTCGCCGTGCAGAGCAGCTCACGCGGCGACGAGTGATTGCGGCTGAGCGAGAGCATCAGCCCCTTCATCTCGGCCATGTACAGCGCGGCTGACGTGCCCTTGCCTGACACATCGGCGATGAGCACGCCGACACGATGCTCGTCGAGCGGCAGGATGTCGAAGTAGTCGCCGCCCACCTCGCGCGCCGGGACGCAGACGCTGGTCACCGACACGCCGGGGAAGCCGAGCGGCCCCTGCGGTAGCAGCGACATCTGGATGTCGTGGGCAATCCGCAGTTCGTCCTCGAGCCGCTTCTTCTCGCGCTCGACGCGCAGCAGGTCTTCGATACTGGCGGTCATCGAGTTGAACGACGCCGCCAGTTCGCCCAACTGGTCGCGGGCGCGGATAGCGATCTTGTGGCCGAAGTCGCCGAGCCGGACCTTCTCGGTGCCGGTGAACAGTTCGTGCACCGATCCGGTGATCGAGCGCGCCAGCGCCAGGCCGGCGGCGAGCGCAATCGCTTCGATGATGAGGAACAGTACGCCGATGGCCAGCAGCACGATGAGCAGCCCCTGCCCAATCGCCCCCTGCGCCGCCGCCATACGCGCGTACATCTCGGCAATGCTCAGCTGCATGCGCGCCACGACGGTGCCGCTGCGCGTCTCGCCCGTGGCCCAGTCGACCACTTCGGGGAAGCTGGCCGATACGCCTGGCAACGACGTCATCGAGTCCGAGGCAGTGTGCCCCGCCACCGGCCGCCGTGCCCGCAGGATCGGCGCGCTGTCGCGCATCGTCCGCACCGTTGCCAGTTCGACGCCGGTCTCGGACCGCAGCTCGTCACGAATCGGGTCGTTGACAAGCAGGTCGACGACGACCGCATAGGTCGGCGTCGCGTTGTCGGGCATGACGATGGCGCGCGCGACGAGGTCGACGTCACGCCCCACCGGCTGGCCGTCCACGACGAGTTCCGAGGCGGCCCGCGTCGGGATCGGCTCGTCGAGATTCGCGTAGGCGAGCAATCCCTGAAAGCCGCTGCAGTTCACCCAGGTCGGCAGTTGGCGCGGCGGCTCGACGTGGGCCCACGGTCCGGCCGTGACCGTCAGACGTGGCGCCTCGGCGGGCGCCGGCGGCACGTCGGTGCTCTCGCATGGCCGTTCCATGGGCACCACCGCAATCGAGGCGCCAGGGAACTCCGTTGCGGCCGACACCTGACGACGCGCGGCAATCGACACCACGCCACGTCCGCCGGCGCGCTGGATCTCGACCGCCGTGGTGGAGGCGATGGCGCGCGCCTGCGCCGTGAGTGTTTGCAGCCGTGCCTGCAGCAGGTACGAGCTGAAGTTCGAGAACAGCAGTAGCCCGCCGAGCAGGAAGAAGGCGACGATGAGGATCACCGGCACGAAGCCGATGAAGATGTACGAAATGATCAGCTTGCGGCGGACGCGCCAGAGCAGCCGTCTCTGTGCCAGCGCCATGCCGCTGGCGAGGAAATACGCGCCGCCTGCGACCAGCACGACGGACGCCGCCGTATCGAGCAGGCGGAGGATGCCCGGCGGCTGGGTCACCAGCGTGAGCGCGAAGACGATCAACTTGACCGCGGCGCCGATCAGAATCGCGCGTCCGGGCAGCGTGCGGAGCAGCGCGTGCTTCATAGGAGCGTGGACTTGGCGATATTAGTCCATGTAAGGTGAGATCGCTGTGAAACTCCCTGGTACTGCCCGCTTCTCAACGGTCTGTCTGCACGCCGGACAGGAGCCCGACCCGTCGACCGGCGCGATCATCACGCCGATCTTCCAGACCTCCACCTACGTCCAGGAGGAACTGGGCAAGCACAAGGGTTACGAGTACGCCCGCACGCAGAACCCGACACGGGCGGCACTCGAAGGGAATCTGGCCGCGATCGAGGGCGGCGCGGCAGCGTTCGCCTTTGCGTCGGGCCTGGCCGCCATCAACGCCATCACGTCGATGCTGAAGAGCGGCGACCACGTCATCGTGTCGGACAACGTCTACGGCGGCACCTTCCGCCTGTTCGACAAGGTGCTGACGCGGTACCAGTTGTCGTTCAGCTATGTCGACACCGGCGATCTCGACGCGACGGCGCGGGCCTTCACGCCAGCGACGAAGATGCTGTTCGTCGAGACACCGAGTAACCCGGTGATGCGCATCACCGACCTGGCGAAGGCGGCCGATCTGGCGCATGCCCACGACGCGCGGCTCGTGGTGGACAATACCTTCGCAAGTCCGGTCATCCAGCAGCCGATCGCGTTCGGCGCCGACCTCGTCACGCACAGCACCACGAAGTACCTGAACGGCCACAGCGACAGCATCGGCGGCGTCGTCGTCGCCACCCGAGACGAGGACGTGGAGTGGCTGCGCTTCTACCAGAACGCGGCGGGTGCCATCCTGAGCCCCTTCGACTCGTTCCTGGTGTTGCGCGGCACCAAGACGCTGCCGCTGCGGATGGCGCAGCACTGCGCCACTGGCCTGGCGCTGGCGCAGTTCCTCGAGGCGCAACCGAAGGTGCGCAAGGTCTACTATCCCGGGCTGGCGTCGCATCCGCAGCACGACCTGGCGGCGCGGCAGATGAAGGGGTTTGGCGGAATGCTGTCGTTCGACCTCGGGTCGCGCGACGCCGCCGCGACGCTGCTCAAGAGTGTCCGGTTGCTGGCGCTAGCCGAGAGCCTGGGCGGCGTGGAGTCGCTCATCTCGCACCCGGCGACGATGACGCACGCGTCGGTACCGGTGGAGCACCGCAACGCGCTCGGCATCACCGACGGCCTGGTCCGCATCTCGGCAGGCCTCGAAGACCTCGACGACCTGAAGGACGACCTCACGCAGGCGCTCGCGCTGGTGTAACTGTACGTAGTGTCCGGCTTCAGCCGGACGACGTGGAGGTCCGGCTTCAGCCGGACACTACGAATGCCCCGCTAGTGCGCGCGCCGGTGGCGAACCAGTTCGACCACGGCCGGCAGCAGCGAGACGCCGACGATGCCGATGGTGACGAGCGAGAAGTTGTCCTTCACGATCGGCACGTTGCCGAACAGCAGGCCGGCGCCGAGGCAGATGCCCACCCAGCCCACCGCTCCCACCAGGTTATAGAAGCCGAACGACGCCGGCTTCATCTCGGCCGCTCCGGCGACGAACGGCACGAACGTCCGCACAATCGGCACGAACCGTCCCAGGATGACCGCCTTCCCGCCGTACTGCTCGAAGAAGGCATGGCCGCGCTGCAGGTATTCGCGGTTCAGCAATTTGTGCCAGAGGCCCTGATGGTCGGACGCGCTGAAGATGCGCGGGCCCACGTAGCGCCCCACGGCGTAGTTCACCGCATTGCCGGCAAAGGCCGCAAGCGCCAGCAGGCCGAAGCAGATTGCGGCGTTCATGGCGCCGACCGCGCAGAGCGCACCGGTCGCGAACAGCAGCGAGTCGCCAGGCAGGAAGGGGGTGACGACGAAGCCGGTTTCCGCGAAGACGATCAGGAAGAGCAGGCCGTAGACCCAGACGCCGTAGGTCCCGACGAACTCGAGCAGGCGCTTGTCGCTATGGAGGATGAAATCAACGATCGGCATAAAGGCGTCATTGTGTCATACCGCCCTGCCGTCCTCCCGGTGCGTCAGCCCGGCCCCCCTGAGGCTTCGGCCGCCACCCACGCGAGGTAGTCAGCCTCACCGGTTTCAACCGGCACCACCACGAACTCGGGCAGTTCGTAGGGGTGCGACGCCAGCACCAGGGCGCGCACCGCGTCGAGGCGCGGCCGCACGGTCTTGATGACCATCTGGCACTCCGAGTCGTGCTGCAGGCCGCCCTGCCAGCGGTAGATTGAGGTCATCGGCGGCAGCACATTCACGCAGGCCGCCAGGCGTGCCTGCACGAGCGCACGAGCCAGCGCCGTGCCGATGTCTGGCGATGGGACGGTGGTGAGGACGAGAACGACGTCAGTCATGGCCAGCCCCTCGTCGATACGACAGATTCGGCCTTGTACACGCGCGCCGGTTGTTGTACTGTTCTTGGCGAGTGCCCACTCCAGACACACCAGCGACGCTGAAGCGGCGTCCGCCTGGCCGTCGACTCTCGCGAGGCAAGCCGATTGCCCGGTGGGCGGTGGTATTGCTGTCGCTGGCGGTCATCGTCGATGCCATTGTCGGCGATCGCGGGCTGCTGGCGATGCTGCAGGCACGCGAACAGTACGAAGCCACAACGGCCGCACTTCAGCAGGAGAAGGCGGAGAACGAGCGGTTGCGCGAGCAAAAGGCGCGACTGCTGAACGACCCCACGGCAATCGAGGAACTGGCGCGCGGAGAACTGGGACTCATGCGGCCCGGCGAGAAGCTCTTCATCGTGAAGGACCTCAAGCCGCCAGCCGCCCACTGAGCCGTCCCGCGCCGAAGTCCGCCGCCAGGCACGCCGCCCCGACACGCCCGGTCCCCAACCATCTGGCCGGTGACCCTGACCGTCGAAGTCAGAAGTCGGAGAAAGCGGTCGAGCCTCCGAACTTCTGCCCCGGTCAGCCGTGCAACGTGCGGGTGCTGACGTCCTGTCGTCGAACTTCCAGCGTCGAAATGTTTAGGCTTCGCGTTCGCCGGTGCGGATCTTGTAGCTCTCGAGCACCGGAATCACGAACACGCGGCCGTCGCCGATCTCGCCCGTGCGCGCCGATTCGATGATCGCCTTGATGGCATCATCGGCCATCGAGTCAGGCACCACCACTTCGACTTCCATCTTCGGCAGCAGGCTCACATTGTATTCCTGGCCGCGATAGATCGCCGTATGCCCCTTCTGCTTGCCGTGACCACGCACTTCGGTCACGGTCATGCCGGAGATCTGGAGCTTTTCGAGCGCCGCTTTGACGTCATCTACCTTATTGGGTCGAACAATCGCTTTGATGAGTTTCATGAGCGTCCCTCCAGAACGCGTTGCAGGTTGCCGGTGATGTCAGCTTGCTGGGCCGACGTCAGTTTGGCGCCGGCACGGGTGAGGTGGAAGACGTCGATCGCCCGGCGTCCCTCGGTGCCGATCAGCACGAGATCCACATCACACCCTGATTCCGACATGGCGCGGCTCACCCGGTAGAGCAACCCCATGGCGTCCTCGGCCACGATTTCCACGATCGTGTAGCGCCGCGACGACTCGTTGTCGCAGTGCACGACGGGAGCGAACCCTGGCAGCTTGCGCCGGAACACTCCCTGCTCCCGTCCACGCAACCGGGCGGCGATATCCGCACGCCCCAGCACGACGTCGGTGAGCGTCCTCAGCAGGTCCCCTTCCCCCTCCGCATTGAGTTCCAGGAAACGCTCCTCGTCGGTGAAATGAAACATGTCGACGATGAGTCCGGTCGGCTTCGTGAAGGCGAAGCCACGCAGGATGTCCATGCCGTGTGAGGACAGGACACCGGCGATATTCGAGAACAGGAACGGACGGTCGTGCGTGAGCACGGTCAGTTCCCAGCCAGAGGCGACGCGGGTCATCCAGACCTTGACCGCGTCGGGCGCAAGATCGCGCGACAGCCGCACGTGCTGGTACACCGCCTCGACCGAGAAGAGCTGCAGGTAGCGTCGCGGCAACCCCTCGAGGAACGCCGCCACCTCGTCGACCGAGACGTCGTCGGGACGATGATCGAGCAGGGTCGAGTGCAGCGACTGCTCGCGGTCGATGACCTCGTCGCCGTAGGTGAGCGTGAGGTGGTTGTAGGTGTCGACGTAGAGCCGCCACAGCAGCTCTTCCTTCCACGGCGTGAGCGTCTCTCGGCTCACCGCCTCGACGTCGGCGAGCGTCATGAGGCACAGCGCCTTGAGCCGCTCTTCGGTGCCGACGAACTGCGCGAACTGCCGGACGATCTCCGGGTCCTCGGTATCGCGGCGGAACGCGATGAGCGACATCTTGATGTGCTCGCGCACCAGGAAATCGACCTCGGCACGCTGGTGCGGGTCGAGGTCGAGCCGCTCGAACATCTGGTGCGCCATGCGGGCGCTCTCGATGGTGTGGTCCTCGTCGGTCCACTTGCCGACGTCGTGATAGAGCAGCGAGAGTACCAGCAGCTCAGGCTCCTGCAGCTCGCCGAGCAAGCGGCCGAAGCGCTCGCGATCGCGCACCGGGTTCTCGACCAGCCGCTCGAGATTGCGGATGGTCAGCAGCGTGTGCTCGTCGACCGTGTACTTGTGGTAGAAGTCGCGCACGACGCGGCAGTTGATCGCCTTGAACTCGGGGAACATCTGCCCGAGCAGCCCGCAGTCGTGCATCTCCGACAGGCGCGCGTAGAGGCCAGGGCGCGGCTTGAGGAAATGCAGCAGCACCTCGCGGTGCCGAGTGGTTGGACAGAAGGCTTCGGCGGCGAAGCGTCCCGCATTCTGTCCGACGCAGGTCAGCGCGTCGTCAGACACCGCGCAGCCGCCGTCGAGCGCCGCCTGGAAGAGCGCGAGCCAGGTCTCCGGGCGCTCGGCCGCCTCGCGGGTATCGATGAAGCGGATGCCGTCGGTGCCCCGCACGAGGTTCGTGCCGATCGGCGCCGGTGCCGCCTTCAAGGCGAAGCGCAACGAGCGATCGATCGCCTTGGCGTGGCGGAAGTAGTCGCCCATGAAGCGCTCGACGCGCTGGCTGGGCGTGCTGCCGGCGTAGTTGAGCCGCTCGGCCACGCGCTCCTGCACTTCATGGCTGAGGATGTTGTGGTGCCGCCCGGCCTCGAGGTGCAGCACCGAGCGGACCCGCAGCAGGAACTCCTCGGCATCCTCGAGCGCGCGCGCGCCGGAGCCGCCATTCGCGAGCAGCAGCGGATCGGTCAGCTTGGCGATGGTCTGTGCCCCGAACAGGTCGCGCAGGCCGCCGGGCGATTCCTTCACGTCGGGCTCGAGCTGGTAGAGCGTGCCGTTGTATTTGGCATGCCGCTCGGCAATCAGCCCCTTGAGCGCCTCGAGCGTGCGCGCATTGGTGCGCGCGACGTCGGCGGCACCGTGGAACTGGTCGAGCAGCGTGGCGTCGCCGACGACCGGCCTGGCATCGGTGAGCGCCAGCAGGAACTCGGAGTTGTCGGCCTCGAGTCCGGCGCCCTCCGCCACCTCACGAACGTGGTGCCCAATCGTCAGGCCCAGATCCCAGAGGGGATTGAGAAAGGCGTGCAGGAACCGTTCGTCTTCCCCGCCGATGACGCCGGCGAAGAGGATCAGCAGGTCGACGTCGGAGTGCAGGCAGAGCTCGCGACGGCCATATCCGCCGAGCGCAAAGACCGCCACCGATTGCGTGAGGGAACCGGCGTCCGCGTAGAGCTGCTGGATCAGCGCGTCCATGCGGTGCGAATACTGCCGCATGGCATGACGTCCGCCCTCGCCCCGCCCGGAGGCATCAGCCAGTTCGCGGCGCGCGGCATCGAGCCGCGCGGCGCGGCTGACGCGCGCATCATGGCGAGGGTCGGTCGGGGCGATGTTGGATTCAGAGGACATCGACGTCAGTCGGGCAACTCCCGAACGGCGTCCCCACCGCGGGCTCGCCGTTCGTATCGTAACGCAGACGCCGGCGGCGTCCAGATGGACAGGACAAGAGCAAATTCGACTCCGTACTGGCGCCCGCCGCCGCGATCGGAAGATTGACCGTTTTCCTAGGAAAACGAGGGATCGACGCCGTCCACGCACGCGCCGGACCGGCCACAGAGTTGTCGGGATCTATTTTTGGTTCAACATATTTGTAGGAAGCGCTCCATGCCGAGCAGGCACGAAAAAGGCGGCGATGAGTCGTGCTCACCGCCGCCCAGGACCTCCGCCGGCCAGATGCCGCCGGAGGTACCGGCGTCACGACCGCACGCGCCTCAATAGGTCACGCCGATCCCAACAAGACCGATGACCTTGCGCGAATCGCCCGCGTTGAACGCCTTCGTCGTGTCGCCGAACATCAGCAGGTCCACGCCGCCGTGAATGTTCCACGCACCGAACGAACTCGTGGCGCCTGACAGCGGAATGGTGAGGAGGCCGCCGATATCGAGATAGCCGAACGCGTGGTCGGCGCCGTCGAGTTCGTAGTAGTTACCGAGGCTCATGCCGATTTTCACCGGCACCCCGAGCGTCATCCGACCGACCGGCAACGTCGGCGCAGCGCCCAGTTCGAGGTAGGTGCCCTTGTGCTGACCGCCGTCTGCTCCGTACTCGCCCACTTCGAGGGCCACCAGGCCATACGGATTGATCCGGCTGGCCTGCGCCACCTTGACGCCGACCTCCTTCACCGTGTTGAACATCTGGTTCGGGCTGGTATATGCCGTGTAGGTGAGCCCCGCCGTGAGGCCCTTGGCCAGGCCGAAGGAGAGCGTCGAGTAGAAGTCCTCTTCGTAGTGGGCGTGCTCGGTGAAGCCATCGCTGCCCGACGAGCCGGTCTGGAGACTGTTCCACACACCGACGTTGACGTTGACGCTCTTGATCGCGCCGTCGCCAGACGCCAGCACCATGCCGATGTCGCCGTAGGGCCACAAGGTGATCTTGGGGTCGGTTTCCTGCAGGATTCCGCGGAACACATACACCGAAGGCGCGTCGACGCCGCCGGTGAAGGTCAGCCGGCCAGGGTTTGGGTCGGCCGTGCCCTGCGCCGAGACGACGCCAGGGACGAGCCACAGCAGGAGCGCAGATGCACAGGTAAGCGCGTGCCGCGCCGCGCGTTGTCGAAGTCTCACGATGGTTACCTCTGCGGGCATCATCGAGCGAAACCACCGGCAGCGTCAAGGATGGGAGGAATGCGTGGTGTCGCGCCGGCTCCCCGATGGCATACCCATCGTGGGAACCGGGCAACACGTGCGTGCAGGGACTTACGGGAAGGTGATGCCGTAGTAGACGAACAGCGCGCGGTTCTTCAGGTCGTTGTTCTTGAAGCTGTCGTTGCCGATGCTGTAGCCGATGTTCAGCAAGCCGCTGTGCGGCAGCACCACGGAGACGCCGGGCGTAAAGTAGCCCCAGAAGTTCTTGCCGCTCAGCCAGTCAGCGACAAAGCTCACCTTGGCGTTGATCGGCTGCTCGAGACCGAGGATGGCGCCCATCTTGTTACTGGCCCCGTCACAGTAGTCGCAGGACAGGGCTCCGTAGATGCCGCCCGTCAGCCGCGTGCCGCTCTTGGTCTTCTTGCTGACGTTCGCGTAGATCTGACCGAAGTTGTCGCCGTCGTTGTTCGGCATGTAGCCGATGATCCCGGCAGCCGCCGCAAGTCCCTGATCATCGTCCGCGAAGAACTTGTACTTGGCGTTCGGCTGGAACACGGTCGTGTTGCCGCCGCCGTCGCTGACATGGGTGACCGCCAGATTCACGCCCACTTCGAGCTGCGGCGTCACGCCGACGACCGCGCGCGGCGCGAAGATCTGGAACTGGCCCGCGTCGGGCGCCGGCAGCTGCACCAGATAGTCGAACTCGGCGTAGCCCTTGCCCTTGGACACGGTGTCCGTGGTCGGAATGTTGAAGATGGTGGACTGTGCGGCTGCGGGCCGCGCGGCAGCCAGGCACGCGCCGAGCGCCATGCCGATGACAAGCTTCGAGATTCGTCCACTGCGTCGATTAATCACGTCTGCCTCCTGAATACGGAACACGCGCCACAAGTCGCCGACATGAACAACCGCGGCGGGCGGTGACAGGTATGGTTGCAAGCGGAACGCCACGGCGCCGCAACTTGCAACACCGACCACAAGTGTCGGCCCGGACTGCAATTCCGGCCGGCATGGGGGGGCTGAAGCGGTCCGCAAGAGACAGACACAAATGTCGCTTTAATGCCGCGACGGAACATCCACGTAACAATCAGCGGCGCCTCCCTGGGCCGGATGGACGAACAGTCGTGTCCGCCGCCGCCGACTTCAGACACGACTGTCCGGCGCCCAACCACGCCGACACGCCACACGCACGCTGGACGCCCCGCTCGGACCGGAGTCGGAAGCCCTAAACATACGCGAATGTCGTCCATCCAGAACAAAGCAACATTATTGTCTTACGCAGTACGACAGGCATGTCGCTATTAAATCTTTACATGCCAAGGACTTACCACCCACCTCGAGAGCCCCCGCGCGTGGCCCTGCACTTGCTAGCGGTTCCCTCGGATGATCCGCACCAGTCGGATTGCAGCAACCGAACATGGAGGCGCACGACGAGGTCGTGCGCTGGTTCCGAGGTGACAGCGATGAATGCAGCAGATACGAGTTGGATGTTGGTCTCGACAGCCCTGGTGCTGTTGATGACGCCCGCACTGGCGTTCTTCTACGGAGGCCTCGTGCGCTCCAAGAACGCCCTGAACACGATGATGATGAGTTTCATCTCCCTCGGGTTCGTCGGCGTCCTCTGGGCGGTGATTGGCTACTCGCTCGCGTTCGCGGAAGGTAGCAACGTCATCGGCGACACGTCGATGGCTTTCCTGCACGGCGTCGGACTCGAGGCCAAGGGCACCATCCCGCATCTCCTCTTCATGTCCTACCAGGGCACCTTCGCCATCATCACGGCAGCGCTCATCTCGGGCGCCATCGTCGAGCGCATGCGCTTTCCCGCCTACGTCGCGTTCATCACGCTGTGGGTGCTATTCGTCTACGTGCCGGTCGCGCACTGGGTATGGGGCGGCGGCTTCCTCGCGGACATGGGCGCGCTCGATTTCGCTGGCGGCACGGTCGTGCACGTGAATGCCGCGGCGGCGGCGCTGGTGGCGGCGCTCGTCATCGGACCGCGTCGTGACTACAAGAAGGTGGCACTCGCGCCGCACAACGTGCCGTTCACGCTGCTCGGCACGGGGCTGCTCTGGTTCGGGTGGTTCGGCTTCAACGCCGGCAGCGCGCTCGCCGCCAACGGCATCGCCGCCCTCGCCTTCACGACGACGATGCTCGCGCCGGCCGGCACCCTGGTGGTGTGGGCCATCCTCGACATGGTGCGCCTGCAGAAGACGACCGCCGTCGGCGCCGCCACCGCCATCGTGGTCGGCCTCGTGGCCATCACGCCGGCCGCCGGCTTCGTCGGACCGATGAGCGCCATCGCGCTCGGCGCCATCGCGGCGTTCCCAAGCTACTTCGCCATCCTCTGGCGCGCGAAGACGAACCTCGACGACTCGCTCGACGTCGTCGCCGCGCACGGCGTCGGCGGCACGGTGGGCGCGCTCCTCACCGGCGTGTTCGCGCAGAAGGCGATGAACGGCGTGGCCGACGGCCTGCTGTTCGGCAATCCCGGACAGTTGATGACCCAGGCCATCGCCGTGCTCACGGCGCTGGTCTTCAGCGCGGTGATGAGCTTCATCCTGCTCAAGGTCGTCGGCACCGTGTTCACGCTGCGCGCCAACGACGAGGATCAGTCGATCGGCCTCGACGTGGCGGTGCACGGCGAAGAAGCCTACGTCCACTCGGGCGGTTCGGAAGCCACCATGCGGTAACACCGGGCGGTTCGCACGAAAAGAAGGCGGGGTGCGCGCGGACATCGCGCTCCCGCCTTCCGACTCGCGGGACAATCCTCCCGTGCCGGCGCGCTTCTTCTCGCACCTCGACCATTCGGCTCCAGGAGCGGACCGGCGGACGCTGCTGCTGTTGCACAGCCCCGCCGGCGATGAGCACGAACTACTGCCCCTCGCCCAGGCCCTGCAGCCCACGGCCGGCATCCTCAGCCCGCGCGGCCAGATTGACGACCAGGGCTGCTGGCGCTTCTTCCGGCGCCTCATCGAAGGCCCCTACGACCTCGGCGACCTGCAGCGTCGCCGGCGCGAACGCGACGGTGGCCTTGCAGCCAGCCGCCCAACAACTCGTTCACGCCGATGTCGAGCAGGCGCGCGCCTGGTTCACTTCGTGTGGGTCGATGCGTAGTCCATTGCGAATGTCTTGAGTGCCGGGCTGGTCAGGCCGAGCGCGGTCGCCTCGGTCGAGGCCCGATCCGCATCCCACCCGTCAACCACCAGCCGCTTGATCATCCAGAACGCCGCGGCGCGGTTGCCGCTGGCGCAGTGCACGAACACCGGCTGGTTCGCCGGCTCGCCCACCGCCGCAATGAACTGGTCGACCATCGCCGGGTCTGGCGAGGCGCCGTTCACCGGCAGGTGCACGTACGTCACGCCGGCCGTCTTGGCC
>CALQBJ020000048.1 GCA_943328785.2 Bifidobacterium breve
ACCGATATGCGCGCAGCCACCTCGGTGGCTCTGGCCGGGCTGCCCGGCGCGCGCGGCACCGGTTCCCCGACGAGCGTGACGCGCGTCTTGCCGCCCGCGCCACGCTCGGTGCCGATCCAGGTGCGCACCAGGCGCGAGGACCGTATAGGCGTGGTGATGGTGGCGAGCGCCGTGGTGACCGCCTTCGGCAGCGCTGGCTTCGCCGGTTCCAGCGCCCGCTTGGCATCGTCGGCGGTGAAGGCCCAGTAGCCCTTGCGCGCGCGCACCTGCACGCCGGGTTTCTTCACACGGACCTTGATGTCGTGGAACCTGCCGTCCGTCCCCGTGTACGTGGAGTTGTAGCCCAGCAGGTAGTAGGCGCTGGTGTCGCGCACGATCTGCTTCATGCCCATCGTCAGGTCGTTGCGGTTCACAATGGCGCGACCGTCGGTGTTGATCGCGAGCGTCCGCAACGTCTCCATCGTCGAACTGAGGTACTGCCGGTCGATGCCCTGGCTGATGTTCTGGTCGATGCCGAACTCACCAGTCGAGAGGCCACGCGGGTCGACGGCATAGATGGCGACGTTGTTGCGGTTCGCCAGGTCGTAGATATCGCGCAGGTCCGACTCCATCGTCGCGCCGGCCATGAACTGCGCGCGATCCTCGAGCGGGCTATTCTGTCCGGCGAATGGGTCGCCGGCGGCGCTGTTGCCCGAGCCCGGGACGGTGGCGTTCTGGTTGCGCAACTGCGGCGGCAGCATCGCCGAGTAGCCTTCACTGACGAGGATGAGCGCCTTGCGCCCTTCCTTCAGCCCGCCCATGTGCAGGATGAGCGCCTTCAGCGCCGACATCGACACCTGGTTGCGGATCTGCTCGACCGTCTCGGTGGGATAGTACGCGTACCGTTCCTCGGCCTCGTTGCGCGGCGTGTAGTCGAACTTGCGGCCGCGGAACTGCTGCAGCCCTTTCATGACCGCGTCGTGGTTCCGTGTCATGCGCACCGTCGCGGTGGCCTGCATCGGATACATCATGCCGATCATGTCCGTTGGTCCGAGCTGCGTCTGCACGAAGCGGGCAAGCTGGTCGGCCGCCTGCATGCTGCTCTCGACCCGCACGTGGTAGTCGTCGAGGAAGAACGCGAACAGGCGGACGTCGTCGCGCGCCGCTTCTGATTCCTCGTCGGCGTCGGTGAGGATCTGACGCGGCCGCTCCTTCGTGCTCTCGACCAGCCCGCCGTCGAGCGACACCAGCTTGAAGGTGTCGATCGACTGGACCTTGCCGTCCTCCACCACCTCGAAGTCTTCCGGCTTGAGGGTGTCGACCGGGTTGCCGTTCTTGTCGGAGACGATGACGTCGACGCGGACGAAGTTGATGCCGGCGCGGAACACCGGCTGGTTCGCAGGCGGCTGCGCTGGCTGGGCCTGGGCGCCTGGTGGCCGCCCCTGCGTGGGCGCACCGGCCGGCTGCTGTGCATGGCCAGGGACGACCGTTGTCAGCGCGGCCAGCAGGGCCACAGCGGCGGTGACACGAAGGAGCTTCACCATGTTTCTATCCTAGCCTCGGCGCCTGTTAACATTCCGGCCCGTGAGCACCTCATCGAGTGACCAGAGCCGCCAGCCGCTGACCCGCTTATCCGAAGACGAACTGCTGCTGCGCGACAGCGTATACGAATTCGCCGATCGCGAGATCCGTCCCCTGGTCCGGGAGATGGACGAGCACGCGAAGATGCCCCGCGAGCTGCTGACCCAGTTGTTCGACCTCGGCGTCATGGGCATCGAGATTCCCGAGGCCTACGGCGGCAGCGGCGGCACCTTCTTCCACTCGGTGCTGGCTGTTGAGGCGCTCTCGCGCGTCGACCCGTCGGTGGGCGTCGTCGTCGATGTCCAGAACACGCTCGTCGTGAACGCTCTGCTGCGCTGGGCCACCGACGCGCAGAAGCAGCAGTACCTGACCAAGCTCGCCAGCGGCACGGTCGGCGCCTACGCACTGTCCGAGGCCGGCTCTGGCAGCGATGCCTTCGCGCTGACCACTCGCGCGGTGAAGAGTGGCGACGGCTATCGGCTGACGGGGCACAAGCTCTGGATCACCAACGGCAACGAAGCCGATCTCTTCATCGTCTTCGCCAACCTGAACCCCGAGGCCGGCTATCGCGGCATCACCGCGTTCCTCGTCGAGCGCGGCATGCCAGGCTTCACCGTCGGCAAGAAGGAAGACAAGCTCGGGATTCGCGCCAGCAGCACCTGCGAGCTGCTGTTCGAGGCGTGCGAGGTGCCGGCGGCCAACGTGCTCGGCGAACCGGGCAAGGGCTACAAGACGGCCATCGAGACGCTGAACGAGGGGCGCATCGGCATCGGTGCGCAGATGGTGGGGCTGGCACAGGGGGCGCTCGACCACGCCGTGCGTTACACGAAGCAGCGCAAGCAGTTCGGCAAGGCGATCGCCGACTTCCAGGCGGTGCAGCACCAGTTGGCCCGGGCCGCTACCGACGTCCACGCGGCGCGCCTCCTGGTCTACGAAGCCGCCCGCCTGCGCGACGCCGGCCTCCCCTTCCTCACCGAAGCAGCGATGGCCAAGCTGGTGTCGTCGGAAGTGGCCGAGCGGGTGACATCGCTGGCCGTGAACCTGTTCGGCGGCTACGGCTTCGTAAAGGACTACCCGGTCGAGAAGCTGTTTCGCGACGCCAAGATCGGACAGATCTACGAGGGGACGTCGAACCTGCAACTGCAGACGATTGCCAAGCAGTTGCTCGGGAGCTGAGGCGCTCCGCGCCATGCGGGGCCGACCTGAAGGTCGACAGCTACGGACATCGAGCGGCCAGGCGCCTCAGCGCGCCGCGAGAATCCCCTGCGCGATGATCATGCGTTGCGCCTCTGACGTGCCCTGGTAGATCTCGGTGGCGCGCACGTCGCGGAACAGCCGCTCGATGGTCGATCCGCGCCGGTAGCCTGCGGATGCCATGATCTGCATCGCCTTGTCGGAGGCGCGATGCGCCGCCTCCGAGGCCGCGAGCTTGGCCATCGACGATTCGACGCGCGAGCGCTCCTGGCGATCCTTGGCGTCGGCCGCCTTCCACATCAGCATGCGGGCCGCCTCCAGCTCCGTCGCGACGTCGGCCAGCATCCACTGCACCGCTTCGTACTTGGCAATGGGCTGCCCGAACGTCTGGCGCACCTTCGCAAAGGCGATCGCCTCGGCAATGGCCGCCTCGCCGATCCCGAGCGCCTGCGCCGCCACGCCGACGCGTCCGCCCTGCAGCGCCCACATCGCCAGCCGGAAGCCCTGATCGACCGAGCCAAGCACCTGCTCGTCCGTCACCTCGATGTCGAAGTCGAGGTCCATGCAGCCGAGTCCGCGCACGCCGAGGGAGTCGGCGCGAGCCGTGCGCGTGATGCCCGGCGTGTCCATCGGCACGAGGAACGCCGTCACGCCCTGTCCGCGCAAGCCAGGGCGGGTGCAGGCAAAGACGATCGCCACCGAGGCAGCGTCGGCATTGGCCACCCACACCTTCCGGCCGATGATGCGGTAGCCGTGGCTGGTCCGTTCGGCGCGGGTCTGCTGGTTGGCGGCGTCGGTGCCGGCATCTGGCTCGGACAAGGCGAATGCGGCCAGCGCCTCGCCAGACGCAAGGCGGCGCAGCCATTCATCCTTCTGGCGCGCCCGGCCGGCGTGCGCCAGCAGGTCGGCCACAAGCGAGTGGTGGACGACGAGCGACACGCCCACCGTGGCGCTGGCGCGCGAGATGGCTTCGATGGCGACGCCGTAGCTGACGTAGTCGAGGCCGAGGCCGCCCCACGCCTTCGGCACGGTCATGCCGAGCAGGCCGTGCGCGGCGGCGGCACGCATCACGCCCACTGGGAACTCGCCGGTCTCGTCGATGGCCGCGGCTCGCGGTGCCACCTCGGCGGCGGCGAACGCCGTGACCTCGGCGAGGAACGCAGACTGCGCGTCGGTCAGTTCAAGGACCATAGTTAGCCCGCCGTGTCCATGCGGGCGCGCAGCAACCGCGCGAAGACGGGACGCAGCCGTGCGGCGGTCTCGAGCATGCCTTCTGGAAGCACGCGGGTGTTCCCGACCACCGACATGAAGTTGGTGTCGCCGGTCCAGCGCGGCACGAGGTGGATGTGCATGTGGTCGGCGATGCCGGCGCCAGCAGAGCGGCCGAGATTGATGCCGACGTTGATCCCCTGCGGCTGGTAGACCTCGGTGACCGCCGCCTCAGCGTCGCGCGTCAACTGCATCAACTCCTCGAGCTCCGCGGCGGTCGCGAGCGTCAGCGAGGCGATGTGCCGTCGCGGCACCACCATCAGGTGCCCGTTGTTGTACGGGTAGAGGTTCAGGATGACGTAGCAGTCGCGGCCATGCACCAGCACGAGCGCATCGCGCTCGGGGTCGCCAGGTTGGCCGACGCCTGGTGCAGTGACGGCGCAGAACACGCAGCCCTCGGGCTTCGTCGCGTTACTGGTCACGTAGGCCAGCCGCCAGGGGGACCATAAGCGATCCATGGGCACGAGCCAAGTCTAGCGCGGACGGCTGGCGCCGCGCGGAATTGCGAGGGGGTTGTCGGAGAACGTGGGGGGCGTGAGGCGCCCCCCTGGGAGAGCTAGACGGAGGCGGCGTCGGGCGGAGGAACAGAACCGGTCGGCTCGGCCGCGGCGTCGTCGGACTCGCGGTTGATGAGGTCCTTCAGTTCCTTGCCGGGCTTGAAGTACGGCACCTTCTTCGGCGGCACGTCCACTTTGTCGCCGGTCTTCGGGTTGCGGCCCTTGCGGGGCTCGCGCTTGCGCAGTCGGAAGCTGCCGAAACCACGGAGCTCGATCTTCTCGCCGCGGTGCAGCGCTTCGATGATGCTCTTGAACACCGTGTCGACGATGACTTCGGAGTGCTTCTTGGTGAGGTCCGAGACCCGCGAGACTTCCTCGACGAGTTCGGCCTTCGTCATGCTGCCGCCAGTCATGCTTGATCCTTGAAGCGAGGTTGGAGGCCGGAGACTGGAGGATGGGGAATCACATCCCCAACCTCCGGCCTCCGGCCTCCAGTCCCTATCGCCTATCGGTTGTTGCGGAAGTGGTCGCCCAGAGTCGCCGAGCCGTCGCCGGATGACTCCTGATAGCTTTCCCAGTCGGCGCGGAACTCGTCGGACTTCAGCGCGCGAATGGACAAGCCGATCTTCCGTTCTTCCGGCGAGAGCTTGATGATCTTCATCTGGTAGGGCTCGCCCACCTTCAGTTCGATCTTCTCGTCGTCCTTGCCGACCTGCCGCGAGTCATCGAACTCGGACACGTGGATGAGGCCTTCGATGCCCTCGTCGAGTTCGACGAACGCGCCGAAGTTGGTCATGCGGACAACCTTGCCTTCGATGGTGGTACCCACCTGGTGGCGGGAGAAGAAGTCGTCCCAGATGTCCGTGGCGAGCTGCTTGAGCCCGAGCGAGAGCCGCTGGTTCTCGGCGTCGATGTTGAGCACCATCGCGTCAACCACGTCGCCCTTCTTCAGGACCTCCGACGGGTGCTTGATCCGCTTGCTCCACGACATGTCGGAGATGTGGATCAGGCCGTCGATGTCCTCCTCGACTTCGACGAACGCGCCGAACTCGGTGAGGTTGCGGACCTTGCCCTGGATCTTGGAGCCGACCGGGTACTTGTCAGCCAGGTCGTGCCACGGGTTGCTCTCGACCTGCTTGAGGCCAAGCGAGATGCGGCGGGCCGTCGGGTCGACGCCCAGCACCATCGCGTCCACGGTGTCGCCGACGTTCAGGATCTTCGACGGGTGCTTGACCCGCTTGCTCCAGGACATCTCCGACACGTGGATGAGACCTTCCACGCCAGACTCGAGCTCCACGAAGGCGCCGTAGTCGGTGAGGCTGACCACCTTGCCGCCGACGCGCGCGCCGACCGGGTAGCGGTCCATCACGTTCGCCCACGGGTCGGTGATGAGCTGCTTGTGGCCGAGCGAGACGCGCTCGGTTGCCGCGTCGTACTTCAGGACGACGACATCGATCTCGTCGTTGACCTTGAAGAGTTCCGACGGGTGACCGACGCGGCCCCACGACATGTCCGTGATGTGCAGCAGGCCGTCGATGCCGCCGAGGTCGATGAACGCACCGTAATCGGTGATGTTCTTGACCACGCCGCGCAGGACCTTGCCTTCGGCCAGCGTCTCGAGGGTGTGCTTCTTCTTCTCCGCATTCTCCTCTTCGAGGAGCGCCTTGCGGGAGAGCACGATGTTGCCGCGCTTCTTGTTGACCTTGATGACGCGCATGCGGAGTTCCTGTCCGCGCAGCGCGTCGAGGTTGCGCACGGGGCGCACGTCGATCTGGCTGCCCGGCAGGAACGCCCGGACGCCGATGTCGACCGCCAGCCCGCCCTTGATGCGTTCGATCACGCGGCCGATGACGACCTTGCGTTCGAGGTAGGCCTTTTCGACCTCGTCCCAGATCTTCATCTTCTCGGCTTTTTCGCGCGAGAGAACGACGTAGCCTTCGCGGTCTTCCGTCCGCTCCAGCAGCACATCGACGATGTCACCGGCTTCGACCGTGACCTGTCCGTTTTCGTCGATGAACTCTTCGACCGAGATGATGCCTTCCGACTTGTAGCCGACGTCCACGATGACTTCGGAAGCGGTCACCTTGAGCACGGTGCCCTTGACCACCTCGCCTTCCGCGATATTCCGGAAGCTGCTATCGTAGGAATCCAGCAGTCGGGCGTATTCTTCTGGGTCGATCTGGTCGTCGTCATCGCGCGGAAGGGCCTTCAGCCCACCGCGATCACCGCGCGTTGCGCGGTCGAGCGTTCCCGCAGCGCCCCTGACCGGACCTGGAGTCTGCTCGTCTTCAACGTTTGCCATGCCTTGCGCACTCCTCTTGTCGTCGCACACGTGGTCCGGCAAATCCGAAACACACCCGTACGAGTGCCGGCGTTCTGGTAGCGGGGTCCGGCGGCCCGCAATTTCGGCATGTCAGCAGGTGCTCTTCAGCGCCGTCTGATTTCCGATAAGCATCGGAGAGTACGACACTTAACGCAGCACTGTCAAGATTCCGAAAGGACTCGGCACATGGCCAAGCGCACGGTTACACGTCCCTCGAAAGCGGCCACCTCGAAGAAAAAGACCAGCCCGGCACGAACGGCTGCGGTCGCAGTAGCGAAGAAAGCGGCACCGTCGAAGAAGAAGACGACGCCGAAGAACCCCGCGAGGTCCAGCGCCCGCAAGAAGGCACCCGCGACGAAGCAGGCGCCGGCCCGCGCGGCAGCGCCCCCCAGGAAAGCCCCCGCAAAGAAGGCGGCGAAGGCCTCGGTGGGCCGCGTCAGCAGCATCGACTCGCGCCGCCGCGAACTCGAGGCGATGGTCCCCTCGCCCCCCTCATCGCTCAACATGAACCGGCGCGGCTCCGCAGTCAGGACCGGTCGCGACGAAATCGCCGAGCATCGGGCCGACCACGCCACCATGACGCCGTCCATCACCGGCGGCGATGTCGACGCCAACGTCGAAGACGCCTACTTCAGCGGCGACGAGGCACCGGGCGGCGACAACTCGACGCCTGACCAGGACATCGTCGACGACATCGGCAAGGCGCTCGGCGTGGAGTATCAGGACAACGAGGAACTGCGCGGCAGCGATAAGGTCGCCGACCGCGACAAGCACCGCTGGGAACTCGATCCGGCGTCGGCCGAAGACTATCGAGCCCGCGGCCGGGAGAAAGAGTAAACGACCCGGGACTTGCGGATTACGAAGTGCTGAGCGGAAGGCCCCCGGTGGGCACTCCTCTCAGCACTCCTCACTCAGCTATCAACAAGGTCTTGACCAGCGCCATCACCTGGGCGACCACGTCAGCGACCGGCGTGCCGGTGGTGTCGATGACGACCGCGTCCGCTGCCGCGTAGAGCGGCGAGGCGGCGCGGGTCGAGTCGCTCTGGTCGCGCGCCTTCAACGCCGTCGCCACCTCGGCCAGCGCCACCGGCCCGGAGTGCGCCGAATCGCTGGCGCGTCGCCGGGCCCGCTCCTCGACCGAGGCATCGAGGTAGAGCTTCAGGTCGGCCTGCGGAAAGACGACCGTGCCGATGTCGCGTCCTTCCATCACAATGCCGCCGTCGAGCCCAAGGCGGCGCTGCCGGCCCACCAGGATGGCGCGCACATTCGGCAGCCGTGCCACGGCCGCCGCGGCCTTGTCGATTTCGGGTGTGCGGATGGCCCGGGTGATGTCCGTGCCGTCGATGGCGACGAGCGTCGCCGAAATCTCAATGGTCGAGTCGGTGGCGAGCCCGGACAGGGTATCTTCTTGGTCGAGCCTGACACCGAGTTGCAGCGCCTTCCAGCCGACCGCGCGGTACATCGCGCCGCTGTCGACGTGACGGTATCCGAGTTCAGCGGCGATGGCCCGCGCGACGGTGCCCTTGCCGACGCCAGAAGGGCCGTCGATGGCGATGATCAGTTTTCGCATGGCGTCCAGATAGTAGGATGACGGGGACGACGAAAGGAAACGGAACGAATTGGAACGGCTCCAGAAAATTCTATCGCAGGCGGGCATCGCCTCCAGACGCGCATCCGAAGAGTTGATGACGCAGGGGCGCGTAACGGTGAACGGCGCCCCCGTCCGTGAACTCGGGACCAAGGCTGACCCGGCCGTCGACGACATCCGCGTGGATGGCCGTCGCGTGAAGTCGGCCGAGCGCCCGCGCTACGTACTGCTGAACAAGCCCAAGGGCTACGTGACCACCAGGTCTGACCCGCAGCGACGTGCGACGGTGATGGAACTGCTCAAGGCGGTGCGCGAGTACATCTACCCGGTCGGCCGGCTCGACTACGACACCGAAGGGCTGCTGCTCCTCACCAACGACGGCGAACTGGCGGCGCAGCTCACGCATCCGCGCCATGAAGTGGCGCGCGTCTACGAGGTGAAGGTGGCCGGCGTGCCGGACGCGCACGACCTCAGCCGCGTGGCCAAGGGTGTGCCGATTGACGGGCGCCGTACCGAACCGGCCCACGTGGAGATGCTCGAAGGCAAGGACGACAGGCACGCCACGCTCCGCATCACCATCGCCGAAGGCCGGAACCGGCAGGTCCGCCGGATGTTCGATTCGATCGGCCATCCGGTCGACTACCTGCGCCGCATCGCGATTGGACCGCTCAAAGATCCGAAGCTAAAGCCAGGCCACTGGCGCGACCTCACACCAGGCGAAGTGGCCGCGCTAAAGCGGAGCGCGAAGCCGGTCGGATTGCCGAAGCCGCGTGAAGGGGCGAAAGCGGCCGCATCGAACGGCACGACGCCGAAGACCGAGCGGGCGCGTACCGCAGGGTCGAAGGTGGGAACCACACGACCGAAGGTGTCGACGCCGCCTGGACGATCGGAACGACCGACCAAACGGCGTCCCCGCCGTTCGTAGCGCGTCAAGGCGAGCCCGCGTAGCTGCGGACCGGAAGGTCGGCAGCTACGTCCTTTCCTCAGTGAACCGACGGCTCAGGGTCGTCGGTCACATCCTCATCGTCATCGAAGCCCGGATCATCGTCGAATCCTGGAACGACCGCGTCGGCAGCCTCGTCGCCTGACGGCTGGAGGTCTGGCTCACTGAGGGGCAACTGCTCTTCCGGCGCTTCCTGCTCCACCAGCAGTCTGCTCTCGATGCCGAGCGACTCGGCCATGTCCTCGACCCTGGGCAGATCGCTCAGGTCCTTCAACCCAAACCGGATCAGGAATTCCCTGGTCGTCGCGTACATGAACGGACGGCCGACCACCTGCTTGCGGCCGACGATCTTGATCAGGTGCCGCTCAAGCAGGGTGTTCAGCACACCTGACGCGCTGACGCCGCGGATTTCGGTGACCTCGAGCGCGGTGATCGGCTGGCGATAGGCGATGACCGCCAGTGACTCGAGCGCCTGCACCGACAGCTTCTGCGTACTGCGCTCGTGGAACAGGCGGCGCACCCACTCGTGCAGGTCGTGCCGCGTGACGATCTGGAAACCACCGGCGACTTCCACCAACTGCAGGCCGCCCGAGCGCTGCTCGTAGTCGGCCTTCAGCGCCTCGAGCGCCTCGAGCACGTCTTCCTTCGGTTCGGTATCGAGCAACTTCAGCAGCGCCTTGGGCGTCAGCGGCTCTGGCGACGCGAACACCATCGCCTCGACAATCCCCTTCAGTTCCTCGATCGGACGCTGGAGGTCGGCCGCGTCGATCGCTTCCATCGGGTCGTCGGCATCATCCGTCGCGCCGGTCTCGTCGACCACCTCGACGCCTTCGCTCACCGCAGTCACCCCGACCGACTCGACGATGTCGACCTCCGCGTCGATGGTCACCACCGTCTCGATCGTCTCGCCGATCTCCACCGTGCCGTTGTCCGTGTCGACGACGTCGATGGTATCGATCACCTCGGGATCCTTCGGGTCGTCCTGCTCTGTCGAATCAGCCACGATGCGCCTCCGGGCCACCAATCGGATGCGGGGCGTCGGCCGGACGCGGACGCTTGTAGACGCGAATCGGGCCGAAGCCGCCGGACTGGAACACCCTCACCAGCTTCAAACGAATCATCTCGAGCAGTGCCAGGAAGGTGACGATCAGTCCCGCCTTGTCCCCGACATCGGCAAACAGGTCTTCGAAACCGCACGCCTGGGTTTCTGAGAGGCGATCGAGCAACTGCTCGATGCGCAGCTCCACCGGCATCTCTTCCGGCGGCAGCACCATCCTGGGCCGCGCCTTGGTCCGTTGGACGACCGACTGGAACGCCAGCAGCAGGCTGAAGAGGTCGACCTCGAGTTCGGGCTCGAAATCGTCGCCGGCAATCTTCGCGACGCGCTCGTCTGGGCGCTGCCACTGCGCCGCGCGCAGTTGCTCACGCTCGTGCAGGAGTTCGGCGGCGTCCTTGTACTTCTGGTGCTCGAGCAGCCGGCGCACGAGCATGTCGCGCGGGTCTTCGTCGTCGCCCGCCACAACCGCCGACGTTTCCGGCCGCGGCAGGAGCATCTTCGACTTGATGTGGATGAGCGTCGCCGCCATCACCAGGAATTCCCCGGCGATGTCGAGGTCGAGATCCTGCATCAGGTTGATCGTGTCGAGGTACTGCTGCGTGATCAGCGCGATCGGGATGTCGTAGATGTTCACCTCATTCTTCTTGATGAGGTGCATCAGCAGGTCGAGCGGCCCCTGGAAGTCGACGGCTTCCAGCCGGATCGGCAGCGAGTCGAGTGATGACTCGAAATCGTCGGACTGCGCCATGTTACCGGTAGGTCAGCTTCATCGCGTCGCGGACGCGCGCCATGGTCTCGACGGCGATGACGCGGGCCCGCGCCGACCCGTCGTGCAGGATGTCGCGAATCGTGTTCGGGCTCGACAGCAGCTCGACGCGGCGCTCACGGATCGGCTCGAGGTGCACGTTCAGGGCGTTCGCCAGCTTCGTCTTCACCTCGACATCGCCGACCTTGCCGGTGCGGTAGCGCTCCTTCAGGTCGTTGACCTCGTCGACGTTCGGGTTGAACGCGTCGTGGTAGAGGAACACCGGGTTCCCTTCGACCGTGCCAGGAATGTCGGCGCGGACGCGCTTGGGGTCGGTGTACATCGACCGCACCTTCTTCATGACATCCGCGGCCGAGTCCGAGAGGTGGATGGTGTTGCCGAGGCTCTTACTCATCTTCTTATCGCCGTCCAGCCCTGGCAGGCGGCTGAACTTGGTGAGCATCGGCTGCGGTTCGACGAGCACGTCGCCGTAGAAATTATTGAAGCGCCGCACCGACTCGCGGGCCAACTCGAGATGCGCCACCTGGTCGTCGCCGACCGGGACGAAGCGCGCGTCGTAGATGGCGACGTCGGCGGTCTGGAGCAGCGGGTAGCCGAGGAAGCCGATGGACGACAGGTCCTTGTCCTTCAGGTTCTCCTGCTGCTCCTTGTAGGTGGGCACGCGCTCAAGCCACGGCACCGGCACCACCATCGACAGCAGCAGATAGAGCTCGGCGTGCTCGGGCACGAGCGACTGCACGAAGATCGTGCTCTTCTCGGGGTCGAGGCCGGCAGCAATCCAGTCGGCGGCGTTCTCGTAGGCGAAGGTGGTGAGTTGCGCGGTGTTGGCGTAGTCGCTGGTCAGCGCGTGCCAGTCGGCGACGAAATAGAAGCAGTCGTACTGGTCCTGGAGCGGCACCCAGTTACCGAGGGCACCCACGAGATGACCGAGGTGCAGTTGCCCCGTGGGACGCATCCCGGAGACGACACGAGCCTTTCCAGACGTCAACATAGCAGTCATCGCAGCCACGACAGGATGAACCGGGCCGGCGCATCGACGAGGACCTCGAATCCTCGCGTCAGCATCAGCGCGTAGAGAAGCATGAAGCCGTATGGGCGCACGAGCGCGTCGTAGCGCATCGCCATCGGCCGCGGTAGCAGTCCGGCGAGCACGTTCCCGCCGTCGAGCGGCGGAATCGGCAGCATGTTGAACACTGCGAGCAGCACGTTTAGCGTGAGTGCCCGCGACAGCAGCGTGAAGAGCGGCGTCGCCACGTCACGCGAACCGGTCAGCAGCGATTCCCACGGCATCACCGCCATCACGGCCGAGGCCACGAGGGCGAGCAGCAAGTTGCTGGCAGGGCCGGCCGCCGCCACGAGCACGTAGTCGGTTCGCCCGCGCCTGAGGCGCCCCAGGTTCACCGGCACCGGCTTCGCCCAGCCGATCAGCGGAATGCCGCCGACCAGGCTGAGGAGCGGAAAGAGCACCGTCCCAATCAGGTCCGCATGCACCACCGGGTTCAGCGAAACACGCCCCGCCAGCCGGGCCGTTGGGTCGCCCAGGCGATCCGCCGTCCACGCGTGTGCCGTTTCATGAACCGTCAGGGAAAACAGCAGAACGATGAAGGCGATGAAAACCTGTGCGAAATCGATTGCCGGCAAGGCGGTACAGGTTACGGCTGCCCTGCGAAAAAGGCAAGGACGGCATCGGCCAGTTTCGGGCCGATTGCCGCGGCCAATTCCTCGCGTGTCGCACGCCGCACACCCGCCACGCTGCCGAACGTCGTGAGCAGTTGCCGCCGGCGGCGAGGGCCAACACCGGCAATCTGGTCGAGTTGGGACCCGAGGTCGCGCATCGACCGCGCCTTGCGGTGAAAGGTGACTGCGAAGCGGTGCGCCTCGTCGCGCACGCGCTGGATGAGCAGCAGCGCCGGGTCGGTGGCCTTCAGCGCAATCGGGTCCGGATGCTGCCGTGTGAACAGCAACTCCTCCTTCTTGGCGATGCCCGCGGCCATCAGGTTGGCCAGGCCGAGTTCCTCGAGCGCCGCATAGGCCGCCTGAAGTTGCCCCTTGCCGCCGTCAATCAGCACCAGATCCGGGAACGGCCCGCCCTGCTCGAGCACCCGGCGGTACCGCCGCCGCACCACTTCGTGCATCGAGGCGAAGTCGTTGGCGACGCGGCCAGCCGAGCCGTCCGCCGGCAGCGGGATGTGCGCGATAGCCTCGCGGCTGTCCCGCGGCGCTGGCGCGGCACGGCGCGGCACGTCCTCAGGGCGAATGGCCCCTGACGCACCGCGTCCCTGGTGTTCCGCCACCTTGGCGCCGGTCACCCGAAACTTGCGGTACTCGCTGCGCTTCATGCGGCCGTCTTCACAGACCACCATCGACGCGACGGTCTCGCTCCCCTGGAACGTGGAGATGTCGAAGCACTCGATGCGCCTGGGCAGCGACGGCAGCGCCAGTACGTGCTGCAGCGTCGCCAGCGCGTCGTACTGCGCCGCCGTGTCGGTGTTGAACCGGGTCTGGTAGGAGTGCCCGGCATTGCGGTTCGCCAGGTCCACCAGGCCGCGCTTGTCGCCCCGCTGCGGCACGATAATGCGCACCTTCCGCGCTTCGCGCTCGGTCAGCCAGGTTTCGAGCGCCTCGCGTTCATCCGGCTCGCACGGCACGTGCACCTCGGGCGGCGCATTCCGCAGTTCGTAGAACTGCTGGACGGCGGCCGTCAGCACTTCGCTCTCGCTCTGCCCGACGACGTCGGTCTCGGTGCCGAGATCGACCCGCTCCACCACTCGGCCGCCGCGCACCTGGAACACCTGCACGGCCGCGCCGGCAGGCCCGACCTTCATGCCGAACACGTCGCGATTGCCGAGCTCGACCGTCGCCATCTTCTGCTGGCGGTCCCCGAGGGTCTGGATGGTGCGGATGGCGTCGCGTAGCTGGCCGGCCTCCTCGAAGCGCAGGTCGTCCGACGCGTCCATCATCTGCACGGTCAGGTCGCGGGTGAGTTCCTCGTTACGCCCTTCCAGGAACAACCGCGTGTGTTCGACGGCGCGCCCGTACTCCTCGGTGCCGCAGATCGACTCGACACACGGCGCGATACAGCGTTTGATGTCGTATTCGAGGCACGGGCGATGGCGCTGGCCGGTGATCACCTCGTTGCAGGAGCGGATGCCGAACAGCTTGTGGGTGAGCGCCATGGTCTTGCGCGCAAACCGCGCCGGCATGAACGGCCCGGCGTAGACGTTGCCGTCACGCTCCACGCCGCGCGCCACCAGCACCCGCGGGAACGACTCGGTTGTCGTCAGTTGCAGGAAGGGGTAGTTCTTGTCGTCACGCAGGAGGATGTTGTACTTCGGGCTCCGCTGCTTGATGAGATTGTTCTCGAGCGCCAGCGCCTCGACTACCGAGTCGGTGACGATGAACTCGAGGCGGACGATATCATCGAGGAGGGCGTTCGTCTTCGGACTCGACCCGTAGGCCCCCAGGTAGTTGCGGACCCGGTCGCGGAGCGCCCGGGCCTTGCCCACGTAAATGGTCTCGCCAGCCGCGTTGAAGTACAGGTAGACCCCGGGCTGCTCGGGCAACCGGGCTATCTGCTCCTTGAGATCGCGGATGGGCATGCGGTACTATGGCTCGTTTACTCGTCTACTCTGAATCCTCCATAATACCAGTGCCGTCGAACGCCGAAGTCGTCTCCTCACCGCAGGATCGCGCCAGCCACTCTCAGCAGGCGCCCAAGTCCAAGCTAACCTTCACAGGCATCATCGGGACCATCTGCTGGTTCCCGCTGCGCGCCATCATTGCGGCGTGCGTCGCGATGCGCATCCACCCGAACGTCCTGACGTTCGTGGGCGTGATCATCAACGTCGGCGCCGCCTGGGCGCTGGCTCGCCATCGCTTCGGCCTGGCTGGCGTTGTGATGATCTGCGCAAACATCTTCGACTTCATCGACGGCAAGGTGGCGCACGAGCTCCACCTCGAGTCGCGTTTCGGCGCCTTCTGGGACTCGACGCTCGACCGTCTCTCGGATCTGGCGCTGTTCGCCGGCCTGATCTATCTCTACTCGTCGATTGGCCGGACCGACTACGTGATGATCGCCACCATCACGCTCATCTTCACGATCATGACCAGCTACGCGCGGGCGCGGGCCGAGTGCCTGATTGAGAAGTGCAAGGTCGGCTTCATGGAACGGCCCGAGCGCATCGTGCTGTTCATGATCGGCGCCTTCACCAACCGCTTTGCCGGCGTGCTCTGGATCATCCTGTCGCTCTCGGTGCTGTCGGTGGCGAACCGGATCTACTACACCTACCTCGCGCTGAACGACCTGCCGATGCCGTCGAAGAGCGGCGTCCGTGGCGCCTTCAACCGCGCGTTCTTCTGGACCGACCCGCGCACCTCGGTGCCCTACGACATCTGGGTGATCTCCATCCTGGCGTTCACGTGGCTGGTGCCGCCAGACTGGCTCGGCGACCCGGTGGCGAGCGGAGTGGGGCTGCTCGGGATACTGTTCTAGGGCGGGGCTGGCGGGGCGGGCTGGACTAGCAACTAACCGACCACCTACGCATCATCCCGCTCGTCGTGGCCGCCCAGGTCGAGGCCGCTGCCTAACTGGATTTCGTGGTGGCCGATCTTGTCGCGCAGGAGGCGGCGCGCGGCGCCGTAGTGTTCGTTCGGCACAGCCAGCCGGCGCGCCAGGTTCTTCAGCCGTGAGATCACGACCAGCGACACCGAGTGGTCCCCGTCCCGCCAACTGATTCCGCCCACCTCGGTGTAGGGGATGAAGTTCGAGTCGGCCCAGATCCCGTCCTCGTAGAAACCGCGGCCGATACGCTGGCTGAGCGGCACCAGCAACCCGAAGTACACAAACATCATCAGCTCGCCGAACGCCTGCCGGTGCACGACGAGCAACTTCACCAGCACGAGCAGGCCGGTAGCCACGCCGAGCCCCATGTTGAGGGCGTAATAGGGCGGACGGGGGCTTGACCAGACGAGGAGTGCCCCCCGCTTGAGGCGGAGGAATCGCAGGTACTCGAGGGCGAGGCGGGCGTTGGCGACGAAAAATCCGCCGCCGAGCAGGATCAGCGACCCGGTGACGAGGTCCACGGCAGGATTCTACGAAAACCGGCTACGGTTTATCGACGTTGGCGAGCGTCGGGTCGAAGCAGTGGCGGCAGCGGGCTTCGTAGAAGCCCGTGGCGCCAACGAGGACACGTTCGCCGCTCTGGACGAGGCGCTGGGTGTGATTGGCCGGGTCGCCGCACACCATGCAGATGGCGAGCGTCTTGGTGATGTACTCGGCGATGGCCAGCAGTTGCGGCATCGGCTCGAACGGCCGTCCGAGGTAGTCCTGGTCGAGCCCGGCGACGATCACCCGCTTGCCGCGGTCCGCAAGGGTGTTACAGGCGGCCGGCAAGTTCGGATCGAAGAACTGCCCTTCGTCGATGCCGACGACCTCGGTGTCCGCCGCGACGGCGGCGATGATGTCGTCCGAGGTCCGGACGTTGGTCGAGGCAATCCGCATGTCGCTGTGCGACACGATGTGGTCGTGGCTGAACCGATCGTCGATGAGCGGCTTGAAGACCTGCACCTTCTGGCGGGCGATCTGGGCGCGGCGGATGCGACGGATCAGCTCCTCGCTCTTGCCACTGAACATGCTGCCGGTAATGACCTCGATCCAGCCATGCTCCGGTTTCTTGCGCACATCCATAGGGCTACCGAACAGGAAATTGCTGAATGCTGATGACGGATTGCTGATTGACCGGCCGGGCCGTCTCTCCAATCAGCAATTGGCAATCAGCGCTGCAGTTAGGCCCGACCCTGGTACTCGCCGGTTTCGGTGTTCACGCGGACCTTGTCGCCTTCGTTGACGAAGGGCGGCACGTTCACGACGAGACCGGTTTCGAGGGTGGCCGGCTTGATCTGGTTGCTGGCCGTCGCGCCCTTGATGCCGGGGGACGTCTCCTTCACCATCAGGTCGACGGTCGCCGGCAGCTCGATGCCGACAGGCTCCTCGCCGTAGAACTCCACATGGATCAGCGCGTCGGCCACGATGTAGCCCATCGCATCACCGAGCACCTCGGACGACATGTGGATCTGTTCGAAGGTCGACGTATCCATGAAGCAGTACGAGTCGCCATCTTTGTAGAGGTACTGCATTTCCTTCTCATCGAGCGTCGCTCTCTCGATGTCCTCTTCCGACCGCCACTTCGTATCGGCCAGCGCCAGGGTGCGGATGTTGCGCATCTTGCACTGGACGGCTGCCCGAAGATTGCCGGGGGTCAGGTGGTGCAGTTCGATGATGCGGAACAGGTCCTTCCCGACCTTGATCAGCTGGCCCTTCCGGAGCCGTTTTGCCTGTACTGTGTTCGCCATAGTTGTGACTGTATATCCTTGCAATCGTAGCACATGGGGTTCGGCCGCCTGCAACCGTGCTACGCTTTTCCTGTGGCATTTTCACGCTGGGATCCGTTCCGCGATCTGCTGGCCCTGCACGACCAGATTGGCCAGCTTGTCGGCAGCGACGCGCCAGGCTGGACACCACCGGTCGACCTCTACGAAACCGCCCAGTCGTTCATCCTGACCGCCGAAGTTCCCGGGCTCACCCGCGAACAGGTCGAGATTCACGCCGAGGAGAGCCGCATCGTCGTACGCGGCGAACGGATCTGCGGCCAGGTGCCGTGCGAACAATACCACCGGGTGGAGCGCGGGCACGGCCGCTTTTCGCGCGCCTTCGTGCTGCCGGAACCGATCGAGGTCGACAACGTCAGCGCCGACCTGACGGACGGTCTTCTCACGGTCACCATCCCGAAGGCCAGCGGCCGCGCGGCCCGGAAGATCACCGTTTCGTGATCCGCCGAATCCTCCTCACGTGCGTCCTCGTCGTCGCCGGCTTCGCGGCCGGCATGGTCGTCACCGGACGCATGCGCATTGCCAGTGAGTCGGTGGCGGAACCCGCCGCAGCCGCGCCCGCGGAACCGCAGCGTGCGGCCGCCCAGGCACCCGCGGGGCCGGCGGTGACCGCGACGGTGACCACCGGCCCCGATTTCACGAAGATCGCCGGGCAGTCGGTGAAGGGTGTCGCGAACATCTCGTCGCTGCAGGTCGTGCGGCGGCCGAACTCGCCGTTCCAGGACGACCCCTTCTTCCAGTACTTCTTCGGCGACCAGGACATGTACGGCGCGCGCGATCGCCGGTCAATGAGCCTCGGGTCCGGGGTCATCATCTCGGCCGACGGCTACATCGTCACGAACAACCATGTGGTTGGCGAGAACGTCCGCGAGATCACGGTGGCCCTCAGCGACAACCGCGAGGTCAAGGGACGCGTCATCGGCACCGACCCGGCCACCGACATCGCGCTGCTGAAGGTAGACCTCAAAGGGCTGCCCACCATTTCCTGGGGCGACTCGGCGAAGCTGCAAGTGGGTGAATGGGTGCTCGCCATCGGCAGCCCGTTCCAGTTGAGCCGCACGGTCACCGCCGGGATCATCAGCGCGACCGGCCGCTCGAACGTCGGCTTCTCCGAATACGAAGACTTCCTCCAGACCGACGCCGCCATCAACCCGGGAAACTCGGGCGGCGCGCTCGTCAACACCCGCGGTGAACTGATCGGTATCAACACCGGCATCTTCAGCCAGAGCGGCGGCTACCAGGGCATCGGCTTCGCCGTTCCCAGCAACCTCGTCCAGCACATCGTCAACGACCTGCGCGAGTTCGGCGAGGTGCAGCGCGGCACCATTGGCGGCATCGTCACCATCGACAAGCTGACGCCGCAGGTGGCGGAGGAGGTCGGCGCGGCCAATACCTCGGGCGCCCTGGTCGTCCGCATGATGCGCGGCTCCGAGGCCTATAACGCCGGCGTCCGCCCTGGCGACGTCATCACTGTCTTCAACGGCACGAAGATCGACGACCCCTCGCAGCTCTACCGGCTCGTGGCGGATGCGAAGATCGGCTCGATGGCCACGATCAAGGTGTTCCGCACTGGCCGGACACTCGACCTCAAGGTGCCGATTGTGTCCGACGCGCGCAGCCGTCGCTAACCGCCTGCGGCGCACGGCCACGCTGGCGGCTGCTCTGGTGCTGGCGGTGGCATCCTGGGCCCAGGCGCAATCGCTGACCCTCACGCTGGCGTCTGGCGTCGCACGCCAGGGCGACGTGGTGGCGGTGCGCGTCACCGTGCCGCGCGATGCGACCGGCGTCACCGTTCACGCCTTCCAGACCACGTGGCTCGCCTACCAGGAAGACGCCACCACGTGGCACGCCCTCGTCGGCATCGATCTCGACCGGCGGCCCGGCACCTACGATGTCGCGGCCGCTGTCGCCTCACCGGCCGCCAGCGCCAGCCGCCCTCTCACGATCGTCGCCAGGCGCTTCCGCACCCGCACGCTGACCGTCGCGCCCGACTACGTCAACCCGTCGCCCGAGCTGATGGCGCGCATCACGGCCGACGCCGCGTTCCTCACCGCGGCCTACGCGCGCTCGACCGACACACCAGCCTGGAGCGACGGCTTCATCCGCCCGGTGCCAGGACCCGCTAATAGCAGTTTCGGCACCCGCAGCGTGTTCAACGGCGAGAAGCGGAACCCGCATGCCGGCACCGACTTCCTGAGCGGCACCGGCACCCCGATCCACGCGCCGGCCGGCGGGCGCATCGTCGCGGCGCGCGAGCTGTTCTTCACGGGCAACACGGTGATCATCGACCACGGCCTCGGCGTCTCCTCGATGCTGGCGCATCTCTCGCGCCTCGACGTGCGGGAGGGCGATACGGTGGACACCGGGATGATTGTCGGGCTCGTCGGCGCCACGGGTCGTGTCACCGGACCGCACCTCCACTGGGCGCTTCGTATCGGCGACGCGCGGGTCGATCCGCTGTCGGCACTCGCACTCGCCCAGGGTCATCGCTGACGTGCCCGCCTCTGCAGGCGCAGCGCGCTTGACGCCGGCCATCGATGTGCGCGCCCTCAGCAAGCTGCACGGGCAGGCGCCGGCGTTGCTCGACGTCACCTTCGCAGCCGGCGACCGCGAGCTGGTGGTCATCACCGGCCCGGAAGGCGCCGGCAAGACGACGCTGCTGAAGCTGCTCGCTGGACACATGACGCCCAGCGGCGGACGCATCCGCATCCACGGCATCGACGCACGCACGTCACGGCTCGCCGCCAGCGCCAAGGTGGGCTACGTGCCGCAGACGCTGATGTCGTGCGGCGACATGCGCCCAGGCGACCTGCTCGCATTCAGCGGCCAGGCCAGGCAGATTGCGCCGGAGCGGCTGGAGACGCGCGTCCGCGAGGTGGTTGCCGAGTGTGAACTCGAGCCGGCGCTCGGCTCGTCGTGCGCCCAGCTCGACGCACCGGCCCGCGCGCGAGTGGCCATCGCGCAGGTATTGCTCCACGACCCGTCGGTGCTCCTGCTCGACGACGTCGTGCCGGTGGCCGGAAAACGGGACGCGGGCCCGCTGGCGCAGCTCGTGCAGCGACTCCGCCAGCAGCACACCGTCGTGCTCACCGGTCCCGTCAGCCTCGTCGACATCTTCCCGGCGGCGCACCTCATCACGCTCGATCACGGCCGGATCACGTTCGACAGCGCCGTGCCGGTGCTCGGGCGGCCGCACCGCGCCTGATCAGGTTGGTCGTTGGTCATTGGCCGTCAATCCCTAGTAC
>CALQBJ020000049.1 GCA_943328785.2 Bifidobacterium breve
CGAAGCGGATACGGTCTTCAGCGTCCCCTCGTCGACTCAGGCGCCGCTGAAGGCGGTGGGCCTGAAGCGGGAGAGGAGGATGCGCATGATCGACCTACTGCTTGACCAGTTCGACGCGACGGTTCTGTCGTCGCCCATCTTCCGTGGCGTTATCCGCGACCGGTTTGGTGTCGCCCAGACCGTCGGTGGTGAGGAGCGCCGCATCCACGCCGCGCAAGACCAGCGCCGCCTTGACCGAGGCCGCGCGGGCCTTCGAGAGCACGAGGTTGGCCGCCTTGGCGCCAACGTTGTCGGTGTGTCCATCGATTCTGAACTTCAGGGCGGCATTGCTCTTCAGCATCGCGGCCACTTCGTCGAGCGCCGGGCCAGATTCCGCCTTGATGTCGCTCTTCGCCGTGTCGAACAGAATGCCGTGCAGGACGATCTTGCCGGTCGCGGCAGCCTGCGCCGCCATCTCATCCGCGGAGAACTCGACTTTCTGCACCATCGCCGCCGTCTCGATGATGACCATGACGATCGAGTCGCCGTTGGTCTGCAGGTGCATCCAGCGCTCACCGCCGCCGAGCGGCATCATCAGCGTGGTCACTGCGGCATCCGACGCCTGGTAGATCACTTTGCCGCCGCGCGACGTGAACTGCGCTGCATAGTTTCGCGCGATTTCGAGCGCACTGGGATGGCGGGCCCCCTCCTTGAGGTTGTACTCGAATTCCCAGCTTCTGCCTTCGACGCGCTTGGTCGCGCTGTCGGAGGAGACCTGGAACTCGTAGCCGTTGAAATCGGCCGAGGTGCCACTACTCATCAGCATGCCCGGGAATCGCGGCACGCTCGGATGGTCCTTCGCCGGTTCGGGATCCTGATACGCCGCCACGGCATAGCCGAGCAGCACGACCGCACACATCACGAACACGAGACACATTCCGCGGGGACGGGTCATACGTTCGCCTCCAGAGGGGATACTTGCGCGAACACTACCACGCACAGATCGCGAGCAGTGAAAACGCGAGGCGCTATTGATGCCGCAGCGCCTGTAGCGAATCGGTCCTGGACGGGCACCACCGACGACCGTGACGCACCGAGCGCCATGCGAATGCCGATCTCATGCGTGCTCCGCCTCCCCAGCATTGCGCCCCGTTACTTGAGCCGCGGCACCGGGTTCGCGTCGTTTGCCGCCTGCAGCGCCACCCAGGCCATCACCGTGGCCGCCTGGCGGAGTTCCTTCGGGTCGAGCCGTTCTACAGTGTCCATGTTCGAGTGGTGCGTGCGGATGTCGTAGTTCTC
The DNA here is from genome assembly GCA_943328785.2 of Bifidobacterium breve. Lineage (GTDB taxonomy): Bacteria > Acidobacteriota > Vicinamibacteria > Vicinamibacterales > CAVVIG01 > CAVVIG01. The sequence goes on from CALQBJ020000049.1 coordinate 1,279, forward strand.
GTAGCGCTGGATCGGATTAAAGCCAGGCACGCCGGCGGCGATGAAACTCAGGTGGTCTGTTGAGCCGACCCCTTCCATCGTGTTGCGCGTCAGGCCCACCGCCTTCAGCGGCGCCAGCCATCGTTCGAACACCGGGACGTTGGCGGGGTTGTTCTCCAGATAGAAGCCGTAGATCGGACCGTAGCCGTTGTCGCTGTTGAAGTAGACGTCAAACTTCTCGCGCGCCGTGCGGTTGCCGTCGCCAGCCAGATGGTCGCGCACCCAGGCCGCCGATCCGAGCAGCCCCTGCTCTTCCCCGCCCCACAGCGCCACGCGGATGGTGCGCTTCGGCTGGGCGCCCACGGCCTTCAGGATGCGCATCGCCTCCATCATCGTGGTCGAGCCATCGGCGTTGTCTGTCGCGCCGACGCCGGTGTGCCACGAGTCGAGGTGGCCGCCGATCATCACGACTTCGTCCTTCAGCACCGGGTCGGTGCCCGGCAGTTCGGCGATGACGTTGTAGGCGTTGCCGTTGTCGTTGTCGAACCACGCCGCCTGCACGCTCACCCGCAGCTTCACGGCGATGCCGCGCTGCGCGTAGCGAAGCAGCATGTTGTACTGCTCGCTGGCGATCGACAGCGACGGCACCGCGCCGGGACCGCCGTCGCGTCCGGTAACGAAGACGGTGCCGTGTTCGCCGATGGTCGGCTTCAGCAGCGCGCCGGCGCCGGCATCACGATAGATGCGGGCCGCGCGCTGCGCGGCGGTCTCGCCCTGCGGGCGTGCTGGCGTCGCCGGACGGCTGACGCTGGTGGCATACGCCGCCGAGTTCGCCTGATAGCTCGCGTCGCTCGGGTTCGGGCGATCCTTGCGCACGAAGTTGTCGAAGAGCGGCTGCGTGAGGATGATCGCGCCCTTGAGCGAGCTCTTCATCGTCTCAAGTTGTTCGGGCGTCTTGTCGCCCGCGAACACCGGCGCTCCCGAGAGTTCGCCCGCCGTCGACGGCGACCAGCCGTCCGCGTAGGCGATGATCGGCAGGTAACGCGGCTCGAGCATCTCCACGACGACGCGCTGCGCTTCCCAGCCGCGACCGAACTGCCACGGTTCGAGATGCGCGTTGCTCAGGCCGAAGTCGGTGAGCCGCGCCTTCGCCCACTCCGCCGCGCGCTTGTGCGCGGGTGACGCCGTCAGGCGCGGGCCGATATCCACCGTCAACGTGTCGAAGAGCGCGGCGGCTTGCGAGTGCTCCATCCCCTCGGTGCGGACCCGCTCGAAGAGCGCGGCGTCGCCGCCGCTTTGTGCGATAGCCAGCGAGACCGAGGACGCGACGAACACGGCAAGGACGGCAGGGCGCAGATTCATGAGCAGAGACTCTACTGCAACACCGCACCGCCGTCATGTAGCGACAAATGTCGGTGGAGGGTGGAGGGTGGGGGCTGACGCCCGACTGGCAAGAAGTGCGTTCTGGCGTGCGAGGCTTGGCGGCGAAATCTTCGAACTCTGCGGCACGAGAGCTCGCTTGGCTGCAGATTGCTGGTGGTACTCATTCTGCTGAGGCGTGAAGTGTGGCCTTCACCTATCTCGACCTTGAAGTGTGGCAGCGATCGATGACCTTGGTCGAACACACGGACCGGATGACATCACCGTTCCCGCCCTCGGAGAGATTCGGTGCGGCGAGTCAGATCCGCCGGCGGGTCGGCCTGCTAACCGCGCCGCAGGCCGCGCAGTTGACGCCGCTGACCGACTCTGTTGGGCGCTCTATGGTCTGCACAACGCCCTGAACGCCCGCGCCGAGAAATAGGCCACCCCCCACCCTCCAACCTCTACCCTCTACCCTCCGCTCAATGCACGCCGCGCGACGTCGTGAGCGCCCCGGGATCGGCGCCGAGCCTGCGAATGGCCTTCTCCCACATCTGCTCGGCGGGCGTGTTGAACAGCAGGTCGGCATCGACGTCGCTGAGGAGCCACGACGACTCGGTGAGTTCTTCTTCGAGTTGGCCCGGCCCCCATCCCGAGTAGCCGACGACGAGACGCGCGTTCGGGGGCGGCGCCGGAGCGAGCAGGCGACGCAGCAGCGCGGGCGAGGTCGAGAGGTAAACGCCGTCGGCGATCTGGGCCGCGCCGGACACCTCGGGATGCTCGGGGCCGCCACCGACCAGAATCCAGCTGCGCTGCGGCTCGACCGGGCCGCCGATCCAGAGGTCGAGTTCCCGCTCGGTCGAGACGGGCGGGTCGAGGTGCACCATCACGGTGCCGGTGGTGACGAGCGGGCGATTGAGCACGAGGCCGAACGCACCGTCTTCGCTGTGCTTGCACAGCAGCACAACCGTGCGGGCGAAGTTCGGATCGAGCAACTGTGGCATCGACAGCAGCAGTGCGGGAGCAAGGGAACTCACAGCGTCAGCCTCCTGGCAACAACCCGACGACATCCACGACTCGTCCGGTGCCCCTCAGTATCCAACCAACGCCTCCGGCTCGCAAACTCCAACGGCGCCGGCCCGCTCAGCCGGGGCCCTGCGCCTTCGACGCCTGCGTCGCCGCCTGCTGGAAGTTGCGGCGCAGGCCGGCCTTCCGCGCCCGTGTCATGGCGCTGTCCACCAGCGCCGCGCGCAGCTCCGCGTCCGGCATCTGCACGAGGTCGTGCACGGAGCGCCGGTCCCAGACCGCACGCGGCAACCAGGCCTGGTCGGTCGAGCGCGGCGAGACGGCATTGTACGGACAGACCTCCTGGCACACGTCGCAGCCGTACACGCGCGGGCCGACACCGGCGGCCAGGTCGTCCGGGATCGCACCCTGCTGTTCGATGGTGAGGTACGAAATACAGCGTCGCGCGTCGAGCACGCCCGGCGCCACGAGCGCCTGCGTCGGGCAGGCCTCGATGCACAAGGTGCAGGTGCCGCACTGGTCAAGCGATGGGCTGTCGAACGTCAGCGGCAGGCTGCAGATGATCTCGGAGAGGAAGATGAACGACCCCAGCTCCTGGTTGATCACGCAGCAGTTCTTGCCGATCCAGCCGATGCCGCCGTGCTGCGCGAACACCCGCTCCTGCACCGGCCCGGTGTCCACGTACGGCGCCGCCTCGAACGACGCGGGATAGACCGCATGCATCCAGCCGACCAGCGCGTCCATGCGCCGCATCAGCACGCGGTGATAGTCGTCGCCCCAGGCGTAGCGCGCCACCTGGGCGCGTGAGGGGTCGGCCTCCTCGATGGAGTACGGCCGCTCGGTGTTGTAGAGGGTGGCCAGCACGATGACGCTGCGGGCCGACGGCAGGGCGCCGCGCGCGTCAGCACGCAGGTCGGCCGACTTCGCGAGGAACGACATCTCGCCGGCGTAGCCGCGGGAGAGCCACTCGTTGAAGAACGCCAGTTCGGGAAGACCGGTAGGAGGAGCGATCCCGCAGGCGTCGAACCCGAGTTCGAGCGCCCGGACCTTGAGTGCGGCGGAGAGTTCCAAGACGGACAGGGACATCACGAAGCCACGAAGGGCACGAAGTGACGCGAAGCAAACACCGGTTTGACTTCGTGCCCTTCGTGCCTTCGTGAAGAACGCAACGCGCTACTGCTTGCCGACGAGCTGACGCAGCACGTACGGCAGGATGCCGCCGTGACGGAACGCCACCAACTCTTCGGGCGTGTCGATGCGGACGTAGGCGTCGAACTCGATCGTCTTGTCCGCGCCGATGGCCTTCACCTTCACCGTGCCGGCGGGACGCAACCCGTCGGCGACGCCGTGAATCTCGAATACTTCGGTACCGGTCAGCCCGAGCGAGGCGGCGTTCGCACCACCGGTGAACAGCAGCGGCAGCACCCCCATGTTGACCAGGTTGCTGCGGTGGATACGCTCGAAGCTCTCGGCGATGACCGCCTTGACGCCGAGCAGCGCCGTGCCCTTCGCCGCCCAGTCGCGCGACGAACCCGAGCCGTACTCCTTGCCCGCCAGCACGACGAGCGCTACGCCCGCGTCCTTGTACTTCATGGCCGCGTCGTAAATGGCCATCACCTCACCGCTGGGCTGGAAGGTCGTCCAGCCACCTTCGGTGCCGGGCGCCAGCAGATTCTTGAGGCGCGTGTTGGCGAACGTGCCGCGCATCATCACCTCGTGGTTACCGCGACGCGCGCCGTAGGAGTTGAAGTCGACCGGCTGCACGCCGTGCTCGATGAGGTACTTGCCGGCCGGGCTGTCCTTCTTGATGTTGCCGGCGGGCGAGATGTGGTCGGTCGTGATGCTGTCGCCGAGAATCGCGAGGGCGCGGCCGCCCGTGATGTCGGTCAGCGGCGCCGGCTCCATCGTGACGTTCTCGAGGAACGGCGGGTTGCGCACGTAGGTCGAGTCCGGTTCCCACGAGAAGCGGTCGCCCGTCGGCACGTCGAGCTGCTGCCAGCGGTCGTCGCCGCGGAACACGTCCGCATACTGCTTCACGAAGTGCGCAGAGGTGACCGCCGCGGTCATCGTCGCCTGCAGTTCGGCCGAGGTCGGCCAGATGTCCTTCAGGTAGACCGGCTGACCGTCGGTGCCGGTGCCGAGCGGCTCGGTCGTGAGGTCGATATTCATGCTGCCGGCCAGCGCGTAGGCCACCACGAGCGGCGGCGACGCCAGGTAGTTCGCACGCACCTGCTGCTGCACGCGCCCTTCGAAGTTGCGGTTGCCGCTGAGCACCGACGCGACAACGAGGTTGTCTGCGTCGATGGCTGCCGACACATCCTCCGGCAGCGGACCGCTGTTGCCGATGCAGGTCGTGCAGCCGTAGCCGACAAGGTTGAAGCCGAGCTGATCGAGGTAGGTGTCGAGCCCCGCCGCCGCCAGGTAGTCGGTGACCACCTTCGAGCCTGGCGCCAGGCTGGTCTTCACCCACGGCTTGCTCGTCAGGCCCTTCTCGACCGCCTTCTTGGCGACGAGACCGGCGCCGATCATCACACTCGGATTCGAGGTGTTTGTGCAGCTCGTGATGGCCGCAATCACCACATCGCCGTGCGACAGCGTCAGCTCGGTGGCGACCGCCGTACCGCCGCCGGCGCTCTTCTTCGGCATCAGGCCGGGCAGCGCCGCGGCAAAGCCCTGCTTCGCCGACTTCAGCGGCACGCGGTCCTGCGGACGCTTCGGGCCGGCGAGGCTCGGTTCAACAACGGTCAGGTCGACCGCGATCGATTCCGAGTACGCCGAGTCCTTCGTCGACGCGTCGTGGAACAACCCCTGTGCGCGCGCGTAGGCTTCGACGAGCGCCACGTGATCGGCATCGCGGCCGCTCAGGCGCAGGTAGTCGAGCGTCATCGCATCGATCGGGAAGATCGCGATCGTGGCACCGTATTCCGGGCACATGTTGGCGAGCGTCGCGCGGTCGGCCAAGGTCAGGTGCTCGAGACCGGGACCGTAGAACTCGACGAACTTGCCCACCACGCCGTGCTTGCGCAGGCGCTCGGTGATTGTCAGCACGAGGTCGGTGGCCGTAATCCCTTCAGCCAGGCGCCCATCGAGGCGTACACCGAGGACCGGCGGAATCAGCATGGACGACGGCTGGCCGAGCATGGCCGCCTCGGCCTCGATGCCGCCGACGCCCCACCCCACCACGCCCAGGCCGTTCACCATCGTCGTGTGCGAGTCGGTGCCAACGAGCGTGTCCGGGAACGCCACGGTGCCCTGCTCGTCGTCCGCCGTCATGACGACGCGCGCGAGGTATTCGAGGTTCACCTGATGGACGATGCCCGTGTCGGGCGGCACCACGCGGAAGTTGCGGAAGGCGTTCTGGCCCCAGCGCAGGAACGAGTAGCGTTCCTTGTTGCGCGAGAACTCGAGCTCGGCGTTCAGGTCGAACGCGTTGGCCTGGCCGAAGTAGTCGACCTGCACCGAGTGGTCGATGACCAACTCGACGGGCTGAAGCGGGTTCACACGGTCCGGGTTGCCGCCGAGCCGGACAATGCCGTCGCGCATCGCCGCAAGGTCAACCACACACGGCACGCCCGTGAAGTCCTGCAACAGCACGCGGGCCGGCATGAACGAGATCTCACGCGCCGCGGTGCTCGTGACGTCCCACGTCGCGAGCGCCTCGATGTCGCCCTTCTTGACGAAGCGTCCGTCCTCGTGGCGCAGGAGGTTTTCGAGCAGGATCTTGAGCGAGAACGGGAGGCGCGCGACTTCCGGGAAGCCGTTCTTTTCGAGCGCGCCAAGGCTGAAGTACTGCACGCTCGGTCCGCCGGTCTGCAGGGCGGTACGGGTGCCGAAGCTGTCTACGGTCGACATCGGTGACCTCTTGAAGTCTGGTGATCCCGAGAAAACGCCAATCGTACCACAGCGGTTCGACCACGGTGGACCTGCCCCGCCGATCCCCCGGACGGACCGGCACGGCCAGCGGTGACCGTGCCCCGGCGGACTGACCCGCCGGGGCCGGGTCGGACTACGAACGCGCGCCGCTCTTGAGGAGGTCGCGGATCTCGGTGAGGAGCGTCTCTTCCGTGGTCGGAGGAGCTGGCGGGGCGGGCGGGGCGGGCGCCTCTGCCTTGGCCAGACGCGCCGTGTTCATCGCCTTCACGACGAGAAACAGGGCGATGGCCACGATGAGGAAGTTCACCACCGCATTCAGGAACAGGCCGTAGTTCATCGTCGAGGCGCCTGCCGCCTTGGCGACGGCGATCGACGCATAGGGTCCGGGCGGTATGCCGTCCTTCAGGAGGGCGAACCGCTGGCTGAAGTCGAGGCCTCCCGTGACCACGCCGACGATCGGCATCATCACGTCCTGTACGACCGAGTTGACGATGGCGCCGAACGCGGCGCCAATGACGATGCCGACCGCAAGGTCGACAACGTTGCCTTGCATGGCGAATTTCTTGAACTCGTTGAACATCGGGCCTCCAAGCCACACACTCGCCCGCCGGCGGTATCAGAACCGCGCGAACACCGACGCGGTGATCGCGGGCGCGCCCCGCCACGTGTCGTCGGGTGCCACACCGTCGCGCAGGACGAGCGCGCGGAGGTCAGCCCGGACCCCGGTGGCCGTCAGCCACCGTGGATGAGCTGCTGCCCGCTCATGATACAGCCCGCCACCGAAATACCACGCGCGCCCGGACTCGACGAGGGTCCGTCCGTCGTTCAGTTGGCGCAGGTAGCCCATTCCCGCCGTGACGAATGGCGACAGGCGCCCGTGGGTCCATCGCGCGGGTCGCGCCTGCAGGCCCCCTTCGACGAGGAACTGCATGACCGGCGCCTTCACGGTCAGGTCGGCCACTCCCTCGACGTCGCCGCTGATGCGTGTGCTGAGGCCGGTGGGGCTATACGCAACCGAGAGCTCGGCACGCAGCCCCCGCGTCAGTTCCACACCCACGCCGACGCTGCCACCGATGGACGCGTCGAGCTGACTGGAACTGTCGAAGAGGGTCCGCTTTCCGCCGCCAAAGGTCGTTTCAGTAGCGGCGGTCGTGCCGAACGCGATGGGGCCTACCCAGCGCGCCCCAGCAGACAGCTCGAACCGGCCCGCGCCAGGCGTCTGCGCCTTGGCGTGCGCCGCGCCGCACACGAGAGCCGCGACCACGAGCGTGATGCACCGGACACCCATTACTTCGGCTGCACCGTGATCTGAACCGCGCCGCTGTCGCCGCCGCGCGGGACGATGACCAGCCGTTCGAAGACGGTGGTCCTGAAGTTCACGTCGGGCGGTTCGGTGTCGTCGAAGAAGCTGTCCGTATCGGCATCGTCGATCGGTTCGATCCGCAGAACGTGCGGCCCCGGTCGCAGGCCGGCAATGGAGAACTGGCCATCGTGACCGAGGCTGAAGTTGCCGACGAGTTCGCCGTCGCGTGGACCGAAGGCGACGATGTGCGCGCCGAAGACGCCAGCGCCGTTCTTCGTGATGCGGCCAGACAGAGTGCCAGTCGTGTCGTTGAACCCATCGTCCGGGTAGAGATCGGAGATGCCGGCGATATCGTCGGGCAGGAGACGCCGCTCCGAGATGTCGCCGCTGCCGAGAGCGATCGGGAACATCACCGAGCCGATCGACAGCACGCGGCGTCCACCGCCAGACACCAGTTCCGTTTCGCCGATGGCGGAGTGGCCGAGGCCACTGAGGTGCCCGATCTCGTGCAGCGCGATCGACTCCACATCCCACCGCCCGCGCTCCCCCGCCTGTGCCACCGACCACGCGAATGCGGAGTTGAAGAAGATGTCCGACTCGAGCAATTCACCGGTGTCGCCGTCGACGAGGTAGCTGGTCGACGCCAGGACCCGGTCGAGTTCAGGCTCGTTCACGAACCCAAGCGTCGTCCGGCCATCGTTCTCGCCTGGCAATCCGCGTGTGAAGCCGCCGAACGTATAGGCGATCGAGGCCGATGGCACCGACTCCCAGGTCATAAAGGCCTTGGCGACAGCCCCCTGGAACTGCGACACCGACACACCGGGCACGTCCACGTCGCTCACGAAGTACATGACCGGCGACCGGCTCCAGCGCAGCGTGAACTCCTTGCCGTCCAACTGGAATCCGAACTTCAGGTAGGCAAACGCCGGAGACGACACCGTCATTACCAGCGCCAGCGACAACAGCACGCTCCACCCGCGTCGCGTGGCCGATAGACAGCGCGTCATCGTCCGTCTCCCGCCAGCGCACGGACGCTGCGCTCGAAGTCGGCCAGCGGGGCGGGCTGCCGCGTCACCGCGCCGCGCACGATCGGTCCGGTGACGCCCGGCATGATCGGCGGCGGCGAGACCAACACGTCGCCAGACAACGTCACGTCGAGCCGGTAGACGCCCTGGCTGAAGCCAAGAACAAAGGGCACCCGCGGGCCGCTGGCACCGAGGAAGACGATGACACGCTGCCCGACGGCGAACTGCGGCGCGCCCATCACGATGTTGCGGTAGCGGCCCATCACGCCACCGGGGACGCGGAACTGGACCATACGGCCCACCTCACCCTTGAGTACGCGCTCGGCTTCGAGCGTCACCACGGTCTCGATGGCGCGATGACCGTCCGACCAGCGTGCGTCGATGGCGACGACCTGCCCCCTCGCGATGATCTGTGCGTCGCGCGAGAGTTCGGCAAGGTCGGCCGGCACCAGCACCGTGGCTCGCACGTGCGCAGCCAGCAGGCACATCAGCATGGCGACGCTCAGCACCCGGTGTCTCATAGCTCCCCTATCGTCTTCAGGATGGCTTCGGCCGCGCGACGACTGCCGCCCGGACCTCCGAGCTTCGCCCGCACCTCGGCCAGCCCCTGCCTGATCCGTCCCGCACGAGCGCTGTCCGTGAGCATCGATGTCGCTTCGGTGGCCACCGCCTCGGCGGTGAACCGCTCCTGAATCAACTCCGGCACCACCTGACGGCCGGCAATGAGGTTGACCATCGCGAAGGTGTCGACCTTCACGAACCGCCGTCCGACGAGGTATTCCAGGGACGACACACGGTAGACCACGACCATTGGTGTGTCGTGCAGCGCCGCCTGCACCGTGGCGGTGCCCGACGCAGTCAGCACCACGTCCGACGCGGCGAGCACGGCGTCGGTCTCGCCCTCGACGATGGCCGATCCGGCCAGGTGGCGCACCGGGTCGTACAGCCGGTCGTCGAGATGCGGCGCCCGCGCGACGACGAACTGCGCGCGCGGCACGCGCTGACGAATCAGGTGCGCGGCCTCGACCAGCGTCGGCAGGATGCGGCGCAGCTCGCTGGTTCGGCTCCCGGGCAGCACGCCGACGATCGGCGCGGCGGGGTCGAGCCCGAGCCGGGACAGGAGCAGGTCGCGCGGCGTCTGCGCGTGGGCCAGGTCGATGAGCGGATGCCCGACGAATTCCACCGGCACGCCCGCGTCCTGGTAGATCGTCGACTCGAACGGGAAGATCACCAGCATCTTCCGCGTGACGGCGCGAATGAGGCTGATGCGGCCGGGGCGCCAGGCCCACACCTGCGGGCTGATGTAGTGAATGACCGGAATGCCCATGGCGTGGGCATCCTTCGCCAGGCGGCCGTTGAAACCGAAGTAGTCGATGACGACGAGCGCATCGGGCCGGTGCTGCTGCGCGTCGGCCAGCAGGCGCTGCTTCGCGGCGCGCAGTTGCGGCACCTTCGCCACGATTTCGGTGAAGCCGGTGACAGAGAGCCCGCGGTAGTCGACGATCACGCGTCCGCCGGCCCTGGCGAATTCAGGGCCGCCGAGGCCGGCAACGTCGATGTCGGGCGCGAGGACACGGAGCTCGCGCGTCAGGGCACCGGCGTAGAGGTCGCCGGACGCCTCGCCGCACGAGAGCAGTAGGCGGAGGCTCACGGTCGCCTGAACAGCGACGGATCGAGCGCGCCGCCCACCTTCACGTCGGTCACGGTGCGCTCGAGCGCCGGTTGCCCGCCGACGCGAACGGTGGCCGCGTAGGTAATCTGCACGCCGTTCACGTTGCGATAGTCGGAGAAGCTCTCCTCGACGAGCGGTTGCCCCATGCCGCCGGCCACGTAGGTCAACTTCGTCACCAGTCCGGTCGCCGGGTCGATGTACATCACCATCGGCTCGAGGTCGGCACCGGAGAACTCCAGCGCCGGACGCACGACGCCGGCATCGTCCTTCACATCCGCCAGGCGACGCACGCGCACGCGGCCATCGAGCGCCGCGAGCAGCACGTTGATGGTGTCGCGGCGGAGGCCGTTCTGGAAGTCGCGCACGCCGCGCTCGGGCACGTCATGCGTGCCGTTTGGATCGCGTACCCACGCCCGGGTGCCATCGAAGACCTGCAGCACGTCAGTGCCGCGAATCGTCGACTCGACCCGCACGCGATTCGGGTACTCGATGGAGGTGACCGTGTCGGCCATATCGGTCGGCGCGTTCGGTCCGAGCGCCCTGGCGCGTGTCGTCACCACGAGACTCGTCACCGCCCGGAGCCGCTCGAGGCCGCCCTTGGCGGCGATGACGCGGTCGAGCAGTTGCCTGGCGCTGACCCCGTCCTCGGGAGTGCTGCCGCGACCGGTCGCCTGGGCAGACGCCGGCTGGTACGCCGCTGGCGGCGCCAGCGGGAACTGGAGCGACGCGCCAGGTGCGCCGCGGCGCGACGGCACTGCCGGCACCTGCGCGCGCGTCTTCGATCCCGGCTTGCGGAAGTCGGCCGCCAGCAGATCGAGGTCGTCCATGTCGATCACTTCGACGTTCGAGAAGCCGAGCCCGCGCAGTTGCGGCAGGAACGCCGAGGCATTTCCCACAAGCACGATCGCCAACCGGTCTGGCCGCAGATAGTAGCGCGCCACCCGTTCGACATCGTCGGACCGCACGGCGTTGACGCGGTCGCGGTAGGTCTGCAACTGCTCCACCGGCAGGCCGTAGAACAGGACGTTCAGCACCTGCGTGGCGATGGCGTCCGGCACCTCCAGCGTCAGCGGGAAGCTGCCGGTGATGTACGCCTTCGCATCGTTGAGTTCGCGGTCGCCGACGCGCTCGCGCTGCAGTCGCCAGAATTCGTCGACGATGAGCCGCAGCACTTCGCCGGTGGCCTGGGAGCGTGTGCTGGTGGACGCCTCGAAGTCGCCCGCCTCCAGCAGCGTGTCCATATCGGCCTTGGCGCCGTAGGTGAGACCACGCTCGGTGCGCAGCACCTGGTGGAGCCGGTTCGCCCCTTCGCCGCCGAGGATCCGCAGCGCCATGTTCAACGCCATGTAGTCCTGGTGGTTGCGCTTGATGCCGATGTGCCCGGCGCGCACCTCGGTCTGCACGGCGTCCGGCTTGTTCACCACGATGACGCGCCGTGTCGGATCGGGCGGCGCCACGAACGTCGAAGCGGGCAACGCCTTCCGTTGCCAGTCGCCGAAGACCTTCTGCACCATCCCGATGGCCTCGTCGGCCGTCACGTCGCCGACGACGGCGAGGATGGCATTGTTCGGGACGAAGTAGGTGTCGTGAAAGGCGACGATATCGTCGCGCGTGATGGTGGCGATCGACCCGGCGGTGCCGTTCTGCGGGAGGCCGTACGGATGGAACCCGTAGACCAGCCGGTCGAACACCGCATCGGCCACGAACTCGGGCGAATCGAAGTTCACGCGCAGCGTCGACAGCGCCTGCTGGCGTTGCCGCTCGACCTCTGCGGGGGCAAAGCCCGGCGTGCGTGCCATGTCGGACAGGATGCGGAGGCCCGCCTCGAAACTGTCCTTCATCACCACCACGTTGGCGAACGTCAGGTCGGCACCGGCGCCGGCGCCCATCGCGCCGCCCATGAAGTCGATCTCGTCCTGCACCTGCTTCGCCGATTTCCCTACCGAGCCCTGGTCGAGGAGCGACGCAGCGAGGTCGGCCAGTCCCGTACGATCGCGCGGGTCCTGCGCGGCTCCGACCCGCACGATCATCCGCATGCTGACGACCGGCTGCTCGTGATGCAGCACGGTCACCACTTGCAGCCCATTGTCGAGCGTGCGCATCTGGTAGTCGGGAAACGTCGACTCGCGCGCCGGCAGCGGACGCGGCGGACGTTCGCTTGGCCACGCGCGATCCTGCGCGGCGACCGGCACGACCCCGGCCATCAGCGCCACGAGCACAAGCACGCGCCTCATCGGCCGCCTCCGGCATCGGCGCGGCTGGCCGGCATGATGGTGATGACGGTACGGTTCGCCTCGGTGAAGTAGATCTCGGCGACGCGCTTCACGTCGGCGGCGGTAATCCCCTGGAAGATCTCGAACTCGCCGTCGGCGGTGGAGATGTCGTTGTGGATGACGACGGCGTGGGCCAGTTGCAGCGCCTTCTGCTGGTTCGATTCACGCCCGAGGATGTAGTCGCGCGCGAACTGGTTCTTCGCCCGCTGCAGTTCACGCTCGGTGATCCCGCCCGCCTTGAGCTGATCGAGTTCGCCAATCAGCGCCGCGATGGCCGCCTCCGGCGACTGGCCCGGTTGGACGATCGCCACGGCATAGAACAGGTTCGGGTCTTCGACGAGGTTGGCGCCGCCAAAGGCGGTGACGGCGAGCTGCTGTTCGTAGACCAGCTTCTGGTAGATGCGCGAACTCTGGCCGTCGGAGAGCACCTTCGAGGCGATATGCAGCGGATACGAGTCGGGATGGCCGTCGTAGGCGATGTGATACGCGACCACGACCGCCTGCAGTGGCCACGGCTGCTGCAGCGTCACCCGCTTCTCCTGCGTCTGCGCCGGCTCCTTCGGCAGGTCGCGCGGCACGGGGCGCTGCGCCTTTGGCACGCGGCCGAAGTACTGCTCGACGATCGCCTTCGCCTGCGCCGTCTCGAAGTCGCCGACGATGACGAGCGTGGCGTTCTCTGGAACGTAGAAGGTGTTGTAGAACTCGCGGACGTCGTCCACCGACGCCGCTTCGAGGTCGGCCATGCTGCCGATGGTCGGGTGCTTGTAGGGGTGCGTGGTGAAGGTCTGGTCGTAGATCAGTTCGTTGAGGCGGCCGTAGGGCTGGTTGTCCACCCGCATGCGGCGCTCTTCCTTCACCACCTCGCGCTCGTTGGTGAAGTTGTCCTTCTCCACCCGCAACGACGCCATGCGGTCGGCCTCGAGCCACGAGACCATCGGCAGATACTGCGCGGGGAATGTCTGCCAGAACACCGTCTCGTCGTCGGTGGTGTAGGCATTGCTCTGGCCGCCGGCCGAGGCGATGACGGAAGTGTGTTCTTCGGCGCCGACGTTCTTCGACCCCTTGAACATCAAGTGTTCGAAGAGATGGGCGAAGCCGGTGCGGCCGGGACGTTCGTTCTTCGAGCCGACGTGATAATAGACGCCGAGATGGATGATCGGCGACGAGTGGTCTTCGGAGAGGATGACCTTCAGGCCGTTCGGCAGCGTCGAGAAGTCGTAGTGCAGCCTCGGCGGAGGCACGGCGGCCCCGGCGGGCAGCCCGGAGATGGCCGCCAGCAGCGCCGAGACCACGAACGTGCGGAGCACCCTGCGAGTCATCAGGCGATCTTATCCTTTCGGTGTGGTCGCTCCAGCGACGCGCCGGTCCGGCTAAAGCCGGACACTACAACTGCCCGCCCGCATCTGTAGTGTCCGGCGTCGGCCGGACCATCAGTGCCCGAGCAGGCGGAACCCGACATACGCCCAGCGCCGCGGCAGGCGATCGAGCACGTCGGCGTCGATCATCTGCTCGCCCCCGCCGAAGAGCTCCATCGCGCCGCCGGTCTGGCTCTTACCGCGAAGCCGCACACCCGCTTCGACGCGTCCGCCGCGCTGCTGGCCCCGCCCGGCGACGGTCGTGTCCACCTGAATCAGCTGGCCGTAGCCGCGCAAGAACATGCCGGCAGAGGGCGACACACGCCGCCGCGCCACCAGTTCCGCTTCCTCGATCCAGTTGTAGTCGTCGTAGGCCTTCGCAATCACCTTGCGCACGTCGACGCGGACGTCGAGCGACGACTGACTGGCCGTGGTGCCGAAGCGGTGCATGAAACGCGGGCCGAGTGAATTCTCCGCCACCGCAATGCGCTTCGGCCGATCGCCGAGGTGCCGCGAGATATGGCTGAGAACGCCAGCCACTTCCGTGCGTCCCACGAACACCGACCCCGACGCCTCGAGCAGGTAATTGCTCTGGTACGGATCGAACGGGCGGAACCCCTCGCCGAGCAGCGCCTGGTAGTCGGCGAGGAACGAGACGCGTCCCTTCGGGTAACTGAACAGGTCGAAGTCGCCGGCCCAGTGCGTGTCCCAGGTGAACCGCGAGTCCGGGTGGTTCAGGAAGGCAGCCGACATCTTCCAGTCGATACGCGGCATGAAATCGGCCGCGGCCGGTGCGTCGTCGAGCGGATGCGGAAGTTGGGCGAATGCAGCGGGCGCGAGCGCCAGCGAGAGACCGGCGGCGAGCGCCGCCCGGCGAATCAGTCTTCCGACGGAGGACGACATGCGTCTAGCTTCTCCTCGAGTTCCGCGATGCGCTGCTCGAGGGCGACAACGCGTTTCTTCAGCGCGGGCAGGTTACGGAACACCGCGGACGACTTGAGCCAGTCGCGGTTGGGAATGGCGGGATAGCCGGAAATCATCGTGCCGGCATCCACGGAGTTCGGCACGCCGGTCTGGGCTGTGGCGATGACACCCTTGCCGATGCGGATGTGCCCGGCCACGCCGACCTGGCCGGCCAGCACGACGTCTTCTTCGACCACCGTGCTGCCCGCGATGCCGACCTGGGCGGCGAAGATGGTCCGCTCGCCCACGCTGACGCCGTGCGCCACCTGCACGAGGTTGTCGATCTTCACGCCCTTGCGTATGCGCGTCTCGCCGACGGCTGGGCGATCGATCGCCGTGTTGGCGCCAATCTCCACGTCGTCTTCGATGACGACGTCGGCGTGCTGTGGAATCTTGAGGTGTGTGCCGTCGGGCTGACGCACGAAGCCGAAGCCGTCGCTGCCGAGCACCGCGCCGTCCTGTACCACCACGCGGTCGCCAAGCCGCACGCGCTCGCGAATGGACACGCGCGAGTGAATGACGCAGTCGCTGCCAAGCACCGCGCCTGGGCCAATGATCACGCCGGGGTGCACGACGGTGCGCGCGCCGATGCGCACGTCCGCGCCAACCACCGACAGTGCACCCACCGACACGCCCTCGCCGAACTGGGCGCTGGCCGCCACCTGCGCCGAGGGGTCGATGCCGACCACTGGCGACGCCGTGTTGGCGAGCACGCCAAGCGCGTGCGCAAATACCAGATAGGGGTGCTCGCAGATGAGCAGGGCCGGACCGTCCGGTGTGCGCGACACATCGGCCGTCACCAGCACCGCCGACGCCTTGGTCGTGTCGAGGAAGTGGTGGTACTTGGGGTTGGCGACGAAGGTGAGGTCGCCCGACTGCGCGTGCTCGATCCCAGCGACGCGCGTGACGGCCACGCTCCCGTCGCCGTCGAGGCGACACTGCAGGCGATCGGCTAATTCTCTAAGAGTCAACGGTTTCGCGCGAGTATAGCATGCAGATTTCAGCCAGCCGCGCGCTCGAAGAAGGCCGATAGGTGCTCGAGTGCGAGACGCTGCGCCACGGCGCGCACACGCTCCGCACGGGCCGCATGCGGCTGGCTGGCGAGCGTCGCGAGCTCATCGAGATCGGTGCTCGGCTGGAGGGTCCACGCCACGTGTGTGGCGGCGTGCCGCGCCCCGCGCCACGACTGCAGGTGGCCGAAGCCCTGGAACCCGAGGTAGTAGGCCACGATATTCGGCCCCGGGATGAAGAACAGGATGCCCGAGAGCACGAACAGCACGAGATAGAGGATCAGCCGCTGCCCGTGGTGCCGCTGCGACGAGGCGAGAATCCGGTCGAGCGCCGCCCGGGCCGCCCGCGACTCGAGGCTCGCGGGGAACCGCATGGTCGCGCTGCTCGCGGTCCGCAATGACCGGAGCGTCCGCTGTTCGTCGAGCGTTGCCGCCAGTTTGCAGATGATCGCGTCGCGCCAGATCGCGAAGCGGCCGGTCGCCGTGCTCAGGCGCGCAGCATCCACGTACTCGTGCCACTGCTCGCCGGCACGGTGCAGCCAGCGCCGCACGCGGCCCGCGTCGTGCGCGAGCGGGCCTTCCTCCTCTTCGGGCGCTTCAGCGTAGAGCTCGTACCGGTCGCGGCCGAGCGGAATGAGGTAAACGTGCACTAGCGCTGCACGAGCCGTGGTGTGCGCGGCATTTCGGTGAACATGACCGGCTTTCCGGCCTGTTCCCAGGCCGTGATGATGAGGCTCGCGGTCGCCGTGATGGCCGACGACAGCCGCTCTTCGAGCACGGGCCTGGCGGCCACGAAGAACCGCTCGAAGAAGTCGTCGTCGTAGACGTCCTTGCCGGTCCTCGCCAGGTTGTCGGCGGCCAGGATCTTCTCGACGTCGCCGTAGCTGACGACCAGCGCGTCGAAGGCGGCATCGCGCGCGCTGGGCATCGCGCCCGGGAGCGCGGGCTTGAGCTGCAGCCGCGACTCGAAGCGCTGGATCAGCTCCGTTTCGAAGCGCGCATGGACGTCGAGATTGCCGGTTTTCTGCCCGTCGTAGTTGTCGGTGGCATGAAACGGCTGATGCGCATCCTGCAGGTAGTGCGCGGCGAATCCGGTCAGCAGCGTGACGTCCGAGATGGCGAACGCGCTCTTCTTGCCCATGCCCTCGAACGCGCGGCGCAGTCCGCCGGCCATCTCCTCTTCACGCCACGGCAGCGTGCCGTATTTCTTCAGTACCACCGACCCGAACTTGGCGAGCGCCGCGCCGTGTTCGCGCGGCAGCCGCAGGAATGGCGGCGGACCGTATTCCGGCACGCCGAAGTCGACAAAGTGATTCGGGTCGTCGTCGGAGCCGACGCTGCGCCAGAGGTCGGGGTCGGTGATCCGAGCCTCGACCTCGGCGAGATGATGCTCGTAGAAGGGCTTCAGCTCGGGCGGCAGCAGGGCGATGGCTCGCCTGACGATCAATTGATGCCCGGCAAAGCCCCAGGCGGACGCCGATGAGGGCATCAGCACCGCGACCGCGCTGAACAGCAGCGCCAGGAGCGTCGTTCTCATCCTGTAATATTAAGTCGCTTGGACAACCTGACGCACAGCCTGTTCGGCCTCACGCTCGCGCGTACGCCGCTCGGGCGCGCTGGCCGCGGCGCCACCACAGCGCTCTTCCTCGCCTCCAACGCACCGGATATCGACATCGTCGTCACACTCGGCGGCGCCGCGAACTATCTCGAATTCCACCGCGGCCCCACGCACGGTCCGCTTGGTGTCGTCGGCCTGGCTGCCGTCGTGGCCGGGCTGGTCTGGCTCGGCCACAAGAAGTGGGACCGATCCGCAGACGAGCCGCGTGCGAGCCTCCTCATGCTCTGGGCCGTGTCGATGATCGGCATCGCCGGTCACATCCTCATGGACCTGCCGACCTCGTACGGCACGCGCCCGCTGAGTCCGTTCGCGTGGACCTGGTTCTCGGTCGACTGGATGCCGATCGTCGACGTCTACCTGCTCGCCATTCTCGGTGGCGGCTTCTGGTTCGCACGCGGACCGAAGGGCGACCCGGTCACGGCCGTGCGGCGCCGCCGCAATGCGGCCATCGCCCTCAGCCTGATGGCCGTGAACTACGGCGTGCGCGGAGCAGCACACGACACGGCGGTCGACCGGGCACCTGAGGCATTCGGGGGCCGGTTGCCGGGGTGGTGCGAACCGTCCATACGGCCGGGATGGGGTCTCGAGTACTGGCCCCGGCCCGAAACCACCGCGGCGCGCACGAACGGGTCCCCACGCTGCCTGTTGGAGATTGCGGCAATGCCCGACTTCATCTCGCCGTTCCGCTGGAGACTCATCGCGCAGCTCTCGAACGCCTACGAAGTGCGCGACATCGACCTGCTGACCGGCCGCGGACTGTCGGCCGAGTCGCTATCCACCCGCGTGCTGGCGATGCGGGTGCCCAACCAGTGGACGCCGGCGGTGATGACAGCGGCCGCCGCGCCGATACCGCGCGTGTTCCTCGGCTTCTCGCGCTTTCCGGCCGCACGCTCGTTCGTGGCCGAGGACGGCATCACAACGGTGCGGTGGAGCGACCTGCGCTTCGTGCAGGGCGACCTCGACGCCCCCCGGCAGTTCCGGCGCGGCCTCTTCGGCGCCACCGTCGTGATTGGCCCCGATGGCACGACCCGCGAGCAACGGCTCGGGCCTTAGCGTTCCGAATTCTCACGTCCTCTGCTACGCTGCCTCGCCATGACCTCTCCCGTGTTCCGCACGCTCTCCGCGGCCCTGCTGTTCGGGGCGATTGCCCTGCTCCCCGCCACCGCATCGATGCAGCAGAAAGGCGGCGAAGAGGAAACCGGCCCGTACGATGTCGTCGAGAACTGGCCGCAGCCGTGGGCGAAGCCGGGCTACATCTGGGGTTCGCAGCCCGGCATCTTCGCCGAGTCGCCCGACCGCATCTTCATTGCCGCGCGGGGCGAATTGAAGCTGCCGGAGAAGCTGCCGCGCGGGTTCAACGGCATCTGGGGCTCGCTCGGCGAACGCGCCACGGTGCCGACCGCCGAGATGCGCAACACGCTGCTGGTGGTCAACCGCGCCGGTGCCCTCATCGAGTCGTGGACGCAGTGGGACAAGCTGTATGCGTCGGCACCAGGCACGGGCGGCGGTCCGCACAAGGTGAAGATCAGCCCCTACGATCCGCAGAAGCACGTCTGGATCGTCAACGACTCGCGCCACGTCATCTACAAGTTCACGAACGACGGTAAGCAGCTTGTCCAGACGCTCGGCGAAACCGACGTACCCGGTGACGACCAGACCCACTTCGGGCTGCCGCAGGACATCGCCTTCCTGCCTGACGGCTCAATGCTGGTCGCCGACGGCCTGCGCAACACGCGCATCGTGAAGCTGGACCGCACCGGCAAATACGTCAGCCAGTGGGGCACCAAGGGCAACGGCCCCGGTCAGTTCAACAGCATCCACGGCATCGACGCCGACAAGAACGGCCGCGTCTA
>CALQBJ020000050.1 GCA_943328785.2 Bifidobacterium breve
CTGTCGGTGGTGCGCCGCCGCGGCACGTCGACGATGGTGCTGCTGCTTGGCGGGGTGACGCTCACCGCGCTGCTGTCGGCCGTGATGGGCTTCGTGCAGTTCATGGCCGACTTCACGCAGACCTTCCGCAACGTCCGCTGGATGATGGGCTCGCTCGACGTCGCCGCCTATGCGCGGCTCGTGGCTGCGCTGGTGCCGATGGCGCTGGCGTGGGCCGGTATCGCGACGCTGCCGCGGGTGCTCGACCTGATCAGCGTCGGTGCCGAGTCGGCGGCCACGCGCGGTGTGGACGTCGCGCGCACGGAACGGGTGGCGCTGGTCAGCGCGTCGCTCGCCACCGGCGCCGCCGTGTCGCTGGCCGGACCCGTGGCGTTCATCGGCATCGTCGTTCCGCATCTGGTGCGCCTGCTGGTTGGCGCCGACCACCGGCTGGTGCTGCCGGGCTCGGCGCTCTTCGGCGCCACGTTGCTCATCGCCTGCGACGTGGTGGCGCGCACGGCGTTCGCTCCCCTCGAACTACCTGTCGGTATCGTCACCGCGATGATCGGCGGGCCGGTGTTTCTGTGGCTGCTCTTCAGACGCGCATGAAACGTGTCCTCCTGATCGTCGTGGTTGCGGTGGCGGCGTGGCTGGTGGCGCGCGCGCCGTTGTCGGCGCAGCGCGGCCCCGGCTCGACGCCACAGCGCATCGTCTCGCTCGTGCCGGCGACCACCGAGATGCTGTTCGAGATGGGCGCCGGTGGCCGCCTGGTGGGCGTCGGCAGCTACGACCGCTTCCCCCCAGAGGTGGCGACACTCCCGCGGCTTGGCGGGCTGCTCGACCCGAACATCGAACAGCTCATCGCGCTGCGTCCCGACCTGGTCATCGTCTATGACACGCAGGTGGAACTGCGACGGCAATTGGAACGGGCGCGCATTCCGATGTGGGGCTACTCCATCAAGGGGCTCGCCGACGTCACCGCGACCGTGCGGACGCTGGGCGAGCGCATCGGCATGGCCCCGGCAGCGAACGCATCGGCTGCACGGATCGATGCGCGGCTGCGCGCCGTGCAGGCACGGGTCGCTGGACGTCCGCGTCCACGCACGCTTCTGCTCTTCGGCCGCGAGAGCGGCAGTCTGCGCGGGATCAACGCGAGCGGCGGCTACGGCTTCCTGCACGACCTGCTCGAACTGGCCGGCGGCACCGACATCCTCGCGGATGTGAAGCAGGCCGCAGTCGCGATGAGCACCGAGATGGTCCTGGCGCGCGCACCGGAGGCGATCATCGAACTGCATTACGGCGAACCGTGGCCCGACGCCCGCATCGCCGCCGAGCGCCGCGTGTGGTCGGGGCTGCCGTCGCTGCCGGCGGTGCGAACTGGACGCATCGCGCTGCTTGCGGGCGATGAGTTCGTGGTGCCGGGCCCGCGCGTTACGCTCGCCGCCGAGCGGTTGGCCGCCTTCCTTCACCCCGTCCAGGCGCGCTGAACGGTCGCGCGATTCCGTCACAGAACGACGCCGGTCGGGGAAAGTCGACGCTTTCGCGGACAGAACTCTTCCATTCGTCAGGGATTGCGATAACCTCGTGAAGGGCCTGCTGACGCCACGTGGCGTCGAGGGGCCGTTTCCCAGTTGAACCGTGCTGAATACGAGCGATGAGGACGTCGTCCTCGTCCAGCGGTCCCTTGCGGGCGATTCCTCTGCCTTCGAACCGTTGGTCGAGCGCTACCAGCGCCCTCTCTACAACCTGGCGACGAGACTGCTCGGGAACCGCGATGAGGCGCTCGACTCGACCCAGAACGCCTTCGTGAAGGCGTTCGAGAACCTCGCCTCGTTCGATCAGCGACAGAAGTTCTTCAGCTGGATCTACCAGATCCTCAGGAACGAGTGCCTCAACGTCCTCCGCGGCCGGCGCCCGTCGGCCCCGCTACCGCTCGACCGGATCGCAGCCGGCACCCCCGCCGACGCCCTCGAAGAGGGTCAACGCGCGGCGCAGGTGCAGGCGGCGCTGCTCGACCTCAGCGAGGAACAGCGCGAAGTGGTGCTATTGCGGCACTTTACCGAGTTGTCGTACGAAGAGATTGCTGCCTCGACCGGGGTGCCGGTGAAGACCGTGAAGTCGCGCCTCTACTCCGCCCGGCAACGTCTCGCCGTTCTCCTTGCTGACAAGAATCTCGTCTAGGCGCTCCCGCGCACCAACTTTTCAGGCGGAGCCGTGTATATGAACAGCAAAGACATGATTCACCACGACCACGCGCCGCAGGACACCGACCCGGTCGCAGATGCGCGCGTGACAGATGCCCTGAACCTCCTGGGCACGGTCGAGCCACCATCTGAGCTGGTTGCTCAGGTGATGTGGCGCACGAAGCATCAGTCGGTTCAGAACAACAGGCGGCGCCAAGTGGCGCGCCGCAACGGAGAGGGATCGGACATGGCAAAGAACGTGCTCATCGGCCTGATCGGTATCGCAGCCGCTGGCCTCCTGGTCGCGTATATCGGCGGCGGCTTCCCTGCGACGACCGGGACGGAAGGCACCATCGGCGCCGCTCAGCGCTACAACGCCGAGCAGATCAAGAAGAGCGACGTGACCATCGAGAACGCGGCGCTCGCGTCCTTTATGCAGACCAACATCTTCGAGAAGTTGTCGCGCGACAAGATGGCCGTGGCGGCCCTGGCATCGCCAGAGGTGCAGGCGGCGCTTGGCAACGCCCAGATTGCAGCGGCCCTGGCTGACAGCACGCTCGCGCAGGCCCTGGTCAACGCCGACGTGCAGGCGGCCCTCGCCAACCCGGCGTTGGCGCAGGCGCTGGCGTCGCCAGAACTGCAGAAGGCACTGGTCGATGCGGCAGCGAATGGCACGGGCCTGCAGGTGAGCGGCCTCGACAGCCAGCTGGCCTCGGCGCTGGCGAATCCGGCGTTGGCGCAGGCGCTGGCGAACAAGGACTTCGCGGCGGCACTCGCCGGTTCGCAGTTGCAGGCCGCGCTGGCCAACCCGGCGCTCGCCCAGGCGCTGGCCAACAAGGATTTCGCAGCGGCGCTGGCTTCGCCTGGCCTGCAGGGTGCGCTCGCCAGCCCAGGCCTGGGGCAGATTCTCGCCGACTCGACCGCCGCGCAGTTACTCGGCGCGCAGTTGCAGAACGCGCAGGCCTCGGCACTCGGCGCCAGCGGCGCCGCCGGTCATCGCGAGCAGTAGACAGGTCGATCTGGGGTTGCAAGGCCACGAGGGGCGCCGTGGGCCGGGGGGCCGCGGCGCCCGTCGTGTTTTCAGGCAGGCATCAACGACGACGGGCGGTCGGGCTCAGCGCTCGGTTCGGCGTCCCAGGGCGGTCAGGCCGGCAGCGGCCACTAGCGCGGCACCCACCATCCCGCCAAAGAGGCCGGCACTCACGCCAACCGGCGGTACCGGCTCCACCGTCAGGTTATCCACCAGCGCGACGGCCTCGGCACGCGCCTGCGCCCGGCTGGCAATGGTTGCGGGTCCGACCTGCCACGTCACCGCCAGCGTCGTCAGCACGGCGAGTCCGGAGAGCACCAGCCCCTGACGCGTATCCAGGCGGCGCCGAAGCCCCACAACCGACAACCCCACTCCGGTCAGCCCCATCGCGGCCACGAAGTACCCGGCCGGATCGGGGATGCCAGGCAGGCCGACGTCGCCAACGTGAAACCAGGGCAGGAACGCGGCGCCTGTGACAACGGCACTGCCAAGCAGGGCGAGAGCGTACGGGTCCCGTGCCTTGACCATATCCAGCGTCACCTGGGCAGGAACAGCGGCTCGTTCGATGCGGGCACCAGGTTCAGGGAGGCCGCCTTGTCGAACAGCGTCGTCACCGCCCGCACCCCTTCGTCCCCGAGGTCGACCGAGAACTGGTTCACGTAGAGGTCGATGTGCTTGTACATGACCGCTTCGTCCATCTCCTGGGCGTGGGCGCGCACGTACGGCAGGCTGGCGTCGCGATTCGCAAAGGCGTACTCGACACTGCGGCGGACCAGCCGATTCACCGTCTGCTGCACGGCGTCTGGCAGCGACCGGCGCACGGCGATGGCGCCGAGCGGAATCGGCGTGCCGGTCTCCTGCTCCCAGAACTCGCCGAGGTCGACGACCTTGTGGAGCCCCTTCGCCTCGTAGGTGAATCGGTTCTCGTGAATGATCAGGCCCGCATCGAACCGTCCGTCGAGCAGCGCTCCCTCGATCTCCGAGAACACCAGCGGCGTGCGATCGGTGGCTTCTGGAAACGCGAGGCCGAGGAGGAAGTTGGCGGTCGTGTAGACACCGGGAATGGCGATGCGCAGCTGGCCCGCGCGCACTTCTTCTGGGGCAATCGGCCG
The DNA here is from genome assembly GCA_943328785.2 of Bifidobacterium breve. Lineage (GTDB taxonomy): Bacteria > Acidobacteriota > Vicinamibacteria > Vicinamibacterales > CAVVIG01 > CAVVIG01. Next base: position 4,305 of record CALQBJ020000050.1, read on the forward strand.
TGCCGAGATCAGCAGCGGGCCGCAGTTGCGGCCAAGGGCGCTACCGGCGTCGAGCAGGACATAGTCCTTCCGGCAGTACGCATACGCGTGGTAGCTGAGCTTGGTGATATCCGCGGTGCCCGCGAACGTCTCACGATTCAGCGCTTCGACATCAGCGAGATGCGGAGTGAACGACAGTCCTTCGAGGTCGATACGGCGATTCACGATCGCATCGAACATGAAGCAGTCGTTCGGGCAGGGCGAGAAGCCGATGGACAGATTCATGGTCTAGCCCCCGAGGAGCGTCAGGGCGACGCGGCCGAGTTCGTCCACGGCCCCCTTCAGGTCCCACGCCCCGCGATTCCGCCGCTCCACCCGGTTCGACACCGTTCGCACCTGCGCGAAGGGTACTCCAGCCACGAGGCACGCGTACATGAACGCAGCCCCTTCCATCGATTCCACGTCGGGCGCGTAGCGCGCCCTGACCTCGGCAATCGACGGTTCGTGGCCGTGCACGGTGTTGACGGTGATGCCGGCCACCGAGGGGAGCTCGGCCAGGCCTGGCAGCCGCGGTGGCCCGAGATTGACGACGCGTCCGCCGGTCCACGGGAACTCATCGGTCGGGAGCAGGCCGATCTGCTGCATGGTGAGAAACGCCGGGCCGTCCTCGACGCCGAGTTCCGACATCACGTCGCTGGTAACGTGCACCGCACCTGGCGACGGCAGCGACGCGTTGAAGCTGCCGCACACGCCAAGATTGAGCGCCACATCGTAGCCACCGATGGCGAGCGCACGTGTGGCCCACACGGCAGTGGCCACCATGCCAACGCCGGTGAGCAGGACGTCGATCTTGTGGGATCCGTAGACCCCGCTCAGCACACGGTTGTGGGCGATGGGGTTCGAGAAGTGCGAGATGAGCGGTGCCACTTCAGCGCGGGTGGCCGCAACGACGAGAACGCGCATGGAAAGTAAGAACTAACCTTCCTGGGCTTCCTTGTACTCTTCGTACCAGGCCATCTGGATCGCCTCGAGCTTCGGCTCGTTCGACCCCTTCGGGTCGTCGTCGAAGCCGTCGAGCGCGATGACCCGTTCACGCAGGTCGGTGAAGCGGATGGTGAGCGGGTCGACGCCGGGGAACTTCTCCGCCAGCTCGATGCCGATGTCTTCGGCACTGGTCCACTTCATCGCGTCACCGCTTCGGTCTTCTTGCGGTCGGACTTGCCGAGCTGAATGCCGCCACCCTCCTGCACGTAGTTGCGGGTGTACATCGGCAGTTCGCAGACGACGTCGCCGGTGACGATCGCCTGGCAGCCGAGACGCGAGTGCGGCGTCAGGTCCCACGCGGTGTCGAGGCGGTCGGCCTCGTCTTCCTGCATCTCGCTCAGGTTCTTCTCGCCCGTGCGGACGATGACGTGGCAGGTGGTGCAGGCACAGCTGCCGCCGCAGGCGTGTTCGAGCTTCACGCCGAGGTTCTTGGCAATGTCCAGCAGCGACTCGGGCTTCCCGTGATGGGAGTATTCGAGCGTGCCGTGTTCGAACTCGACGGTCTGCGGTTCCCCGTCGATGATGAAAGTGACTTTGGGCATGGTTCTGGCTCTGTGCGCTAGACGGTGTCTACGTTCTTCCCGGTGAGCGCGGCGCGCACACTCCGGTTCATGGCGACTTCGGCGAGGTGCTTGGTCGCCTCATTCAGCACGGTGGTCCACTGGATGATCGAGTCGCGGCTGTCGGACTTGATCACGTGCTTGAGGCCGGCCAACGCCTGGGTGATGCGCGTCTGCTCGGCTTCGGTCAGCTCCTCCGCCGCAATCGACGGGAACTCGGGCGACCGCAGCGTCTTCTCGGTGGCGATGATGACCGACTCGGCTTCGTTGCGTGCCTCGATGAGCATGCGCGCCGCGAAGTCGGCTTCGGCGTGCTCGAATGAGTCGATGAGCATCTGCTCGACCTGGTCGTCGGTGAGGCCGTAGGACGGCTTCACTTCGATTGTCTGCTCGACGTTGGTGCGCAGTTCCGAGGCGGTGACGCTGAGGATGCCGTTTGCGTCGATCTGGAACTGCACCTGAACGCGCGGCATGCCGGCCGGCATCGGCGGAATCCCGCGCAGCCGGAAGCGCGCCAGCGAGCGGTTGTCACCCACGAGTTCGCGTTCGCCCTGCAGCACGTGGATGTCGACGGCGGTCTGGTTGTCGACGCCGGTCGTGAACATCTCGCTGCCGGTCGCCGGGATCGTCGAGTTGCGCAGGATGATCTTCGACACCACGCCGCCCATCGTCTCGATGCCGAGTGACAGCGGGGTGACGTCGAGCAGCAGCATCTCGCGGTTACCGGTGACGAGGATGTCAGCCTGCAGGGCGGCGCCGAGCGCCACCACTTCGTCGGGGTTCAGCTCGCTGTGCGGCGTTCGGCCGAACAGTTCGCCGACGAGGCGGCGCACCAGCGGCATGCGGGTCGAGCCACCGACGAGCACGACTTCTTCCACGTCGGACGCCTGCAGGCTCGCGTCGGTCAGCGCCTGACGGCACGGCGCGAGGGTGCGGTCGATGACCGGACGGATCATCGCCTCGAACGCGGCGCGGGTAAGGCGGACGCCGAGCAGATCGGTTTCGTCGAGCTCCGACAGGTCCCACTTCGCCTGGATGACCGCCTTGCGGATTTCCTGGATCGACTCCGGCGTGTGCTGGGCCGAGAAGCCCTCGGGCAGTGTGTGCTGCGGGGTGGGCGATGCCAGATCGGCGAGGATGCGTTCGACGATCAGTAGGTCGATGTCGTCACCGCCGAGGTGCGTGTCACCGTTGGTCGACAGCACCTGGAACACACCATCCTCGACGCGGAGAATCGAGATGTCGAACGTGCCGCCGCCGAAGTCGTAGACGGCAATCACGCCCTGATTTTTCTTATCGAGGCCGTAGGCCAGCGAGGCCGCGGTCGGCTCGTTGATGATGCGCAGCACCTCGAGACCGGCGATGCGCCCGGCGTCGCGCGTCGCGGTGCGCTGGGCGTCGTTGAAGTAGGCCGGGACGGTGATGACGGCGCGGTCGACTTCGTTGTCGAACTCGCCCTGCTCAGCGAAGTGCTCTTCGGCGCGTCGCTTCAGCTCGCGCAGCACGAACGCAGACACCTCGGGTGGGGTGAACTCGCGGTCGCCGAGGCCGATGCGGACGACGCCGCCTGGTTCGCCCGACACCTGGAACGGCAGCAGCTTCGCGTCGCCCTGGACGTCGTCGATCCCCTTGCCCATGAAGCGCTTCACCGAGTAGACGGTGCGCCGCGGGTCGGTCAGCAGGCGCCGCTGTGCTTCGCGGCCGACGTAGACGGTGCCGTCCGGCGCCGCGGAGACGATCGACGGGACGAGACCATCGCCGCTCTTGTCGCGGATGACGAACGGGGCGCCGTCCTTCACATAGGCGACGAGGCTATTGGTGGTGCCGAGATCGATGCCGACGACTTTGGACATAAAAGGGCTTCTGGCTTCAGGCTGTGGGCGTGCTTCGGTTCGGCCTGATCAGTTCTGACTTCGCTTCCGACCTACGACTTGCCGACTTCCTAGAGCTGCGGTCCGCCGACGCCGGTCGTCTCGCGCTCGATGGTCGCCAGAAGGTTGTTGATGTAGTTGCGTTCGAGCACGCGCTCGCGCAGGGCGCCGAGGACGGCCGTCCGTGCGGCCTGGTCGCCGGGGGGCAGCGCGTCCCACTGGTTCGACAGCTCGCCCAGCTGCGCCTCGTGCTCGGCGCGCTTGGCTTCGATCGGCGCCGCCGCCGCCGCGAGGCGGGCACGCCACTCGGCGTCCGGAGCGCCGCCGTTGCGCATGTCGCGCACTTCGTCGAGCTCCTCGTTCAACGCGAACACTTCCTCGAGCAACGACGCCGGCGCCAGCTTGCCCGCCTCGTGGTCCGCCGGCTTCAGCACACCTTCCACGTCGAGCAGGTAGGCGACGCGCGACGCGGGTTGCTTCAGCGTGCGATACGCGTCGTTCAGGTACGACGAGCGCTCGAGGCTGGCCCGCCGCTCGGTGGGCGTGGCGTTGTAGAAGTAGTCGGGATGGAACTGCCGGCTCAGGACGCGGAACTGCTGTTCGACCGCGGCCACGTCCAGGTTCAACTTGCGCGGCAGGCCGAGGAACGAGAAGTAGTCGCCCTGCCGGCCAATGGTGAGGATCTTCGTGCAGCTCGGACAGAAATGTACGTCGACCGGCGCACCGCCGCCGCACGTGCGGCACTCCTGGAGCAGATGGGTATGGGTCTGGGACGTCATGATGTCAGGCCACCGCCTGCCGGTGGAGCGTGTTACGCGCCGAATGAACTCCCGCAGCCACAAGTGGTCTTGGCGTTCGGGTTGTTGAAGACGAACCCCCTGCTGATGAGGCTGCTGTCGTAGTCGAGCACGGTGCCGTTGAGGAAGAGCAGGCTCTTCTTGTCGACGAACAGCGTCGCTCCCTCTGGCCCCTCGAACACCTCGTCGCCGAAGCGTGCCACCTTCTCCCAGGCGAAGGTGTAGCTGAGGCCCGAGCAGCCACCGCCCTTGACGCCCACTCGCAAGCCTCCCTCGCTGATGCCCTGCTTGGCCATCAACGTGCGGATCTTCTGTGCGGCCGTGTCGCTGATTTGGATGCTCATAGTCTCGCCGGGATGGTCCGGAGGGCCAGGAAGGTCGGGAGGGTTCTTGCCCTCTCGTCCGCCCAGACCGTCCTGACCGTCCCGCCCTTCCCGACTTTGATTACGCCGTCGGCTGGGCCGCGGCGCCGGCAGCCGGCTGATCGGCCGCCTGCTTCTTCTTGTAGTCGTTGATCGCGGCCTTGATCGCGTCTTCCGCCAGCACCGAGCAGTGAATCTTCACCGGCGGCAGGGCAAGCTCTTCCACGATGTCGGTGTTCTTGATGGCGAGGGCCTCGTCGACGGTCTTGCCCTTCAGCCACTCGGTGGCCAGGCTCGAGCTCGCGATCGCCGAGCCGCAGCCGAAGGTCTTGAACTTCGCATCGTCGATGATACCGGTCAGCGGGTTCACTTTGACCTGCAGCTTCATCACGTCGCCGCACTCCGGCGCGCCGACGAGCCCCGTGCCGACGTTCACGTCGTCCTTCGGCATCGAGCCGACGTTGCGCGGGTTCTCGTAGTGGTCGATCACCTTGTTCGAGTAAGCCATGTCTCTGAATCTCCTGAATCGCTAATCGCGGATCGTCAATCGCTGAAGTGAATTCGCTGAATGCTGCAATCGGCCCATCACTTTCGCGATTGGCGATTGCAGCTTCGCGATTAGTGCGCTTCCCACTGCATGGTCGAGAGGTCGACGCCTTCTTTCGCGAGTTCGTAGAGCGGCGACATCTCGCGCAGGCGCGTCACAACGCTGACCAGCTTGTCGGCGACGTAGTCGACTTCCTCTTCGGTGCTCCATCGGCCGAGGCCGAAGCGGATCGAGGAGTGCGCCAGGTCGTCGCCGGCACCAAGCGCCTTCAGCACATAGGACGGCTCGAGGCTGGCCGAGGTGCAGGCCGACCCCGACGAGACCGCGACGTCGTTGATGCCCATCAGCAGCGATTCGCCTTCGACGTAGGCGAACGAGATGTTCAGGCTGTGCGGCAGGCGATGCTCGACGGAGCCGTTGATGAAGATCTCGTCGAGTCCCTTGTGCAGGCGATCGTTCAGACGGTCGCGCAGTGCGCTCAGGCGCTTCGTCTCGTCGGCCATCTCGGCCTTCGCGATCTCCGCGGCCTTGCCCATGCCGACGATGCCGGTGACGTTGAGCGTGCCCGACCGCATGCCGCGCTCGTGGCCGCCGCCGTCGATCTGCGCCGACAGCAGCACGCGCGGGTTGCGGCGACGCACGTAGAGCGCGCCGACACCCTTCGGGCCGTACATCTTGTGCGCGGTGATCGACACGATGTCGACCTTCAGCGCGTTGACGTCGAACGGAATCTTGCCCGCCGCCTGCACCGCGTCGGTGTGGAAGAGGATCCCCTTTTCCTTGGCGATGGCGCCGATCTCGGCGATCGGCTGGATGACGCCGATCTCGTTGTTCGCCGTCATAATCGAGATGAGGATCGTCTCGTCGGAGATGGCCGCCTTCAGCTCGTCGAGGTTGACCAGGCCGTCCTTCTGCACGGGCAGATAGGTGACGCGGTAGCCCTCCTTCTCGAGGCGCTTGCAGGTGTCGATGATCGCCTTGTGCTCGGTCACCGCCGTGATGATGTGGTTGCCCTTCTCACGGTACATCTCGGCGACGCCCTTGATCGCCAGGTTGTTCGACTCGGTGGCGCCGCTGGTGAAGACGATTTCCTTCGCGTTGGCGCCGATCAGGTCGGCCACCTGCTTGCGCGCCTTGTCCACCGCTTCTTCGGCTTCCCAGCCGAACGGGTGGTTGCGGCTCGCCGCATTGCCGAAATGCTCCGTGAAGTACGGCAGCATCGCTTCGACAACCCGGGGGTCAGCCGGCGTCGTCGCGTGGTAGTCCATGTAGATCGGAAGCTTGATGGCCATAGGTCTCTTTTTTTCTCGTCACTCTGCCCGGCGTGACGCCGGAGGTTCCGTCGCCTCAGATGTGCGAATGCAACACCATGACGTGTTCTGTCGGTTCGGGCGGTGCCGGTTGATCGGCGGCGAGCTCTGCGATGGTGCACTCACCGAGTGCGCTCAGGATCCGCTCGCGCACACGCCACAGCGGGTCCCGGACAGTGCACTTGGCGAACTGTTCGCAAGTGTGATCCTCTTCCGGGGAGCAGGCGGTCACGGTCACGGGACCGTCGATGGCCTGAATGACATCGACCACCGAAATCAGCAAGGGCTCCCGCGCCAGTTGGTACCCACCCCGCGTGCCCTGCTGGGAGACCAGCAGGCCACGGCGCACGAGCCGCTGCAGAATCTTCGCGAGCAGCTCGATCGGAATGTTATAGAGACCGGCGATTTCACGCGCGCTCGACGAGCCGTCGCCGTTGAGGGCGAGGTGCTTCATCGAGATGAGCGCGTAGTCCGCTTTCTTCGACAGTCTCAACATGTGGCAATAAATACGACTGGACGAGTCCGGTACAATCCGACCGCGCTGGTCCTATATTACAACGAGCGGAACGGGGGAGGGTCTGAAAAGTCGGAAAGATTGAGAGGAGTAGAGCCCCCACGACCGTCCCGACCGTCCTGCCCCTCCCCTCCTTCCCGACCTCTTCAGTACTTCGGCTGCGACGGATCGACCTTGTCGACCCAGTCGAGAATGCCGCCCTTCAGGTTCAGCACGCGCTTGAACCCGACGGACCTCAGATAGTCGGCTGCCTTCGCGCTGCGGCCGCCCATCTTGCAATGCATCACCAACTCGGCATCCTGGTCCAGTTCGGCATACCGCCGCGGGATCTCGCCCAGCGGAATCAGCACCGAGCCGGGAATGCGGTTGATCTGGTACTCGTTCGGCTCGCGCACGTCGACGATGACGAGCGTGTCGCCGCGATCGAGACGCTGCTTCAGCTCGACCGCCGAGATCTCGGTCGCGCTCGGGGCCGCCGCGCCGGCCGCCGCCGGTTCCGCCTCGACAGACGGACGCAGACCGCAGAACTCCTCGTAGTCGATGAGCGTCGTCACGGTCGGGTGGGTACCGCAGACCGGGCAATCCGGATCCTTCCGGAGCTTCAGCTCGCGGAATTTCATGCGGAGCGCGTCGTAGATCAGGAAGCGCCCGACCAGCGGCTCACCGATGCCGGTGATGAGCTTGATCGTCTCGGTCGCCTGGATGACGCCGATGACGCCAGGCAGCACGCCCAGCACGCCGCCTTCAGCGCAGCTCGGCACCAGGCCGGGTGGCGGCGGCTCCGGATAGAGGCAGCGATAGCAGGGGCCGTCCTTGGCCGCGAACACGGAGGCCTGACCTTCGAAGCGGAAGATCGAGCCGTAGGCGTTCGGCTTGCCGAGCAGCACGCACGCGTCGTTCGTCAGGTAGCGCGTCGGAAAGTTGTCCGTGCCGTCGAGGATGACGTCGTACGGCGCGAACAGCTCGAGCGCGTTCTCGGACGACAGCGCCGTCTCGTAGGTATCGATCTGGATGTGCGGGTTGATGTCGATCAACCGCGCCTTCGCCGACTCCAGCTTGGTCTTGCCGACCGACGAGGTGCCGTGAATGATTTGGCGCTGCAGGTTGCTGTAGTCGACCACGTCGAAGTCGACGATGCCGATGCGGCCGACGCCGGCCGCCGCGAGGTACATCGCCGCCGGCGACCCGAGCCCGCCCGCACCGACGCACAGCACGCTGCCAGCCTTCAGCCGGCGCTGCCCGTCCACTCCGACCTCCGGCATGATTAGATGCCGGCTGTATCGATTGATCTCCTCGTTGGTCAGCTGAGGAAGACCGTCAAGGTCTCGAACCATCGGAAAAGTGCCCCTTCTTGCCTGGTGTGCGGTGGCCCGTGGCCTCGTGCCCTGATGCCGTCGGCCGGTAGGCCTTCGTGCGGTCGTGAAGGCCCACCCGCTTAGACGCCGCCGGCGACCGACGGGATAATCGAGACCGTATCGCTGGCCGAGACCGGCGTCTGGTCCTTCTGCAAGTAGCGGATGTCTTCGTCGTTCAGGTAGATGTTGACGAAGCTGCGCAGCTTGCCCTGCTCGTTGTACAGGTGTGCCTTCAGCCCCGAGTACTTGGTGGTCAGGTCGGTCAGCAGTTCGCCAATCGTCGCGCCCTCGGCCTCGACGGCCTCCTGCTTATCCGTGTACGGACGGAGCGGTGTCGGAATCAGAATTTTCGTCGCCATTCAGCGTGCCCTCATCGAATCGGGATCGATCTTCGTGCAAATACCAGACGGTCATCAGGCGTGACGTGCCTGCCATGACCGAGACAATCACGTACGCGAAGTTCGGCCACGCGTGATCGAGGTCGAACTGTGATGGCCGGGCCGGGTGGTCCGGGTGCGAGTGGTAGAAACCGAGCAGTTCCCCGCCCAGTTCGGAGGCCTGCTGTTCGGCCATCCGGTAGTCCGACGGACGCACCAGGAAACGGCGGCGCGGCCCGTCCTCCGTCGTGTTCGGCAGCGGCACCGCGGCGGTGACGCGGTCGTCACGCCCGATCAGGGCGCCGCAGCATTCGTGCGGAAAGGTTTCCTCGCCGTGGCTGCGGATCACCGCGGCCACACCTGCGTCGAGCAGACACGCTCGTGGAGTTATCGTTGTCACTCGGCCGTCCAGAAGGTTTCGGTGAGGTACTTCTCGGCACCGTCGGGGAACACCGTCACGACGACCCCGTGGTCGAGCGTACGGGCCACTTGAAGAGTCGCGACCAGGGCCGCGCCGGCCGAGATGCCGACCAGCAGGCCTGCCTCGCGCGCCAGGCGACGCACGCAACAATGCGCGTCCTCGGTGCGGACGCGCAGGTCGGCATCGGCGATGGTCGAGTCGTAGATGGACGGCACCATGGCCGTTTCCATGTGCTTCAGCCCTTCGAGACCATGGAACGGCGAGTCGGGCTGGAACGACATGACCTTGATGTTCGGATTGAACTGGCGGAGCGCGCGGCTGGTGCCCATGAACGTGCCGCTCGTGCCGAGGCCGGCGACGAAGTGCGTCACCCGCCCTTCGGTCTGCTCGATGATCTCGGGACCGGTCGTGTCGAAGTGGGCGCGCCAGTTGGCGTCGTTGCTGTACTGGTCCGGATAGAAATACTGGTCCGGATGCTCCGCCACCAGCTTGCGGACGGCCCGAATTGAACCGTCCGTCCCCTCGAGCGGGCTGGTCAGCACGAGTTCCGCGCCAAACGCGCGAAGGATAAGCTTCCGCTCAGGGCTGGCGTTCTCCGGCAGGAAGAGCTTCACCTGGTAGCCCTTCGCCGCGCCGATCATCGAGTACGCAATGCCGGTGTTGCCCGAGGTGGCGTCGGTAATCGTGAGGCCGTGACGGAGCCGGCCTGAGCGTTCCCCCTCGAGGATCATGCGCGCGGCCGCGCGGTCCTTCACCGACCCGCCTGGGTTGTGCCACTCCGCCTTCGCGTACAGTTCCACGCCCGGACACTCACGCTCGAACTGGGTCAAGCGGATGAGTGGCGTGTGTCCGATGAGTTCCAGAACCGACGAAATAGCACGATTAGTCACGGTTGTAGGCTACGGAGTAGAGGATATGGTGAACGGGGACCGCAATAGTCCGAGATTATAACAAACTGCCCGTGCGCTATACTCGGCGAGTCCGTGCCCTCCTCTTCGATCTCCGAACCTCAGGCCGTTCAGCCGCTTCCCGACGTGGTGACCCGCGTCGGCGGCTGGCTCTTCCGCAAGCGCACCTCCATCCCGCTGCCGGTCGTTGCCGCCCTGCTGCTGATTCCGCCCACGGCGGTCGGCGCACGCGCCGACTGGCTGCCGCTTGCCGGCATGCCCGTGGTCCTGCTCGGTGAGTGGATCCGGATGTGGGGCGTCCATCACATCGGGTCGGTGTCGCGCACCCGCACGGAACGGCTCGGTCCCCTCATCGACCACGGCCCGTTTGCCATGGTCCGCAACCCGCTCTACATCGGCAACATCCTGCTCTGGCTCGGCTTCTCGATCAGCGCGCGGCTGCTCTGGCTGGCCCCGATCGTCTGTGTGCTGCTCATCCTCGAGTACCACGCGATCGTGCGGTGGGAAGAACGGCTGCTCGAGTCGCGGATGGGCGACAGCTACCGCAACTACCTGACGCGGGTCCCCCGCTGGCTCCCGAACCTGGCGGGCCGGTCGACCGCTGACCACGACGCCGCGTTCTCGTGGACACAGACGATCTACAGCGAGCGCGGCACGCTCATCGCCATCGCGGCGGGTTACCTGCTGCTGGCACTGAAGTCGCGACTGCTCTAGCCGGTTCGCGCGAACCAAGCTTCGATCCCCAAGCGTCCGGCGAAAGCCGGACACTACACGCGGTCGGTCACGGCTCGAGCTTCAGGCTCTGCCACAGATACCAACTCGCCACCGAGCGGTACGGACGCCACGCCTCTCCCAGCGTCTTCAACTTCGTCGCGTCGGGACGCGTCCGCAGTCCGTAGAGCCGCTGCACGGCGTTGACGATGCCGAGGTCGTCCACCGGCAGCACGTCGGGGCGATGCAGGCGGAACATCAGGAACATCTCGGCGGTCCACCGCCCGAACCCCTTCACCGCCATCAACCGCTCGACCACGGCTTCGTCGTCCAGTGTTTCGATCTCGTCGAGCACCAGGCGCCCGTCCACGATCCGTTCGCAGAGGTCGCGCACGTAGCGCACCTTCTGGCCGCTGAGGCCGACACCGCGCAGCGACGCTTCGTCGAGCGCCAGGATCGCCGGCGCCTGCAGTGGCCCTGCCGGAAACAGCGCCTGGAACCGCCCGAAGATCGTCGCGGCCGCCTTCGTCGACAACTGCTGGCTGACGATGGAGCCGGTGAGGGCGGTGAGATGGTCGTCGCGCTGGCGGTCGGCCATCAGGCAGGGGCCGATGGTCTTGATTGCGGCACCAAGCACTGGGTCGCGGCGCATGAGGACGCGTCGCGCCGTCGCGTAATCCTCTGGCGTCAATGACTGTGGGGGCATTGGGCATCTATCTCAATCAGGCCGCCATCGATGACTGGCGCCAGGGCGGCCATCAGCATGAGTCCGGCACGCAACCGCCTCGACAACTCTCTCTCATCAGGCGCAGCCGTCGCGCCATCGGTCATACTAGCGGACGGACTATGACAGCGCTGCAGGGGATTACGGTCCTGGATCTGACGCGCGTGCTCTCGGGCCCGTACTGCACCATGATGCTGGCGGACATGGGTGCGCGGGTGATTAAGGTGGAGCAACCGCGCAAGGGCGACGACACCCGCGGCTGGGGTCCGCCGTTCATCAACGGCGAGAGCTCATACTTCCTGAGCATCAACCGGAACAAGGAGAGCGTCACCCTCGACTTCAAGGACGCCGACGGCCGTGCGCTGCTCGAGCAGTTGCTCGCGAAGGCCGACGTGGTGGTCGAGAACTTCCGTCCCGGCACGCTCGACAAGCTCGGCCTCGACTACGCCTCGATCGCCGAACGCTACCCGCGGCTGATCTACTGCTCGATTTCGGGCTTCGGCCACACCGGGCCGCGCCGCAAGGAAGCCGGCTACGACGCGGTGATGCAGGCGGAAGGCGGCCTGATGAGCATCACGGGCTCGGCCGACGGTCCGCCCTACCGCCTCGGCGTGGCCATTGCCGACATCGTGTCGGGGATGTTCGCCGCGCAGGGCGTGACCGCGTCGCTGTTCGTGCGTGAACGCACGGGTCGCGGTCAGCAGGTGGACATCGCGATGCTCGACTCGGTGGTGGCGCTGCTCAGCTACCAGGCGGGCATCTACTTCGCGAACAATGCGGCGCCGGAGCGACTGGGCAATCGGCACCCGACGATCGTCCCCTACGAAACCTTCCGCGCCTCGGACGGCGACTTCGTGATCGCCGTCGGCAACGACGACCAGTGGGTGCGCTTCTGCGGCGTCACCGCTTTCGCGGCTGAGGAACGCTTCGCGACGAATCGTCAGCGCGTGACGAACTACAACGACCTGAAGCCGGCGCTCGACGCGCGACTGTGCACGCAGTCGCGCGAGCACTGGATCGGCGCCCTGAAGGCGGCCGGCGTGCCGTGCGGCTCGGTGCGCGACCTGCACGAAGTGTTCACCGACCCGCAGACGCTGTCGCGCGAGATGCTGGTGGAACTCGAGCATGCCACCGTCGGCATGCTGAAGATGACTGGAACGCCTGTGAAGTTCTCCGACACGCCCGGCTCGGTGCGCACGCCGCCACCGCTGCTGGGTGAGCACACGAACGCCGTGCTCGGAAACGACCTGGGCCTGGACGCCGCGCAGATCGACGACCTGCGCGCAAGAGGTGTGATCTGATGGAAATCTCCGTACTTCGCAAGCGGCTCACCGACACCATCGACGAGGCGCACCGCACCGCGGCCGCACGCCGCCAGCGCGCCGAGGACGCCTCGCGTGCCTACGGCACCTTCCTCGACACCATTGCCATCCCGCTGTTCCGCCAGGTGGCGAACGTGCTGAAGGCGAGCGGCTACCCGTTCGTCGTCTCGACGCCGTCTGGCGCGGTACGCATGGTGTCGGAGAAGACCTCCGACGACTACATCGAACTCTCGCTCGACGCGGCAGGCGATGAGCCGCTGGTGATCGGCACGTCCCGCCGCTCGCGCGGCCGCCGTGTCGTCGAGAACGAACGTGCGATTGCCGAACTGTCGGTGGCGCACCTCACCGAGGATCACGTCCTCGACTACTTGCTGAAGGAACTCGAACCGTTCGTGGAGAGGTAGGGGCGAGGGCGGGAAGGCGGGGCCTACGCCAGCCGTTCCACCTGCGACACGTCGACGCCCTGGCGCTGGAGCAGCGCGATGAGGCCGGGCCGGTCGGCCGAGCAGCGGTAGGCTTCCCGCACGTCGACCGCGCCGCACTGGGCGAAGCCGCCGAGCGCATCGTTCAGTGGCACCATGCCGTGCTTGCGGCCGCCCTCGATGGCAAGCGGGAGCTGCGAGGTCTTGCCTTCCGCCAGCAACCCCGCCACCGCCGACGTATTCAGCAGCAGTTCGCGCGCGGCCAACCGGCCGCCGCCGGTCTTCTTCAATAACACCTGCGCCACCACGCCGCGCAGGTTCTGCGCCAGCAATAGCTGGATGCGGCGGCGCGCCTCGGGCGGCGACAGGTCGATGATGCCGTCAATCGCCGCCGCCGCACTTCGCGCGGGGAACCCGCAGATGACTAGCCGTCCAGCGGCGGCGGCATCGACCGCCAGCTCCACGAGCTCGGAGGAGCGCACGTCTTCCAGCACCAGCACGTCCGGGTCTTCGCGCAGCGCACTGCGCACCGCATCGGCCATGTGCCCGCCGCCATGCACTTCACGCTGGCTCACCATCGACCCCAACCGCTCGTGCACGATGTTGATATCGCGCTCGATGGTGATGAGGTGCACGTGACGCGTGCGGTTGATGTGGTCGACGAAGGCCGACAGCAGCGTCCGCTTGCCGCTCAGGCGCGGGCCGGTCACCACCAGCAGGCCATCGGTTTCGGTCGCCAGCGCCTGGATCTCGCGCGACAGCCCCAACTGCTCCGTGGTGACGGCGCGCTGCGGCATGATGCGGAACACGCCGCCGGGTCCACGGTAGTCGCGGAAGCTCAGGCAGCGGACGCGGCCAAGGTCGTCGAACTCGGACATCCACTCACTGGCGGCGCCGCTGCGGAGCGCTTCGGCGCTGCGCTCGGGCATCAGCGTCAGCAGCAACGCTTCCACGGCGTTCGGCTCGAGCACGGGAGCGCCGTCGAGCGTGCGCACCTCCCCGTCGATCCGGATGGACGGGCGCGCGCCCGACACCAGGTACAGCGTTGATGCGCCGCGCGCGGCCGCCAGGCGCAGCAGGCGGTCGAGCCCGGAGAGCGCGGCTTCGGCGAGCGGCGGCGGCACATCGGCCTTCACCGGCGTGCGGGTGAGCGGCAGCACCACAGCCGACTGGGCGTCGGAGTCGGGCGAGGCAGGTTCGATGACACGGCGGCGTTCGGGCTGCACGGTGCGGCGGCGCGACTCGCGCGGCGGCGCTGGCGTGAACGGCTCGGAGGCCTCCGGTACCAGAGGCGCGGTCTCGGCGGGCGTGTCGGTTCCGGTGTCAGCAGACTGAGCGGCGGCCGTCACATGGACGCGGCGGATTTCGAGCCAGAGGTCGTCCCCGCCCCGCGCAGCCACGACGCTGAAGGTTTCGTTCGGGAACTGGGCGTTGACCGGCAGCACGCACTGCGTGGCCCCGACGTCGGTCAGCAGGCGGAGCGACTCTGGCGGCAGCAGTTCGTCGATGACCTGGCCGATCGCTTCCGCCGTCAGCGGCTCGTTGGCGAGGCTGACCTGCCCGCTTTCCGCGACGACATACGGCTTGTCGCCAACGTGCAGGACCAGTGCTTCGCCATCCATAAGAACGATGGCCTGCAGGAGAGACGGGACGAGAGTCATTGAATTGGGGAACTCCAGCGCCGGGGGATGACGCTGGTGGCTCTTCCGGGATTGTCGGTTCGAATACCCGTCGGCATTAGGATGACGGCTCGATTTCGACGAAATAAATACGGATGAGTTCGACCAGTTTGTAACCCCTTGACTGGTACGGCGGCACGATTCGCTGGGTGCGCAGGTACTGGATGAGCCCCTGGTCGCTGAAGTCGGGCGCACCGATCGACGCGTCGCCCGAGAGCACCGCCTCGATGTCGGCCAGACCGAGCGCCGGCACATCGACGCGCCGGCTGCCTGGAAACAGGCCGAGGCGCCGCACCGGTTCGCGTCGGGACTCGAGCCGGGCCCGCACGAACAGCTCGTTGCTGAGAAACAGGTAGCCCGCATCTTCCCGGGTGGCCGGGGCATCCTCGACGCGCAGCAGCGCAATGCGCGGCTCGGTGCGCAAACGCTCGACGATCAGTCGCGTGACCTCGCCTTCGCCGGACCACCGTGAGACATCGACCTCCACGTCAGGTTCTCGCCTCGTGAATGGCCATGAAGCCGCCCAGCACGGGGCGGCTTGACGCAGCGGCAAAACCGCGTGCGCGCAGCAGGCGCACGACGCCGGACGCTCCGGGATACTGCCGGATCGACTCCGGGATGTAGCGGTAGGTGTCCGGGTCGCGGTGCAGGACCCATCCGAGCGCGCCGCCGACGACGGTGAGGTAGGCCAGGTAGACGGAGCGGACGACCGCGTTTTCCGGACGGTTGAAGTCGAGCGAGAGCAGCAGGCCCCCTGGCGCCAGCACGCGCGCGATCTCATCGATGGCGCCGCCAAGGTCTGGCACGTTCCGCAGACCATAGCCGGTGGTGACCACATCGAAGGCGCCCGCGGGAAATGGCAGGGCCGACATGTCACCGACCAGGAACCTGGGCCTGGCGCCATCGGGCCGCTTCGCGATGGCCAGCTGAATCATCCGCATCGTGACGTCGAGCCCCGTGACGTGCGCACCGGCCTCGTGCGCCAGGTAGGCGATGTCTCCGGTGCCGGTGGCCAGGTCGAGGACGCGCAGACCGGCACGCGGCGGAGCAAGGCGCAGCAGGCGCCGCTTCCACGCACGATCTTGCCCGTACGACAGCACCACGGTGATGAGGTCGTAGCGGTCGGCAATGGTGGCAAACAGCGTCCGGACATAGCGGCGCTTTCCGTCAGGCGTCGCAACCGACTCGCGCAGGGACATCCGGTGGATAATAGCGCTGCCATGCTGCCATCGAGCACGGTCGAGAACGACATCAAGGCGATCTATCTGGGCCAGACCGCGCTCACGGCCGACGCACGCCTCGTCCCCATGGGCCAGGTGGCGGCCGC
>CALQBJ020000051.1 GCA_943328785.2 Bifidobacterium breve
AGTCCGGGATATAGAACACTACGAACGCCAAACAAACGAGTGCCAGGCTCCACTTGAGCCAGTTTCGATGCTGACGCATCCGGTCGAGCATGGTCATCGGGGGTCCTTGGAAACGCCCATGGTAAGTCAGTACCTTCTGATGTGGCAAGGGTCAGTCACGAGACCCTATGGTATATTTGCCGTGGATAGAAGAACTTAGCGTCTGGCAGTCGAGCCTGGCGCTGCGACTGGATGTCTTCAGCAAGTCGAGCGACGGGATTGTCCGCCAAAGGACGGCGGGATGGTGCCGCGGGCACCCCCGGTCGGCTGTACGGTGATCTGCCGCTTGCCTCCCGCCTTCGCTCCAGTCAGCGGGCACTCTACACCACCCTGTCGCGCCGCGATACCCTTCTCGATCTGGTGCAGGCCCTCCACGCCTCACACGAACCCGACCCGATTGCGCGTGCCCTCGTCGAGCGCGCCGCCTCGTGGATCCCGCTGACCTGCTGGGCGCTGGTCTCGGTCGACCCGCCGCAGGAACACTTCGCCGTCCTCGCCGACGTCAACAATGCACCGGAACTCGGCCCGGCCATTCATGCCACCGCCGCGTGGGTGGCGCGGCACGACCAACCGCTGATGGCCGGTGACCTGCGCGTCGACCCCCGTATCGAGCCGGGCGATGCCGTGGCCGCGATGGCCTGGCCGCTGCGCGGCCGCGAGCAAATCATCGGCGCGCTGG
The DNA here is from genome assembly GCA_943328785.2 of Bifidobacterium breve. Classification (GTDB taxonomy): domain Bacteria; phylum Acidobacteriota; class Vicinamibacteria; order Vicinamibacterales; family CAVVIG01; genus CAVVIG01. The sequence continues at coordinate 719 of CALQBJ020000051.1, forward strand.
TCGGGGTCGATCGTGGCGTGTCCGCCACAGCGCCCGCGCTGGGTCCAGCCACGGCGCAGGCCCTCGATGCGCTGCTCGGTCCGGCCGGCTTCGCGCTCGATACGGCGCTGCTCCTGAAGCGCACGGAGGCGCTGTCGGTCACCGACGACCTGACGCGGCTCTACAACGCGCGCTACCTGAATGTGGCCCTGCGCCGCGAGACGCGACTGGCCGCCCGCAATTCCCGTCCACTTTCCCTGCTATTCATCGATCTGGACGGCTTCAAATCGATCAACGATAAACATGGTCACCTTGCGGGTAGCCGCGCGCTGGTCGAAGCCGGCGGCGTCATACGCAGCAGTGCCCGTGAAACCGACATCGTCGCCAGGTTCGGAGGCGACGAGTTCGCGTTGATCCTGCCGGACACCGGGTCGCCGGGCGCCTTGGCTGTGGCCGAGCGCATCCGCGACCGGATTGCCAGGCACGGTTTTCTGGCCGCAGACGGCCTCAATATTCACCTCACCGCGTCCGTGGGTGTGGCCACGCTTCCCGATGTGGCCATGGCGGCGGACGAACTGGTGCAGGCGGCGGACGCCGCGATGTACCGAGTAAAAGATCGCGGGAAGAACGGTATCCAGGCCGCGGCCGCTGGCCGATAACACAGGCCGGTTCATCCCGAAGGAGTTGGCAGTTTGAGTCTTCGTTCGATGCTCTCGTTGTTCTCGAGTGACCTGGCGATCGATCTCGGCACCGCGAACACCTGTGTGTATGCGCGCGGTAAGGGAATTGTCGTCAACGAACCCTCGATCGTGGCCATCAACAAGGTGACCGGCCGCGTCGAGGCGGTCGGCAAGGAAGCGAAGGAGATGCTGGGGCGCACGCCCGGCAACATCGTCGCGATCAAGCCGATGAAGGACGGTGTCATCGCCGACTTCGAGGTCACCGAGAAGATGCTGACCTACTTCATCAAGAAGGCGCATAACCGCAACGTGTGGGTCCGGCCGCGCATCGTCATCGGCGTGCCGAGCGAGATCACGCAGGTGGAGAAGCGCGCCGTGAAGGACAGCGCGTACCGCGCCAAGGCCAGCGAAGTCCACCTCGTCGAAGAAGCGATGGCTGCAGCCATCGGCGCCGGCATGCCGATCACCGAGCCGTTCGGCAACATGATCGTCGACATCGGCGGCGGCACCACCGACATCGCCGTCATCTCGCTCGCAGGTATCGTCTACAGCAAGGCGGTGCGCGTCGCCGGCAACGAGATGGACGAGGCGGTCATCCAGTACATCAAGAAGACCTACAACCTGCTCATCGGCGAACGCACCGCCGAGCAGATCAAGATGGAACTCGGGTCGGCCTTCCCGCTCGAGCAGAAGCTGACGATGGAAATCAAGGGCCGGCACCTGATCGAGGGCGTGCCGAAGACCATCACCATCAGCGACGCCGAAATCCGTCAGGCGCTGGCCGAAACGGTCAACGTCATCGTCGACGCCGTCCGCGTCGCGCTCGAGCGCACGCCGCCCGAGTTGTCTGCCGACATCGTCGACCGCGGCATCGTGCTGACCGGCGGCGGTTCGCTCCTGAAGAACCTCGACAAGCGCCTGCGCGAGGAAACCGGCCTGCCGGTCGCCATGGCCGAAGATCCGCTCTCGTCGGTCGTGCTCGGCGCGGGCAAGATGCTGTCCGACTTCAACCTCCTCCGGAAGATCTCGATCGACTGACGGCCGGCTCGACGGACCCTGCCACGCTCCGCGTGGCTCGGGCCTCCGGGCTGGCGGTCGTTGCGTGCTTATGGCCCTTCTGGATGTCCGGCTCCGCGCCGGTTACCTGTTTCTCGCGGTTGCGATTGGCCACCTCGTGCTGATCTCAGCGCAGGTGAACTCGCGGACGGGCGTGCCGATCCTCGAGACCGTCACCTTTGGCGCCTTCGCCGAGGTGCAGCGCGGCACGTCGGCCGTGCTGAACGGCGTGGGCGGGGCGTGGAGCGGCTACGTCGCCCTGCGGAACGTGCGCGCCGAAAACGAGGCGCTGCGTCAGGAACTGTCCAGCGCCAGGGTCGAGATTCAGCGGCAGCGAGCGCTGGCTGACCGGTCGCGAAGCCTCGAATCGATCCTGCAACTCGGCAGCAGCACCGAACTCCAGATCGCCGCGGCTCAGATCATCGGGGCTGCGGCCAGCCCCGATTTCCGCACGGTCACCATCGACAAGGGAACCCGCCTTGGGCTGAAGGCCGACATGGCCGTGCTTGGCCCCAAGGGTGTGGTTGGCCGGGTGGTGGTGGCCGGGCCGCGTGCGTCGCGGGTGCAGTTGCTCGTCGACCGGAACGCCGCGGCGGGTGCGCTCATCGAACGCTCGCGGGCGCAGGGAGTGGTGGTCGGCGCCGGCGACAACCGCCTGCGGCTCGAATTCGTCTCCGAGATCGCCGACGTGGCCGTCGGCGACCTCGTTGTCACGTCCGGTATCGACGGGATCTACCCCAAGGGGTTCGCCATCGGCCAGGTCGACACGGTCGAGAAGAGCGGAGTGACCTACCGGACCATCGGCATCCGTCCGGCGGTCGACTTCTCGTCGCTCGAGGATGTGTTGGTGGTACTGACGCCGACGCCGGCGCAGCGGGTCGGCGCGGTCGATGCAGAGGCGGAGAAGCCCGAGTGAAAGCAGCGTGGGTGCTTCTGGCGACGGCCGCGGCCATCGCCAGCCAGACCACCGTTGACCGCTGGCTGGCTGCCGGCGCCGTCGACCTGGTGCTGGTCGTCGTCGTGTACAACGCGCTCGCCTCGGAACGGGTGACCGGTCTGCTGACGGGCAGTTTCGCCGGCCTCGTGCAGGACGTCCTGTCGGGCGGGGTGCTCGGGATGGCCGGCTTGTCGAAGACGGTGGTGGGCTATCTGGCGGGAATCGTCGGCACCCAGTTCATCGTGACCCATTCGGCCTCGCGCTTCGTGGTGTTCTTTCTGGCGACGGTGCTCAATGCCGTCATTTTTATGGGACTCTACGAACTGCTGGGCCTCCGGCACTTCGGCGCCCCGTTCGCCGCAGTCGCCGTGCAGGGGGTGGGCAACGCGGTGGTCGGCGTGCTGGTGTTCAAGGTCATCGAGTTGCTGCCTGGCGCCGTCGAGCGGCGCCGCGCGGCCAGAAGCCGGTTCCGTCGATAAAGAGGCCATGGTGCCAGGGCGTGACGATCTCTCGTAGTGTCCGGCTGTGGCCGGGCCGATTCGTGCGAGTATTTTTGTAATGGCATTTCACGAGGAACGGCGGCGCCTCGGGCTCAGGCTGAGCGTCCTCCAATACGTGACCATGGTGCTGTTCTCGGCACTGGCCATGAGCTTCTGGTACCTGCAGGTCGTCCAGCACGACCGCTTCCGGGAGATGGCGGAGAACAACCACCAGCGGACGCTGCCGCTGCGCGCCCCACGCGGCGTGCTGTTCGACCGCGACGGCAAGGTGCTCGTCGAGAACCGCCACTCGTACAGCATCTCGATCGTCCGCGAGCAGACGAAGGACATCAACCGCACGATCCGGCTGCTGGCCCAGGTGCTCGGCCTCGAAGAGGCGTCGGTCCGAGAAATCGTCGAGCGGCACCGCCGCGAGCCGTCGTACCGCCCGATTACCATCGTGCAGGACTCGTCGCTGGCGCAGGTGGCCGCCGTCACGGCGCGCCGCCTCGCGAGCGAACTCCCCGACATCGTCGTGCAGCAGGTGCCGACCCGCCAGTATCCCGAGATGCTCGCCGCGCACCTGTTCGGCTACGTCGGCGAAGTGAGCGACACGCAGGTGGGCGGAGCGGCCGACCTGAAAAGCGGCGACATCATCGGGCAATCAGGAGTCGAGAAGATCTACAACGCGCTGCTGAAGGGCGAGGACGGTGCGAAGCACGTCGTCGTCAACAGCACCGGGCGCGAGGTGCGGACGCTCGAGGAGGTGCAGCCGACCGAGGGGAAGCGCCTGCAGCTCACCATCGACTTCGACATCCAGAAAGCCATCGAGGACGCGTTCGACGCAATCGGCGACTTCAACGGCGCCGCTGTCATTCTTGACCCGTCGAATGGCGAGGTGCTCGGCTTCTCCAGCCGCCCGGCCTACGACCCGAACGCCTTCTCCTCCGGTATCGACCGTGCCACCTGGGCGGCGCTCACCACCGACGATGACCGGCCGCTGAACGACCGCGCCATTCAGGGGCGCTACTCGCCAGCCTCGACCTTCAAGATGGCCGTCGCGCTGGCCGCGATGGAGGAGGGGATCATCACCCCCGACTTCCGCGTGTCGTGCCCAGGTCACGCCACGTTCTACGGCCATACGTTCGCCTGCTGGAACAAGGGTGGGCACGGATCGATTGACCTGAGGCACGCGATCGAGCAGTCGTGCAACGTCTACTTCTACACCGTCGCCAACATGGTCGGCATCGACAAGATCAATAAGTGGGCAACGCTCCTCGGGCTCGGCGTGAAGAGCGGCATCGACCTGCCGAACGAAGTGCAGGGGCTGGTGCCGTCGTCCGAGTGGAAGCAGCGCGTGAAGAAGGAAAAGTGGTACGCCGGCGAGACCGTGTCGGTTGGCATCGGCCAGGGCGCGGTCGCCGTCACCCCGGTCTCGATGGCCGTCTACATGGCGACGTTGGCCAACGGCGGCACTCGCGTCACGCCGCACCTGCTCAAGGCGGTTGACGATGGGACGGGGTGGAAGCCGCTCCCCACACCACCGCCACAGTCGATTGTCACCATCAACCCGGAGCATCTGCAGGCGATTCGCGATGGCCTCTTCCTGGTGGTCAACGGCGCGGGCACCGGGCACAACGCGCAACTCGCGGGCTACGACGTCTCGGGCAAGACCGGCACCGCCCAGGTCATTTCCAATGCCGGCAAGTTGGCAGCAGCGGGCAACACCACCAAGGACCTCCGCGACAACGGCTGGTTCCCATTCTTCGCGCCGCGCGATAATCCGAAGATTGCCGGCGTCATCTTTCTCGAACATGGCGTGCACGGTTCGAACGCGGCGGCCATCGCCAGGCATGTCCTGGACACCTTCTTTGCCAAGCAGGAAGGGCGTCCGCTGCCACCGAAGCCGGTCATTGTTCCGAACCTAAAGCCGTAGTATTTACCAGGACCACGTGTTCGAACGACGCCTCTACCACCACATCGACTGGGCGCTGCTCATCGCCCTCTTCGCGCTCTGCGCGATCGGTGTGGCGATGATCTTCAGCGCCACCTCGGACCCCACCAGGGGCAACTCGCACCTGTACGTCACGCAGCTGTACGCCATCGGTCTCGGCACGATCGCGATGGTGGTCACGCTGTCGCTCAATTACCGCTGGTTCACCGACAAGTCCCATCTCTTCTACATCGCCTTGCTCGCGGTCCTGCTCTACGTGCTCTTCCTCGGCACGGTGCAGATGGGGGCGCGACGCTGGATTCCGCTCGGCGGGTTCAACCTGCAGCCGTCGGAATTCGCCAAGGTCGGTGTGGCGCTGGTCCTCGCCAAGTACTTCGGCGAGACCCGCGGCATGCCTGCCTGGAGCGATCTCGCGATTGCCGGCGGCCTCACCTGCCTGCCGCTGGCGCTGATTGCAAAGGAACCGGATCTCGGCACGGCCGTGACGCTGATTCCCGTATTCATGGCCATTGCGTATCTTGCCGGCATGCAGATGCGCATTCTCGGTTACATGGCGCTCAGCCTCGTGCTGATCGCGCCGGTGGCGTGGAAGTTTGCGCTGAAGGATTACCAGAAGAGTCGCATCTCAACGTTCATCGACCCCTCACAGGACGCGAAGGGCGCCGGATACCAGCAGATCCAGGCGCGGATCACGGTGGGGTCAGGCGGATTGGCGGGCAAGGGGTACATGCAGGGGACGCAAGGTCAGTTGCGGTTCCTCCCCGTGGCTCACAACGATTTCATCTTCTCGGTGCTGGCCGAGGAACAGGGGTTCGCCGGCGTCCTCGTGGCGCTCGGTCTCTATTTGTTCGTGATTCTGCGTACGCTCGAGGCGGCTCGTCTGGCTAAGGATCGCCTCGGCTCCTATCTCGTGCTCGGTGTGCTCGCCAGCTTCACCTTTCAGGTGATCTACAACATCACGATGTCGGCAGGACTGGCACCCGTGAAGGGCCTCACACTACCGCTCATGAGCTATGGGGGCTCCTCGATGATCGCCACGCTCGCCGCATTCGGGCTGGTGCTCAACGTGAGAATGCGCAGATTCACGAACTGACCTTTTCAGGCGATGGGCGATAGGCGATAGGCGATAGGCGAGGCCGCGTGCGGCACCGCCCTCCGCCCATCGCCCATCGCCCATCGCCCAGGAGTTCGTGCATGACCAAGGAGATGATCATCTCCTCCAATGGCCACGAGACGATGGTGGCCATCCTCGAGGACGATCTCGTCGCGGAGATCTTTGTCGAGCGTGAACGGCACCGCGGTGTCGTCGGCAATGTCTACAAGGGCCGGGTATCGAAAGTGCTTCCCGGCATGCAGTCGTCCTTCATCGATCTCGGTCTCGAGCGCGACGGGTTCCTCTATGTCGCCGAGGTCGTCGACACCCTCGAGGAGTTCGAACGGCTCGAAGGCGGCGACGAAGACGAGCTCAAAGGGCAGGAGGGGCAGGACGGGCAGTCCGCTGCCCGAAAGCGGGACGAGCCGAAGGAGCAGCCGCGCATCGAGGACCTGCTGAAGGAAGGGCAGGAAATCCTGGTGCAGGTGGTGAAGGAGCCGCTCGGCACGAAGGGCGCCCGTCTCACCTCGCACGTCACCATGCCGGGGCGCTTCCTGGTCTTCATGCCGACGGTCGACCACGTCGGTGTGTCGCGCAAGATCGAGTCGCGCGAAGAGCGGGCGCGCCTGCGCGGCATCGTCAAGGAGTTCCGCGAGTCGCACGGCTTCACGGGCGGCGTGATCATCCGCACGGCCGCCGCCAGCCGGCCCAAGGAAGACATCATCAGCGACCTCGAGGCGTTCCATGCGATCTGGACCGACATCCGCCAGCGCATGGAATCGTCGCGCGCGCCTGCCGTCGTCTACCGCGAGCAGAGTCTGGTCGGCAAGCTGCTGCGCGACCTGCTGACCGAGGACTTCCAGGCGATCCGCATCGACCACCCGCAGGAATACCAGCGCACGCTGGAACTGGTGCAGCGGATCCTCCCGAACCTTGCGCCGAAGGTGAAGCTCTACAGCAAGCCGTTCCCGATCTTCGAGGAGTACGGGGTCCAGGCCGAGATCGACAAGGCGCTGAAGAGCAAGGTGTGGCTCAAGTCAGGCGGCTCGATCGTCATCAACCAGACCGAAGCGCTGGTGGCGGTCGACGTGAACACCGGCCGCTTCGTCGGCAAGAAGAACAAGGAAGGGCGGCTCGAGGACACCATCGTCAAGACGAACCTCGAAGCGGTGAAGGAGATCGTGCGGCAGGTACGCCTGCGCGACCTGGGCGGCATCATCGTCCTCGACTTCATCGACATGGAGGAGAAGAAAAACCGGCAGAAGGTGCTGACGGCGGTCGAACTCGAGCTGAAGAAGGACCGGTCACCGTCGAAAGCGCTGCAGGTATCAGACTTCGGCCTGATCATCATCACGCGCAAGCGCGTGAAGCAGAGTCTCGAGCGCGTCATGACCGAGCCGTGTCCGTACTGCTCGGGGACCGGCACCATCAAGAACACATCGACGATCTGCTACGAGATCCTCGCCGAGGTGAAGAAGATCGGCACCGACCTGAACGGCCAGCAACTGCTGCTGCGGGTGAATCCGGAGATTGCGCGCGCGTTGAAGGAAGAGGAAAGCGACGTGATGAAAGACCTGAAGGCGTCGCTCGGCAAGGACGTGACGGTAAAGCCCGACTTCCAGCTGCACCACGAACAGTTCGACGTGATGGCGGTGTAGGCAAGGTCAGGACGGCAAGGAGGATCGGGAAGGGCTGGACGGACAGGAGGCGCGCCCTCCCGACCATCCTGACTTTCCTGACCCTCCTGGCCGTCGCGTCTACGCCACCGGCGGCATGTGGATGATGTAGTTGGTGCCGCCGCGATTGATCCAGACCCGCACGTAGTCGTTGCCCTTCAGCAATTCAACCCGTACGCCGCCGCGCGCCGGCTGCGGTCCTTTGACGATCGACTTCACGTCGGCATCCGAGACGACCGTCGCCACCTCACGCGCGACGACCTTGCCGCCCCGCACGAATTCGACATATCGCGCGCCTTCGGCCGACTGGCCCACGACCGGCTTCGGCTCGTCGGCACTGAGCCGTACCTGGTAGGTGCCAGCTGCCAGCGGCTGGCCGTCGGCAGTGACCTTGCGGTTCAGCGTCACGCTGCCAAGCGCGGGGTTCGCCGGCCTGGTCTGCGCTGAGATCGTGAGCGGCGTCACCAAACCCATGACGAGAGCGGCCGCGAGAATAACCTTCTTCATTGCGCCTCCTGCGAAAAACGGTCGAACTGTACTGTGCATTATAAAACTGCCGCAATCACGGTGCCTGGGCAGCTGAGGCACGAACGACTCAGCGGGACAGTCGGCGGGATGGTCCGGTCCACTCGAGTGCACGGAACGGATGCACGCGGGCGCCGCGAAATGTGACGCCTTCCGCCAGAAGCAGCGAGCGTTTGAGCTGCTCGTGCCCGCCGTATCCGCCAAGCCGGCCGCCCGCGGCAATCACCCGGTGCGCCGGCACAGCGGGCCGTCCGCCTTCGCTCATGATGTTGCCGACGGCCCGCGCCGCACCGGGGCGCCCCGCCAGTTCGGCAATGCAGCCGTAGGTGGCGACCCGTCCGGGCGGAATGCGTCGCACCACCGCCAGCACCCGCGTCGTGAAGACGCCGGCCTCGACGGCGGGCGTTCGCTCGCCACCGAGGGTCCGCGGTTGCCGCGTCAGCGCAGGGCCTCTCTGAGGGCGCGCCCTTCCGCTGTTGGCAGCGCAAGACCGGCGACGGCGGCCAGCGTGGGCGCGACATCGGCCGGGGAGGCAGGCGCGTCGTAGTGCCCGGGCTTGACGCCCTGGCCGAACAGCAGCAGCGGCACGCGCTGGTCGTCAGACGTGGCGCTGCCGTGCGTGGTGCCTGAAGCGCTGAACATCCAGCCCGGCTTGAGCGCCAGAATCAGGTCGCCGCTGCGCCCCTTGACGTAGCTGAGCGCCGCCGCGCGCAGCAACGGGTCGGACGCCCCGGCGGCGTTCGCCACTTCATCCGAGGTGAATACCTTTTGCACGCCAGACACCTTGGCCATGGCGCTGGTCATCGCCTTGAGTGTGGCGGGGTGTCGCCTGAGGCGGTCGTACATGCCCGGCTCGAAGTAGATGTCGTTGCCGTTCAGGCGCGACAGGTACTTGCCGACGCCGACATCGCGCACCGCGCGCGCTTCACCGGCACTGAGGACGGCGCTACCGCTGGCGCGGCCGCCGTCGCGACCGGCCTTGCGCAGTTGCTCCGGGACGTCGGTGACCCCGTGGTCGGCGGTCAGGCCGAGCACGTACTGCCCTGGACCGACGAGCCGGTCCAGTTCGTTGAGCAGCGTGCCGACGGACCGGTCCAGGTTCGAGTACATATCCTGCACTTCCTGACTGTGCGGCCCGAACGAATGACCAACCAGATCAGGACTCGAGAAGCTGACGCCCAGAAAGTCGGGCGTGTCGCGCTTGCCGAGTTGCATGCTCTCGACGAGCGCCGCCGCCATGCGCGCCACGTAGGCGTCGGCATACGGGCTGTGTTGCCACTGGTCGAAGTAGCTCGCATCGGGACGGCCGTTCTCGCCGCGCAGTGGATGCGGAAAGGTCGACGTCCATCCCTTCAAGGGGTCTTCCGCCAGGCCGTCATCGGGGTCGCGGTACCGCGAGGGCGGCAGCAGCCGCGTCCAGACCTTCCCGAAGTCGGCCTCGAGCGGATTGGCCGACGTGTAGGCCTTCACCGCCGGAACCGGTTCCTTCGAGTAGGCCGTGGACGTTTCCCAGCCATCGAGCGACTCGGAAATCCAGGTGACGGCGTCGCCGCCATGGCCGGCCATCATGATGGCGCTGCGCGCCTTGAGGGCCAGCGTCACCACGCGACCGTTCTGCGCCCGCATCTGGTCGGCGAGTGTCGGCGCCATCAGGCGGCCGGGACCGGTGCGGCTATTGGCGTCATGGTTGTACGACACGACGCGCGCCTGCTGATCGTCGGTGCACGGAATGACGGCGCTCCGCTCACGATCGAACCAGGTGTTGGCAAAGACGCCGTGCGTGTGCGGATAGGCGCCTGTCGCGACAGTGGCATGGCCCGCGCAGGTGACTGTCGTGAGGTAGGGATACGCCGCCCTGGTGAACCAGGCGCCGTCGTCCACGATCCGCCGCAGGCCAGACGACCAGTCGTCGTGAAACCGTTCGACGTAGTCGGCACGCATCTGGTCGACCACGATCAGGACGACCAGTTTGGGCGCCGCCTCGGCTGCCGACAGCAGGACAGACGCAGCGACAGCAACGGTAACCGCAGTCATGATTCGACGCATAGACTTCCTCTTATAGCAGCGTCAGCGGGTCGATGCCTACCAGCGCCGGATCGGCCGGTCCCGCGATCTGTGGCGCCAGCACGCCCTGGTCTGCACATGCCCAGAGCTGCACGTCGATTGGGCGCACCAGCCTGGTGCCGTGCTGGTCGATGATGATGCGAATGTGCGGGCGATGAGGATCCGGCGCGTGGGTCTTCACGACCACCGCGATCTCACCGGTTGCCAGCGTCACCAGGTTGCCGACGGGATAGACGCCGATCAACTGCCCGAAGCGGCGCACGAGGCGCATGTCGAACCGATGGCCGTCGTTCGCCTCGAGCACCGCCAGGATGCGCGCGGTGGGGAAGGCCGTCTGGTAGACCCGGTTCGAGCGCATCGCATCGTAGACGTCGGCGATGGCGCAGAGCATCGTGCCGAGGTTCATCGACGGGCGCCTCACCCCCTCCGGGTAGCCGCTGCCATCGAGCCTGAGGTGATGCTCGAATGCCACGACCGGCGCCAGCGTCGGCACATCCGGCGTACCGCGCAGCATCTCGGCGCCGTCGATGGGGTGGCGCTTCATCACCGCGAACTCCTCGGCGGTGAGGGCGCCGCTCTTGTTGAGGATGTCGAGCGGCGTCTGGATCTTGCCGATGTCGTGCATCAGTGCGGCGAGCCCGAACTCCCGCAGCAGCGGGCCATCGATGCCGAGTGCGCGCGCCTGCGCCATCACGAGGATCGACACGTTCACCATGTGGGTGAAGGTGTAGTTGTCGTACTCGCGCAGTGCGGTCAAGGCCAGCAACGCCGTCCGGTTCTGGGAGACCGCCTGCGCCAGGCCGTCCACCAGCTGGCGCGCGACGGTGACGTCGGGCGCCCCTTCGGCCTTCGCGGTGTCCCACACTCCCTCGGCCGACCGCACCGCATCGGCGTAGATGCGCCGGAAGCTGGCCATGTCGGCCGTCGCCCCCTCGATGCGTTCCGCCACGCTGACCCGGCCGACGCGGATGTGCGGCAGCGACGGGAAGGCGACCTCGCCCTCGCCGGCCGTCGTCGACGACACGACCTCGGCGAGGCAGGCGATCTCATCCCGATCGACGCCCTTCTCGATGGTGATGCGTTCGACGCCGATCTGCCGCAGTCGGCGCACCAGCGGCGCCAGCGCCTCCGCGCGCGGCACCGGGACCTCGTCAACGATGAACTCGTCGCCGACGATGCCGACGACGAGCGTCGGCGACAGGTCGTGCAGTCCGTCGATGGCGCGATACAGGCTATCGAGGTTTCGCGTGATGACCGGATGCCCCTTCGAGTACAGCTGGCCGGCGCGCAGCGATGCCGCGAGCCTCCTGAGCAGTTCCTCGGCGAGCTGGGCCCGTGGCGCCATCAGCGGTGCCCTCCGCCTGTACGGTGCCTGACCGCGTCGAGGTGCGGACGCGCGGCCCGGCGCACACCGCGCGAGCCATGGGCCACCGCATCCTCGAGCGCGTCGACCGCCGTGGCGGTGCCGAGGCGGGTCAGGGCCGCCGCTGCCGCCGAGCGCAGCGAGTGCGTCCGTCGCGGCGCCCACCACTCGCCGCGGTGCAGCGCGGCCGTCAGCGCCGGAACCGACTCCGGATCGCGCGATTGCCCGAGCAGTTCGAGGGCGCGGACATACACCCACTGCAACTCGCCGCGGTGGTCGACGTGTTCGACGATGTAGACGAGCAGCGGGGTGGCGCGCTCGTCGCGCGTGCCGAGCGCGTGCATGATGGCCTCGCGCGACCGCGCCGTGCCCCCTTCGAGCGCCTGTTCCAGCACGCGATAGCCATCGTCGGTGCCGATGTTGAGAATGGCGCGGACGGCGTCGCGTTGCACGCCAGGCTCGGCGTCATCGAGCAGCTCGGCGAGTTCCGGCAGGGCGTCGCTGCCGCCGAATTCGCGCAGTAGGTAGATCGCGGTGCGGCGGACCGCTGGGTTCGCCGATAACTTCAGTTGTTCGACGTGCTGCCGGCCGATGCGGCCGAAGCCGATGAGGAGTTCGGTCAGGCGCTCGCGAGTGCGGGTCCGCTCCTCGATGGCCAGCGCCTCGGCTAGCGGCGTCACCAGTTGTTCGCCCAGCAGCAGGCAGATCTGCCTGGCCCGCTCGAACTGCGGCGGCTCGAACGTGCCGAGGTGGCCGACCAGGTGCCGCATCGTCGCCGGTGTGACGAGCCCGGTGGTGACGGCTGACGCCAGTGTCCGACGCGCCGGCTCGGTGGACGGGTCGGCGTCTTCCTCGTGTACTGCGGCGAGGAGCGACTGGGCGGCCTCGAAGTCGCCCACCAGGAAGAGGTCCTCGAGCAGCATCAGCAATGGTGTGGCCAGACCGGTCCGTCGCGCCGGTTCCCGTTCCAGCCGCAGGAGGTCGAGCATGAGGGTGAGGTCGAGGCGCCGCAGCTCCGTCGTCGACACTGTGCCCAGCCAGGCGGCCACCCGCTCAGGCGGATCCTCGTTCAACTGCTCGATCTGGATCGCCTGCGCCCGGGCCATGCCGAGCTCACGCGCATAAGTGTCGGAGACGTACGACTCGTCGGAGTAATGCGTCAGTAGTTTCTGCGCCACTCCCTGCCATCGTTGGTCGAAGCCGGCATCACCCGCGGCGTCCTGCGCGGCCGACTCGCGGGCCATCGAGACCAGACGTTCGCGCCGGTCGCCATCCACCACCAGCGACTGGAAGGCCTGGACGACCCGGTCGATCGACGCGCCGAATGCTGGTGCGTGGGTCGCCACGAACTGGCTGATGGTGCCGTCGCTCATGTGCCCGAGCACCGCCTGCAGCGTCGGCTCGTCGCCCCTCAGGTCCGGCTCGCCGCCACGAGCCTGGGTCAGCGTGGCGAGCATGTCCGGGTTCAGACGCCCCATAGCGTCCGCCAGTTCGCGCATCACGGCGTCCGCCCGCTCTGGTGACCGCGTCGTGACTGCCCGCACCAGGCCGCCGAGCAACCGGACGAGTGCGGCGGCGCGCGTCTGCAGGCTCGGCCGATCCGTGCTGGCGTGATCGAACTCCGCGAGGATGCCGGCGAGGATGCCGCTCGTCTTGGCGCCGTCCAGTAAGGCCTGGAGCAGTTCCTCCGGGATCTCGATGTTGTTGCCGGCGAGGCAGTTGGCGACGACATTCTTCCACGTCGCGGCCGCACCGAGGCCGCGCTCGCGCAGCACCGCGGCGTAGTCGATCTCCCGCACCTCGACATGGCGTCCAGCCAGCGTCGCCCACAGGCGTGCGATGCCGCCTTCGTCGCGAACGGCTTCGGGCGCCCGTCCGATCAGCAGGAGGAACTGGCGCCAGGCCGACTCGTCGCCGCCAGGCAGCACGGTGAGCTCACCGATTAGATGGGCGTGCAGCAACTCCGCGATTTCGCCGATGGCGGCGTCTGGCCTGGCCACGGCGGCTCCGTCGAGGCGCAGGGAGTCGGCGGTCACGCTGACGCGAAAGGGGGCCGTGAGCAGCGGCGGGGAGGTCAGTTGCGTCAGCCGTCCGAGGGTGACGGCAATGGCGGGGTGCGACTCAGGGTAGAGGACGACGGAGCGCGCGGCCGCCTTGAATGCACGCACGAATGCTGTGAGTCGCGCCGCGTCCAAGGCGGCGGCAACATCGGACATTGTCCGGGATTGTACCGCAGGTTCGATATACTCGCCCGGGATGCGCACCGTCGACATCATCATGAAGAAACGCGATGGCCACGCGCTCGAGCGCGAGGAGATTCTCGCGTTCGTGCAGGGTGCCACGACCGGTGCGTTGCCAGACTATCAGGCATCCGCGCTGCTGATGGCCATCCTGCTGCGCGGCATGACCACGCAGGAGACCGCCTGGCTCACCGACGCGATGGTGCATTCGGGCATCACGGTCGACCTCTCCGACCTGCCGGGCGTGAAGGTTGACAAGCACAGCACCGGCGGCGTCGGCGACAAGACCTCGCTCGTGCTCGCCCCGATCGCCGCGGCGTGCGGCGTCCCGGTGCCGATGATGTCCGGGCGCGGGCTCGGCCACACCGGCGGCACGCTCGACAAGCTCGAGTCGATTCCCGGGTTCCGGACGGCCCTGTCGCTCGAGGAGATGCGTGCGGCACTCGAGCGCGACGGCTGCGCCATGCTCGGGCAGACCACGCAGATCGCCCCAGCCGACAAGAAGCTGTATGCCTTGCGCGACGTGACCGGCACGGTCGAGAGCATCCCCCTGATCAGCGCCTCGATCATGAGCAAGAAGATCGCGGAAGGGATTGACGCGCTCGTGCTCGACGTCAAGACCGGCAGCGGCGCCTTCATGAAGACCGAGGCCGACTCGCGGCGGCTCGCCGAGTCGCTGGTGTCGATCGGGAACGCGTCTGGCGTCCGCACCGAAGCCGTCATCACCGACATGGACATGCCGCTCGGCGTGGCGGTCGGCAACGCGCTCGAGGTGATCGAGTGCCTCGAGGCCCTGAAGGGCCACGGCGCGGCCGACCTCGTCGACTGCTCACTCGAACTGACGCTCCGTATGCTGCTGCTCGGCAAGGTGGCCAGTGACCGCGACGATGCCGAGAAGCGGGTGCGCGCGGCCATTGCCTCCGGCGCGGCGCTCGAACGCTTCCGCCGCATCATCGAAGGCCAGGGCGGCGACCCGCGCGTCGTCGACGACTATTCGCTGCTGCCGACGGCGCCGTCGCGCCATCTCGTCCCCGCCACTCGTGCCGGCTACGTGGCACGACTCGACGCCGAGTTGATTGGACGCGCGTCCGTCATGCTCGGGGCCGGGCGCGACCGCGTCGAGGATGCGGTCGATCCGGCCGTCGGCATCATCATCCTGGCCAAGCCGGGCCGGCAGGTGTCGGCCGGTGAGCCCATTCTGGAACTGCACTACCGGGAGCAGGCGAAGCTCGACGCCGCGCTCACCCTGATCAGCCGCGCCGTGACCATCGGCGACGCGCCACCGGCCCTTCGAGCCATCATCGTCGGTGAGGTTCGCTGATGCATTACATCCAGCCGCTGATCGGGGCAGCTGTCATTCTCGGTATCGGGTATGTGTTCTCGACCGACCGCAAGGCCATCAACTGGGAAACCGTCGCCTGGGGCCTCGGGCTGCAGATCGTCTTCGCCTTCATCGTGCTGAAGACCAGCATCGGCCAGGCCGTGTTCACCACCGTCGGCGGCTACATGACGAAACTGCTGGCGTTCTCGAACGTCGGCGCCTCGTTCGTGTTCGGACCGCTCGGTGACGCCACGGTCTGGGGTCGCGCGATGACCGGCGCCATCGGCCCCGACGGCGCGCAGTACGCGGTGATCTTCGCGTTCCAGGTGCTGCCGACAATCATCTTCATCGCCGCGCTGTTCGCCATCCTCTACTACTTCGGCGTCATGCAGCTCATCGTCCGCGTGTTCGCCGTGGTGATGCACCGCGTGATGAAGGCGAGCGGCGCCGAGTCGCTGAACGTCGCGGCCAGCATCTTCATGGGGCAGACCGAGGCACCGCTCACCATCCGGCCGTACCTGCCGGAGATGACGCGCTCCGAGCTGATGACGGTGATGACTTCGGGCATGGCGCACATCTCGGGCGGCATCATGGCCGCCTACATCGCCTTCGGCATCGAGGCGCGCCACCTGCTCACGGCGGTCATCATGACGGCACCAGGCACGATCATGATGGCCAAGATGCTCGTGCCCGAAACCGAGATTCCCAAGACGATGGGGTCGGTCACGCTGCGGGTGGAGAAGACCGACGTCAACGTCATCGACGCGGCGGGCCGCGGCACCCACGAAGGGCTGCAGCTCGCGCTGAACGTCGGCGCCATGCTCATCTCGTTTCTCGCGCTCATCGCGCTGGTGAACGCCGTGCTCGGCGCGGTTCCGTGGCCGGGCGGCGGCGAGCTGAGCCTCGGCCGCATCTTCGGCTGGGTATTCGCGCCGATCGCCTGGACGATGGGTGTGCCGTGGAAGGACGCGCCGACGATCGGCAACCTGCTCGGCACCCGCATGGCGCTCAACGAGTTCGTGGCCTATTCGCAACTCGGCCCGCTGAAGGCGTCGCTCGATCCGAAGTCGTTCACGATTGCGACCTTCGCGCTCTGCGGCTTTGCCAACTTCAGCTCGATCGGGATGCAGATCGGCGGCATCGGCGGGCTGGCCCCGAGCCGTCGTCATGACCTCGCCAGGCTCGGCCTGCGCGCCATGTTCGCCGGCACGCTCGCCAACTTCATGACCGCGACGATCGCGGGATTTCTGCTCTGATGGCGTACTACGACGACGTGAAGGACGCTGCGGACTACATCCGCGCGCGCATCTCGACGGTGCCCGACCTCGCCATTGTGCTCGGCTCTGGGCTCGGCGACTTTGCCGGCACGCTCGGCGACGCGGTCTCGCTGCCGTACAGCGACCTGCCGCACTGGCCGGCGTCGAACGTCATCGGTCACGAGGGGCGCCTGGTCATCGGCACGGCCGGTGGCCGCACCATCGCGGCGCTGGCCGGACGCTGCCATGTCTACGAAGGGCACGATCTGAAGACCGTCACCTTCGCCGTGCGGGCGCTCGGGCTCCTCGGCGTGAAGGTGCTCGTCCTCACTAACGCCGCCGGCGGCATCAACACGCGCTTCGACCAAGGCGCCTTGATGGTGATCGACGATCACATCAACCTGATCGGCAACAACCCGCTGGTCGGCACGAACGACGAGCGCTTCGGCGTGCGCTTCCCGGACATGAGCGAGGTCTACTCGCGGCGCCTGCGTGGCGTGGCCGACGAGGCTGCCGCGGCGCTCGGCGTCACCGTGCGGCACGGCGTCTATGCCGGTCTGCTCGGGCCCAGCTACGAGACCCCGGCCGAGATTCGCTACCTGCGGGTCATCGGTGCGGACGCCGTCGGCATGTCGACCGTGCCCGAGGCCATCGCGGCACGGCACATGGGCATCGAGGTGCTCGGCATCTCGTGCATCACGAACATGGCCGCGGGCGTGCTGCCGCAGTCGTTGCACCACGACGAAGTGATGGAGACGGCCAGGCGCGTGCGCGGGCAGTTCATCGCGCTCCTGAACGCAGTGATCGCGCGCGCCTAGGGGAGGGCACCTGTGACCGACAAGGACCGGCTGGTTGCCGCCGCGCGCGCCGCGCGTGAGCACGCGGTCGCCCGCTTCTCTGGCTTCAAGGTGGGTGCCGCGCTGCTCACGCCAGACGGCAGCATCATCTCCGGCTGCAACATCGAGAACGCCACCTACGGCCTCACCGTCTGCGCCGAACGCGTCGCCATGTTCAAGGCGCTCTCCGAGGGGCATCGCGAGTTCGTGGCGGTCGCCGTGGTCGCCGACACCGGCGAGCCGACGCCCCCCTGCGGCGCCTGCCGGCAGATTCTGTGGGAGTTCGGCGGCGACCTCGAGGTGTTCCTCGCCAACCTGACCGAGCACAAGGGGACCCATCGCCTCAAAGACCTCCTGCCGCTGCCGTTCGACGCCCGCCTGCTGTGAGCATTTCGCGTTAGATTGCCAAATTCACAGTAAGTACAATCGTCCGATGCTTCCGACGATTGCCCGAGACCACGACGTTGTAGTGATGATCGACCAGCGAAAGCTGCCGGCGCAGGAGATCTACGTGCGCTGCCGGACCGCCGTCGAGGTGGCCAAGGCGATCAAGACGATGGTGATTCGTGGCGCTCCGGCCATCGGTGTCGCGGCGGCCCTCGGCATCTCGCTCGGCATGCGTCGTAGCACGGCGACCGGCACGCAGAAGTTCGCGACCGAGTTCTACCGGATCTGCGACCTGTTGGCTGCCACCCGCCCGACGGCCGTGAACCTGTTCTGGGCCATCGATCGGATGAAGCGGTCATTCGCTGCGGGCATGGGCGCCGGCGAGTCGACAGCGCAGCTGAAGGACCGGCTCGATCGCGAAGCCGACCTCATTCACGACGAGGACGTCGCCAGTTGCCGCGCCATCGGCGCGTTCGGCGCGACCGTCGTGCCGCAGGACGCGAAGATCCTCACGCACTGCAACGCCGGTGCGCTCGCAACGGCCGGCTACGGCACGGCGCTCGGTGTGATTCGCGGCGCGGTGGAAGCCGGCAAGCAGGTGGCGGTCTTCGCCGACGAAACGCGGCCGTTCCTCCAGGGCGCACGCCTCACCGCGTGGGAGTTGGTGCGCGACGGCATCAACACCACCGTCATCACCGACAACATGTCGGGCGCACTCATGCGCCAGCGCAAGGTGAACTTCGTCGTCGTCGGCGCCGACCGCATTGCCGCGAACGGTGACACGGCGAACAAGATCGGCACCTACTCGGTGGCGGTGCTGGCGCGCGAGCACGGCGTGCCCTTCTACGTGGCGGCGCCGCTGTCGACCATCGACCTGAAGACGAAGGACGGCGATGGCATCCCGATCGAGGAACGCAACAGCCGTGAGGTGACGCACGTCGGCAGCACTCAGCTGACGCCGGACGGCGCCGCGGTCTGGAACCCCGCGTTCGACGTGACACCGCATCAGCTGATCACCGGCATCATCACCGAGAAGGGGATCTTCCGCGCCCCGTACACCGACTCGCTGGCCAGCGCCTTCGCGCAATGAAGATTCTTGGAATAGAAACGTCCTGCGACGAAACGTCCGCCGCTGTGGTCGAAGAGACCGGCGACGCCGCGAAGCCGTGGGTGATTCGTTCGAACGTCGTCGCCTCGCAGGTGGCCATTCACCGCGAGTGGGGCGGGGTCGTGCCGGAACTGGCGTCGCGCCAGCACGTGCGCGACATCTGCGGCGTGGTCGAGACGGCGCTGGCCGATGCGCACACCACGTGGGCCGGACTCGGTGCGGTAGCCGTGACCCAGGGGCCCGGACTGGTCGGGTCGCTCCTGGTCGGTGTGGCCTTTGCGAAAGCCGCGGCGGCCGCTGCCGGGCTGCCGCTGGTCGGCGTCCACCATCTCGCGGGGCATATCGAGTCGGTGCCGCTGCATCACGGCGAACTGCCGATGCCCGCGGTGATGCTCGTGGTCTCTGGCGGACATACCAGCCTCTATCTGGTGAAGGCGCCAGGTTCGTACGAACTGCTCGGCCGCACGCGCGACGATGCGGCG
>CALQBJ020000052.1 GCA_943328785.2 Bifidobacterium breve
CCGATGTGGAAGGCAGCGTTGGCAAGGAGAGCGACGATGGCGAGCTTGACGAACAGCTTGATCACGTCGGATCAGTGTATCGGCGGATGGTCGGACGGTACGTAGACCTCACGCGCGACAATGCGCAGTCGCGTGAAGCCACGGGCGAACGGCTAGCGGATCTGGTGGAGCATCCGCTCCCAGCGGGTCTTCGTGAAGAAGTGGGCGAAGACCGAGCCGAGCCCCTTCACGGTGTCGGCGGCACCGGCGGCTTCGTAGTCCTCGCGCTCGGACTCGTACGACCAGTAGATGATGAGCGCCTTCCCCTTGACGTAGTCGCGCGGCAGGAAGCCCCAGTAGCGGCTGTCGGCCGAGTTGTCGCGGTTGTCGCCCATCGCAAAGTAGTGATCGGCTGGAACCGTGACCGGCCCGTAGTTCTCGCGCACGTCGAGCGACGTCACTTCGCTCAGTCCACGGCTCGGCTCGAGGAAGTGCACATACGGCTCGTCGAGCGGCGTGCCGTTGATGTAGACCTTCTTCTGCTTCACCTGCACCGTGTCGCCTGGCAGGCCGATGATGCGCTTGATGAAGTCGCGCTCGGGCTCTTCGGGATACTTGAACACGGCGACGTCGCCGCGCGTGATGGTGCCCATCGGCAGCAGCGCCCGCTCGATCCCTGAGGCGGTCGGTCCGAAGACGAACTTGTTCACCAGCAGGTGGTCGCCGATGAGCAGGTTGTTCTCCATCGACCCGGTCGGGATCTTGAAGGCCTGCACGACGAACGTGCGGATGAAGAGCGCGAGGATCACCGCGATGACGATCGACTCGAAGTACTCGCGCAGCGTCGACTTACGGAACTCGCGTCTCATTCGCTGTCCGTCCCCATCTTGAGCACGGCGAGGAACGCTTCCTGCGGGATCTCGACGCGGCCGACCCGCTTCATGCGCTTCTTGCCGTCCTTCTGCTTCTCGAGCAGCTTGCGCTTGCGCGAGATATCGCCGCCGTAGCACTTGGCGAGGACGTTCTTGCGCATCGCCTTCACCGACTCGCGCGCGATGATGCGGCCGCCGATGGCCGCCTGGATCGCAATCTCGAACATCTGGCGCGGGATCAACTCGCGCATCTTCGACGCCAGCAGGCGGCCGCGGTCGTAGGCCATGTCGCGGTGCACGATGATCGACAGCGCGTCGACCGGATCGGCATTGACGAGGATGTCGAGCTTCACCAGCGGCGACGGCCAATAGCCGGTGACGTGGTAGTCGAGCGACGCGTAGCCGCGCGAGATCGTCTTCAGGCGGTCGTAGAAGTCGAGCACCACTTCGTTGAACGGCAGTTCGTAGGTAACGAGCACGCGGTCAGACGCCAGGTATTCGAGCGACTTCTGCACGCCGCGCTTGTCCTGGCACAGCTGCATGATGCCGCCAACGTGCTCGACTGGCGTGAGGATCATCGCCGTGATGATCGGCTCCTCGATTGTCTGAATCCGGCCCGCATCCGGCAGCTTGGCCGGACTGTCGATTTCCTGCACGACCCCGTCGGTCGTCGTCACCCGGTAGAGCACGCCCGGTGCGGTCGTGACGAGGTCGATGTTGAACTCGCGCTCGAGGCGCTCCTGCACGATCTCCATGTGCAGCAGGCCGAGGAAGCCGCAGCGGAAGCCGAAGCCGAGCGCCACCGACGTTTCGGGTTCGTAGAAGAACGACGCGTCGTTCAGGCGCAGCTTTTCGAGCGCGTCGCGCAGCAGCGGATACTCGCTGCCCTCCACCGGATAGAAGCCGGCGAACACCATCGGCTTCAGTTCCTTGAAGCCGGGGAACGGCTCGAGCGTGCGGCGGCTGGTCTCGGTGATCGTGTCGCCGATCTTCGCGTCGCTGATCTTCTTGACGTTGGCGACCAGGAAGCCGACCTCGCCGACACCCAGTTCCTCGACCGGCACGGCCTTCGGCGTGAAGATGCCGAGCTGCTCCGCCTCGTAGTCCTGCCCCTCGGCCATGAAGGTGATCTTCATGCCCTTGCGGACGGCGCCATCGATGACGCGGACGACGATGACGACGCCACGGTAGGGGTCGTACCAGCTGTCGAAGATCAGCGCCTTCAGCGGCGCCGTAGGCGAACCGGCCGGCTGCGGTAACCGCGCGACGATCGCCTCGAGGATGTCGTGGACGCCGGTGCCCATCTTCGCGCTGGCGAGAATGGCCGACTCGCCCGGCAGGCCGACGATCTCGGTGAGCTGGCGCCGCGCCTCTTCGGGCTGCGCGCTCGGCAGGTCGATCTTGTTGATGACCGGGATGATCTCGAGGTTGTTCTCGACCGCAAGATAGGCGTTCGCCAGCGTCTGCGCCTCGACGCCCTGCGACGCGTCGACGAGGAGCAGCGCGCCCTCACAGGCGGCCAGTGACCGCGTGACTTCGTACGAAAAGTCGACGTGCCCCGGCGTGTCGATCAGATTCAGGACGTACTTCTGCCCATCGTCCGCAGTGTAATGGAGCCTGACCGGGTGCGCCTTGATCGTGATGCCGCGCTCACGTTCGAGGTCCATGGCGTCAAGCACCTGCGCCTCCATCTCGCGAGCCTGGAGGGCGCCGGTCATCTCGAGGAAACGGTCGGCCAGCGTCGACTTGCCGTGGTCGATGTGGGCGATGACGGAGAAGTTTCGTATTAAACGGGGGTCCATGCGTTCAGTTGACGTGCATTATATAGCTGCCGCCTCGGCGAGGACGGACGCCAGCTCATCGCGAGATAGTTGAAATGAGTACGGCACGGCGAGCCGATATGTGTCATGGTGAGGTGGGTGCTATCGAGCACGCCACGATGCGCCACCGGTTCGGGCCGCTCTGATCCGCAAATCGGCGGCGCACATTCAGAAAGTTATCGACACTACATGGCAGCAATGACCGGCACGATCAAGCGACTCGTCAGCGACAAGGGCTTCGGCTTCATTCTCGCGAGCGACGGCGCCGAATACTTCTTCCACAACTCCGCCTGCAATGGCGTGGCCTTCGACGAACTGCGCGAAGACCAGGCTGTGACCTTCGAAAAGGGTCAGGGCCCCAAGGGGCCCCGCGGCGAGAACGTTCGCCTCGCATAGTTCTGTCCGGTGCCTGCTGATGCCGTGGAGGCGTCAGCAGGCGCTGTCGTAGTAAGTCCCCCATCCCCTCCTCGACCTTCCTGCGTGCCGGCAGGCGAAGCGCCCCGCACCCGACCCGCTCCGACCCGCCCTCATCCAGTCCAACTCGCGCGGCAACACGGCCCGAAGGGCACTCCATTGCATATGCGCTCTCTCGACGAGGTCGGAGCCGAGCACGGCGTCATCATCGGTCCCAGCCCCAGGATGTGGGCGGTCTTCGAGTTCCTGCGCGTCATTGCCGGCAGCGAGAGCACGGTGGTCATCACCGGTGAGAGCGGCACGGGTAAGGAAGTCATCGCCTCGCTCATCCATCGCCAGAGTCCGCGCAAGCATCGCCCGTTCGTCGCGGTCAGTTGCTCGCTATTCTCGGACACCCTCATCGAATCGGAACTGTTCGGACATGAGCGTGGCGCCTTCACGGGCGCCATCCGCGACCGGCCAGGCCGCTTCGAGCTCGCCGAGTCGGGCACGGTGCTGCTCGACGACATCGACGACGTGCCGCTGTCGATGCAGGTCAAACTGCTGCGGGTGCTGCAGAACCACACCGTCGAGCGGCTGGGCGGCACGAACACGGTGGCGGTGAACGTCCGCGTTATCGCCGGCACCAAGCGCGATCTGCGCACCATGGTTGCCGACGGCACCTTCCGCGAAGATCTCTACTACCGCCTCAACGTGCTGCCGCTCACCTTGCCGCCGCTGCGCGAACGGATGGAAGACCTGCCCGTGCTCATGCAGCACTTCCTCGCGCGCTTCTTCAAGCAGCGCGGCGAAGAGGCGCCAGCCGTGTCGGCAGGGGTGGCGCGGGCCTTCGCGCGCTATGACTGGCCGGGCAACGTCCGCGAACTCGAGAACATGTGCGAGCGCCTGGCGCAGACCAACATGTGCGGGACGATTGGCGCCGGCTGCCTCGCGGCGGGGATGATGTTCCCGCATGCGGCCCCGGCGACCGCGCCCCCGCCGGCCGATGGTGAGCCCGGCTCGGCCGTGCCAATCTCGCTCGACGAGCGCGTGCGGCAACTCGAACACATGCTGATCAGCTGGGCGCTCCGCGCCAGCGACGGCAACCAGACCCGTGCGGCGGAACTGCTGCAGATCAAGCGCTCGACGCTGCAGGGCCGGATGGTGCGCTGCCAGCCAGTGCTCGACCTGCCGGCGGCAAGCGCCCCGTCGCCGAGCCCACTCGCCTCCGCCCGCTGAGCCATTCCTCCCCCGCCGGACGGAATGTGCACCACCGCACAGGCCCGCCGCGCCCACGCTGTCGTGCGGCAGCGCATGACCGAGGCGACCGTTCCAGCGACCTCAAACAGATTCTCACCGCCCGGCAACGGACCCTGCAGACAGCGATCGACGAGCGGCTGCACGGCGGCCGTACCGATCGCTCGAACGACATTCGCGACAGGGTGGACCTCCGCGATGTCGCATCGGAGAGGTGCCGACGTTCACGCTCGCGCAGATGGAGCGCGACACGTTGGTGCGGGTGGAGGCCGCGCTGGCGGGGCTGGAGGCGGGACACTCCGGCACGTGCTTCGAATGCGGCGTGGAGATCTCGAACATCAGACTGCGGGCCAAGCCGTTCTCGGTCCGTTGCATCCCATGAACAGGACCTGACGCCCCGCACCGAACACGGGCAGCGCATCGGCAACCTGCCGCGCTTTCAGAGAGACATCAGGCGCCTGAACCGCTCGGCCTCATTTCGACCGGACTTGGCGCTGAGGCGTGGCTCCGCGGCGAGATCGCGACCGCGTTCGGCATCCTCGTGTCCGATGTCGGCTCGCACTCGGAGCCCTTCTGCGTGCTGTTCTCCCAACCGTCTGTCGAGGGCGGTTCATGGGCCATGTCGCACTTCTGGGAACACGCCAGGGGCGGGAGGCCGCGCAGGAAGCGGAGCGGCTGTGCATCGCGCGCAGGCTGGTGCAGACGCACGGCAACCGCAGACGGGCAGCCATCAACCTCGGCGTCTGCGACCGTGTATAGTCAGAGGGTCTCGCAGTACCGACACTCGCTCATGTTCGAGCCGTGCTCGGCCTGCACGTGCGCACGTCCAGACGGACATGCACGAGGGTCTTTCATGTCTGCCACGATCGTGTCCTTCGCGCAGTTCCAGGAAAGCCGGCAGCGCCGGCAGGCAGCGGGCCGCATGCCCAGCGCGCCGCCACCGGTCGCTCCCGAGGACGATTCACCGGACGACCAGCCGCTGACGATCGCCCGCGACGCGCCAGCGCCGGCTCCGCGAGGTCCGTCGCCGCTACCGCAGCGACCGTAACGTCGTGCACCCGTCCGCCCGCGCACGACTCTGCTAGAGTCAGTCCGGAGTCATCTTCCGGAGTTGCCGCATGCGCGCCATCATTGCCACCCTGGTTGTCCTGTCTTCCGCTGGCTTCGCCAGCGCCCAGTCATCGCCGCGCCAACTCGTCACCACCGGAGGTGGCGCGCTTCGGACTGCGGCCAACCTGCCGTTCAGTGCCGCCGTTAGGGCCGGAGGTTTCGTGTATGTCGCGGGAGCCGTTGGCGACGGCGAGGCCCCGTTGCCGAAGAGCGACGTGCGCGCCCAGACGCGGCAGACGCTGGACGGCATCCAGAAGACGCTGAAAGCCGCCGGTTCCAGCCTGGCCAACGCCGCCAGCGTCACCGTCTACCTGCGCAACGCCGGCGACGCCGCGGCGATGAACGAGGTCTACGCCACCTACTTCCCCACCAACCCGCCGGCTCGTACGACCGTGATCGTGACGCAGCCGCTGGCGAATGGGGACGGCCTCGTCGAGATCTCGATGATCGCCATCCCTGACGGCGGCGAGCGGACGGTCATTCACCCTGATGGCTGGGCCAAGGTGCCGAGCCCGTACAGCTACGGCATCAAGAGCGGCAACACGCTGTTCCTGGCGGGCCTCGTCAGCCGCAGCGGCCTGAGCAACGCGAACGTCCCCGGCGATATCACGGCGCAGACGAAGACGGTGCTCGACAACGGTGGCGCCATCCTGAAGCAGGCCGGGATGAGCTACGGCGACGTGACGACGGCGCGCGTGTTCATTGCGGATGCCGCGATGTTCCAGCCGATGAACGCCGCCTATCGTCCGTACTTCAGCGACACGCCGCCGGCGCGGCTCACCGTGAGGGCCGGACTGCCTGGCGCCGACTTCGCGATCGAAGTGAGCATGATTGCGGTGAAGGACGCCACACGGACCGCCTTCACCACCCCGAATGCGGACGGCACGGCCGGCCGCGCCAACGGCAACCTCAGCTCCGCCATCCGCGTCGGGAACACGCTCTACCTGTCGGGCATCATCGGCAACACGGCGGCGACGCGCGGCGACACGAAGGCGCAGGCGACCGAAATCCTGGCGCGCGTGGAGCGCACGCTGAAGGCCGCCGGCTTCGCGAAGAGCGACATCGTCGATGCCACGGTGTTCATGGCTGACATGACGAAGTTCGGGGAGATGAACGAGGTCTATCGCCCGTGGTTCGGCGGCAACTTCCCCGCACGCGCCACCGTCGGCATCGGCCCGGTCGGCGACGACGTCCTGCTCGAGATGATGTTCACCGCCGTGAAGTAGCGGCGGCCGGCACTGCTAGCGGTTTTCGACAGCCGTCCAGCGCTGCGGATACTCGGGGCCGATGTAGTCGGCGCGCGGGCGAATGAGGCGGTTGTTCGCGTACTGCTCGAGCACGTGCGCGGTCCAGCCCGAGATGCGGCTGACGGCGAAGATCGGCGTGAACAAGTCGGTGGCAATACCGAGCGCGTGATAGGTGGAGGCCGAATAGAAGTCGACGTTCGGGTTCAGCTTCTTCTCGGCCTTCACGAGCGCTTCGATACGCTGTGACATCTCGTACCAGATGGTCTGACCCGATCGCTGCCCCAGGTCTTTCGACATCTGCCGCAGGTGCGTCGCGCGCGGGTCCTCCGTGTGGTACACGCGGTGGCCGAAGC
Organism: Bifidobacterium breve; assembly: GCA_943328785.2. Lineage (GTDB taxonomy): Bacteria > Acidobacteriota > Vicinamibacteria > Vicinamibacterales > CAVVIG01 > CAVVIG01. The sequence goes on from CALQBJ020000052.1 coordinate 7,032, forward strand.
CCGGAATCTTCTCCTTGCGCGCCAGCTTCGCGCGCACCACCTCTTCGGCCTTCTCCACCGGCGCGTCCTTGCCGATGTCGAGCAGCAGCTTCATCACTTCGGCGTTGGCGCCGCCGTGCAGCGGTCCCTTCAGCGCACCGATGCCGCCGACGACGGCGGAGTGGATGTCGGAGAGCGTGGCCGCGATGACGCGCGCCGCAAACGTGGACGCGTTCAGCTCGTGGTCGGCGTGCAGAATGAGCGCGACATCGAAGGCACGCATCGCCAGGCCGTTCGGCCGCTCGCCGGTCAGCATGTAGAGGAAGTTCGCGGCGTGCCCCAGCACCGGGTCCGGCGCAATCGGTCCGCCACCGGCATTCATCCGGCCCATCGTCGCGACGAGGGAGCTCATCTGCGACGTCAGGCGCACGGCCTTGCGGTAGTTGGCCGCCGGCGAGTTGTCGGTGGCGTCCGGATCGTGGTGCGCCAGGATTGACGTCAGCGTGCGCAGCGCGTCCATGCTGTCGCCGGGCGGCAGCATGCGCATGGCGCGAATCACCGCCTCGGGAAGCTGACGGGCCGCCACCAGCTGCGACTGCAGGTCGCCGAGCTCCGCGCGGGTCGGCAGGCGCCGGTGCCAGAGCAGGTAGCAGACCTCTTCGAACGTCGCGTGCCGCGCAAGTTCGTGGATGTCGTAGCCGCAGTACGACAACACGCCACGGTCTCCGTCGATGAAACAGATCGCCGACGATGTGGCGACTGTATCCTCGAGTCCAGCCTTGGGCTTCGCGTCCGGTGTGCTCATGGGGGGCGATCATATCAGGGCGCCGCCGTCGCTTCGCCGGCAGCCGGACATCCGCTGCCGGTGCCGGTGCCGCCGGTGTCAGTGCACGTACAATTGCGGCGTGGCACCGATTGAATCAGGCAGGCAGCGCACGCTCGCCGGATGGGGCCGGGTTCCAGTGGTCCCCGGCTACCAAGTGCGCTCGGAGGATCTCGAGGCGATCACGGGCGATGTCCCCCTGACACGGGGGCTCGGGCGCGCCTATGGCGACGCGGCGCTTCCCGCCGCGGGCGATCTCCGCATTGCCGGCAGCGCGCTCGCCGACCGTGTGCTGCGCTTCGACCCGCAGTCCGGCGTGATGACGGCCGAAGCCGGCCTGTCGCTCGACGAGTTGTATCGCGCCTTCCTTCCAAGGGGCTGGTTCACGCCGGTGACGCCGGGCACCAGGTTCGTCACCCTGGGAGGCATGGTTGCCGCAGACGTCCACGGCAAGAACCATCACGTGGACGGGTGCTTCGGCCGGCACGTCACGTCGCTCCGACTGCGCGTGGCCGACGGGCGCATCGTCACCTGCTCGAGGAGCGAACACCCGGACCTGTTCTTCGCCACCATCGGCGGCATGGGCCTGACCGGGCACATCCTCGAGGTGACGGTGCAACTGGCGCACGTACCGACGCCGTGGATCTATCAGGAGATGGCGCGCGTGCCCAACATCGACGCGTTCATGGACGCACTGAAGGGTGCCGCCGCGAACTGGCCGATGACCATGGGCTGGATCGACTGCCTCTCGTCAGGCGGGTCGATGGGACGCGGCGTGCTGTTCCGTGGACGCTGGGCACGGCCCGACGAGGCGCCGCGCGCCTTTCCGGCGCTGCGTCCGCCCATTCCGGTGCCGTTCATGATGCCGAACGGCCTGATCGGACGCCACACCGTGCGCGCCTTCAACGCCGTCTACTATCGGCTACCGCATCCGAACCGGAAAGTGATCCATCCGAAGGGGTTCTTCTATCCACTCGACGTCGTTGGCGACTGGCACCGGGGATACGGCTCGCGCGGCTTCACGCAGTATCAGTGCGTGCTGCCGGCGTCGGGCGGCCACCCGGCGGTGCGGCGCTTCCTCGACGTCGTCACGCGCGGCGGCAACGCCTCGTTCCTCTGCGTGATCAAGGACTGCGGACCCGAGGGCGAAGGCATCCTCTCGTTTCCGAAGCCGGGCACCTCCATCGCCCTTGACCTGGCGATGCGCGACGACACGCAGCAACTGGTCGACCAGATGAACGACTGCGTCATCGCCGAAGGCGGCCGCATCTACCTCGCGAAAGACGCGCTCACCAGGCCCGAGCACTTCAGGGCCATGGAGACACGCCTCGATCGTTTCCTCGAGATCCGGCGGACGTGGGATCCCGATGGGCGCATTCGCAGCGCACAATCCGTCCGACTGTTTGGCTGGTGACGATGGCGTTGAAAGTAGTGGTGCTGGGTGGAACGAAAGGGATCGGTCGAGCGCTGGCGCGCCGCCTTGCCGCGCGCGGCGATCGGCTGCATCTGCTCGGTCGTGACCTGGCAGAACTGGCCACGTGCGCGGCGGATCTGCAGGCACGCATGCCGTCGGGCGGTCAGGTAACCTGGTCGGCCTGCGACCTGGAGCAGCCCCAGGCCTTCGGGGCGGCCGTGGCGGAAGCTGACGGCGCACTGGCCGGCTTCGACACGGTGATCATCACGGCCGGCCTGTTTGCGACGCAGCCGAAGCTCGAAGCAGATCTCGCGTTCACGCAGCGCTTGCTGACGGTGAACTTTGCGAACACCGTGCTCTTCTGCGAGCACCTGCGCGGATACCTGCTGGCCAGGGGCGGCGGCACGCTGTGCGTGTTCAGCTCTGTCGCCGGCGACCGCGGCCGCAAGCCGGTGGTGCTCTACGGCGCAAGCAAGGCCGGCCTGTCCGCGTATCTCGAAGGGCTCGACCACAAATTCCGCGCGTCTGGGCTGAAGACCATCTGCGTGAAGCCCGGCTTCGTCAGGACCGGCATGACTGAGGGGTTGCCCGAACCGCCCTTCGCGGCCGATCCCGATCAGGTAGCGGCAGCCGTCGTCGGCGCCATCGACAAAGGGACCCCCGTTATCTACGCACCACCGATCTGGGCGTTAGTGATGATCGTCATTCGAAACCTGCCGAGGTTCGTGATGCGGAAGATCGGGTTCTGACGGTCCCCGCAAAGGTCCACCACGGAGGACGCCGCGATCGCGGAGAACGGTCTTCCGTTGATTGCTCGGCGGCCTCCGCGCGCGCCGCGGTGAACCCGCGGTCGTGAAACGCAAAACGGGCGGCCCTCCGCGAGGAGAGCCGCCCGTTCAGTTCTGACTTCTGAGCGCAGACTTCTAACTTCCCTTATCGGCTGGCTTCGAGCTTGGGCACCGAGACCGACTCGCCGGCGTACTGCTGGACCACCGACAGCAGACCGGTGTAGAGGAAGCCGATCTGGAACAGCACCAGGAACGGCACGGTGCCGTAGATGCCGTTGGCCAGCGCGTAGAACACCGTCGCGGTGAAGTAGAGGCCGAGCGCCAGCTCGATGAGCGGCTGCACCGCCACCGACTGCCGGTACTTCTTGCCCACCCACTCGTCGCCGCCGTCTTCGATGCGGTACTTCGGCGTGCGCGCGAACTCGCTCTGCTGGTTCAGCAGCGCTTCGAACACGGCCTTCGAGTTGTTGATGCACAGCCCGATGCCGATCGACATCAGGAACGGCAGGTACTTGATGCGGGTCTTCCAGTCCGAGTGAATCTCGCGCTGGCACACCATGTAGAAGTTGCAGACCGAGAAGGTGGCCGCAAAGAACAGCGGCACGTCGATCAGCATCATTTCGTACCAGCCCATGTTGTAGCGGATCACCATGGACGGGAACATGAGGATGGACAGGATGACCATCAGCGGGTAGTTGAAGTTCGCCGTGAGGTGGAAGAACGCTTCCGCCTTGACGCCGAACGGCACGTCCGCCGCGAGGATCTGCGGCAGCAGCTTGCGGCAGGTCTGGATGGAGCCCTTCGCCCAGCGGTGCTGCTGCGACTTGAAGGCGTTCATCTCGACCGGCACTTCTGCAGGCGCCACGACGTCGGGGACGAAGATGAACTTCCAGCCGCGCAACTGCGCACGGTAGCTGAGGTCGAGGTCTTCCGTCAGCGTGTCGTGCTGCCAGCCACCCGCGTCTTCGATCACCTCGCGGCGCCAGATGCCGGCGGTGCCGTTGAAGTTGAAGAAGCAGCCGGCGCGGTTGCGCGCGCCGTGCTCGAGCACGAAGTGCCCATCGAGCAGAATCGACTGGATCTTCGTGAGCAGCGAGTAGTCCTGGTTGATGTGTCCCCAGCGCGCCTGCACCATGCCGACCTTGGGGTCAGCGAAGTGCGGCATCAGCTTCAGGATGAAGTCCGAACCGGGGAGGAAGTCCGCGTCGAAAATGGCGACAAACTCGCCCCGCGCCACCTTGAGCCCTGCCTCGAGCGCTCCGGCCTTGTACCCCGTCCGATCCATCCGGTGGTAGCACTTGATGTCGAAGCCCTGGCTGGCAAACCGCCGCACAGCCGCCTCGGCGATACCGCTGGTCTCGTCGGTCGAGTCGTCGAGTACCTGGAGTTCGAGGAGCTCGCGTGGGTAGTCAAGCCCGCACACGGATTCGATCAGCCGGTCCGCCACGTACATTTCGTTATAGAGCGGGAGCTGGATCGTGACGACCGGAAGCGGCGACAGTTGCGGACCCGCCTTGGGTTGCTTGTCGCGGTTCCTCATGTACATGTACACGAGGTAGTACCGGTGCCATCCGTAGAAGGCGAGAATGATGAGGACGAAGAAGTAGGAAGCGAGGATAAGAGTTTCAGCGAGCGTCATTTAGCAATGATCGATTATATTAGCGACCAGTCCGGTTCGGGGCAACAAAACCGACCGGTTTCCCGCCAGTGCACTGATGAATGCCTCACAACTGAAATCCCTGCTCGACGCGGTCGCGACCGGCCTGGTCGACACCACTCAGGCCGAGCGCCAGTTGCTCGACGCTTTCCGTGAACGCCCCTTCGAAGATCTGGGGTTTGCCAAGGTCGACCATCACCGCGCGATGCGGCAGGGGTTCCCCGAGGTGATTCTCGGTCTCGGCAAGACACCGGCCCAAGTGGCCGCGATCGCCCGCGAGATCGTGGGGCGCGGCTCCACGCTGCTCGTCACCCGTGCGCCACTCGAGACCTACGAAGCCGTGCAGGCCGTCGTCCCAGAGGCAGTGTATCTGGCCGTGCCACGCCTGATCACCCTGAAACAGCAGGACATCGAGCCTGGCCACGGCACCGTGCTGGTGGTGGCCGCTGGCACGTCCGACCTGCCGGTGGCCGAAGAAGCCGCCTGCACCGCCGAACTCATGGGTAACGATGTCGAACGGCTGTACGACGTCGGAGTCGCCGGCCTGCACCGGCTCCTGACCGAGCGACATCGCCTCGCGAACGCCCGCGTCATCATCGTGGTGGCCGGCATGGAAGGGGCGCTTCCCAGCGTGGTGTCCGGGCTCGTGTCGGTTCCGGTGGTCGCCGTCCCCACATCGATTGGCTACGGCGCCAGCTTCGGCGGAATTGCGGCACTTCTGGGCATGTTGAACAGCTGCGCGTCGGGGGTGTCGGTCGTCAACATCGACAACGGCTTCGGAGCGGCGAATATCGCCAGTCTTATCAACCACTTGTAGGCCAGACACGCCAGAGGAGACCTGCTGATGAGCGCCGGGTATGGTCCTTGCGATCATTCGAGTCGTTCCAAGGAGACTCCTCATGCGCACACAGCTTGCACGTTCGATCACCGCGATCGTAGCGGTCGCGACGCTATCGCTCAGCACCACGGCACAGGCCCAGACGCGGCCCCTCAACGACGCATCCTCGTTCCTGGTAGCCGGTATGGCGCAGGGCCAGAACCAGCAGGTACGGTCCACCGCGGCCAATGGCTTCGGGTTCGGCGTCAAGGGCGGCTTGCTCTTCTCCTCCTACCGGGAGGCCGACAGCAATTTCAAGAACAACAACGGATGGGAAGCCGGCATCTTCTTCGGCGGCAACCGGCCGGGCGGTGTTGGCGTGATGGGCGAGATTCTCTACGCCAAGAAGGGCGCGAAGGACGATAGCGGCATCTTCACCGCCAACAACTACTACGTCGAGATTCCGGTGCTGCTGCGGGTGAACATCGGTTCGTCCAACCGCAATACCGGGGCGATCGTCTACGGCATCGCCGGACCTGTGGCCGATATCCTGCTCAAGGCCGACCTCAACGGCGTCGACGTCAAGAAGAACTATGAAAGCCTCGACCTCGGCATCATCGCCGGCGGCGGCGTCGAGGTATCGAGATTCCTGGTCGAAGCGCGCCTGAACTGGGGCCTGCGCAATATCGCGAAGGCCAATGGTGGCGCCGCCAGTGACGTAAAGACCAGATCGTTCGCCATCCTCGGCGGCATCCGCTTCAACTAGTCCGCTCGCCGTACGTATCCGGAGGGCGCCCTGCCCTCCGGATACACGCGCCAGTACGTTAAGATTCAGGTTTCCCTCCGCTGGCCGGGTCGCCGTTTCTCCTGACGCGTTTCTTTATGCACACCTCCGCCCTCAGGGCGCTCGAATTCGATCGCATCGTCGATGGCGTGCGTGCGTATGCGCTCACGCCGATGGGCGACGAGCGGCTCGAGCAACTGCGGCCGTCAACCGACCTGAAGGAAGTCGCCGGGCTGCTGTCGGCCACGACGCAGGCAGCGCTGTACATCGCGCGTCACGGGGCCTTCGCCCTGCGCGCGCATGCCGACCTCACCACCATCCTCGCGGCGCTGGCAGTGGAGGGGCGCGCGCTCGAAGCCCAGCGCCTGCTGGCGCTCGCCACGTTCCTCGACTCGGTGGAGGACACGCGCAGCGCCATCCGTCGCGTCGCCGCGGAATTCCCGCTCGTCGATCGGGCCGGAGCGAACGCCGCGTCGTTCACGGACGAGATTGCGAAGACGCGCGCCACCATCGACCCCTCGGGCGATGTGGTGGACAATGCAAGCCCGGCGCTGCGCAGCATCCGCGACCGGCTTCGGCGACAGAAGACGCGCCTGCGCGGGACGCTCGAGTCGTACCTGCGCAGCAAGGACACGTCGAAGTATCTTCAGGACCAGGTCGTCACCGAGCGCAACGGCCGCTACGTGCTGGTGGTGAAGGCCGAACATCGCAGCGGCATCCCTGGCATCGTGCACGGCGCCTCGACCAGCGGCGCCAGCCTCTATCTCGAGCCGCTCGGCACGGTGGAGATCAACAACGACATCGTGGCGCTCGAAGAAGCCGAGTCCGAAGAGGTGCGTCGGATCCTGCTTGAGCTGACCGAGACGTTTCGCGCGCGTCCGGACGACCTCGAACGGACCGTCGAAGCGGCGACTGCGCTCGACGTGCTGCAAGCGCGCGCCAGGTTCTCCGACTCGATCGATGGGATCGAGCCGCGCCTGTCGACCGACGGCGCCTTCGAACTGCAGAATGCCAGGCACCCGCTGCTCAAGAAGGCGGTGCCAGTCACCATCAAGATCATTCCACCAGCGACCGTGCTGCTGATCACGGGCCCGAACACCGGCGGCAAGACCGTGGCGCTGAAGACCGCCGGCCTGCTGGCGATGATGGCGCAGTCGGGGCTGCGCATTCCGGCGGCGCACGGCTCGCGGCTGCCGGTCTTCAAGACGGTGTTTGCCGATATCGGCGACGAGCAGTCGATCGAGGCGAGCCTCAGCACCTTCTCGGCGCACATCACCAACCTTGTCTCGATGGACCGCGACCTCGAGGTGCCGAGCCTGGTGCTGTTGGACGAGGTCGGCTCAGGCACCGACCCGATCGAGGGCGGCGCGCTCGGTGTGGCGGTGGTCGACCACTTCCGCCAGCGCGGCGCCACGCTGATGGCCACGAGCCACTACGACGCGCTGAAGTCGTATGCGTCGACGACGGAAGGCGTGCAGTCGGCCGCGTTCGGCTTCACCCCGTCGACGTTCGCGCCGACCTATGAGCTGCTCTACGGCTCGCCCGGGCGCAGCCTGGCGCTCGAAATCGCGGCACGCCTCGGCCTGAGCCCGTCGGTGATCGCCGCGGCGCGCAACAACCTGACCCAGCGCGAGGCGCAGCTGGCCGAGCATCTGGCACGCATCGACCACGACATCCGCTCGCTCGAACACGACCGCCGCCAGGTGGCGCGCGAGCGCGAGCGGATGGATGCGGCAGAAGACCGCATGCGGGAGCGCGAGGAGGCGCTGCGCGAGCGCGAAGAGACCGCCAGGAAGAAGCTCGGTGAGCAGCTGGAGGGACAGGCCCGCGAGGCACGCAAGCAGATCGAGGGCGTGATCGCGAAGCTGAAGCAGAAGACACAGGCGCTGGCCGAGGAGGCCGCGCGCCGGAGCATGAACACCGGGGCGAGCGGCACCGCGAGGTCGGAAGCGCGCGACGAGGTCGACGCCGTCATCGGCCGCATCCTCGCGCCCGACGAGCATGCGCCTGCCGCACCGCCGGTGCCGTCGGGGCCGGTCACCATCGGGGCACGCGTGGCCACGGGGATGCTGGGGCTCGAAGGGGTGGTGACGGCCATCCACGACAACACTGCCGAGGTGGATGTGCGCGGCAAGCGGATGCGCGCCAACGTGAAGGACCTCCGGGTCATCGGTGTCGCGCCGGCCCCGTCGGCGTCACGGGTGAACGTGCATGTCGCCCTGCAACCGCGCGACGGCAACCTGACCGAGCTGAACGTCATCGGCTGCACCGTGGACGAGGCGCTGACGCGCGCCGAACGGTTCCTGGACGAGTCGCTGCTGAACGACCAGTTGACGTTGCGCTTCGTGCACGGGCACGGCACGGGTCAGCTCCGGAAGGCCATTACGCGCTTCCTGCAGCAGCACCCGCTGGTGGCCAACGTCGTCCCGGCGCCGGCCAACCAGGGTGGCGGCGGCGTCACCGTGGCGGAGCTGAAGGACTGATGGCGCTCTTCCCCCAGTCGTTCATCGACGACCTGAAGCTGCAGGCGAACATCGTGCAGGTCATTCAGGAGTACGTCTCGCTGAAACGGGTGGGACGCACCTACAAGGGGCTGTGCCCCTTCCACGGCGAGAAGACGCCGTCGTTCCATGTCGACCCGGAGAAGGGGTTTTTCCACTGCTTCGGCTGCAATGTCGGCGGCGACGTCTTCAAGTTTCTCGAGCTGCACGAGAAGATCGGCTTTACCGACGCGGTGAAGATGCTGGCGCAGAAGGCCGGCATGTCGTTGCCAGAGCCGACTGAAGGCGATCCGTCGGCGCGGCAGGACTCGGCGCTGCGCGAGGCGCTGCTGAAGATGCACGAGATGGCCAGCGCCTACTTCCGCGAGCAACTGGCGGCGCCGGCAGGCAACCGGGCGCGACAGCAGCTGGCGGAGCGCGGCATCTCGGCGCAGACCATCGAGCAGCTCGGCCTCGGCTTTGCGCCCCAGTCGCGCGAGGGGTTGAAGGCGCGGCTGCTCAAACAGGGGTTCTCGCAGGCCTTGGTCATCCAGAGCGGGCTCGTCGTGCAGCGGGAGGGTGGTGAGCTGATCGACCGCTTCCGCAACCGGCTGATGATCCCGATCTGCCGCGATACCGGCTCGGTCATCGCCTTCGGCGGCCGCTCGATGGACGCCGACCAGGTGCCCAAGTACCTGAACTCGCCAGAGACGCCGATCTACTCGAAGAGCCGGACGCTCTACGGCCTCAACTACTCGAAGGCCGCCGTCCGGAAGCTCGGCTATGCGGTGATGGTCGAGGGCTACTTCGACTTTGCGCAGGTCTTCCAGTCGCAGGCGGCACCGGTGGTGGCCTCGTGCGGCACGGCCCTCACCCAGTCGCAGGCGCAGTTGCTGCACCGCTTCACCACCCGCATCGTGCTCAGCTTCGACCCGGATGCGGCCGGCCAGGGTGCGGCCGTCCGGTCGTGCGAACTGCTGGTGGCCGAGGGGTTCGACGTGAACGTCCTGGTCCTGAACAAGGGCGAGGACCCGGACACCTTCATCCGCAAGAACGGCCCGGAGGCCTACCGCGATCGGCTCAAGAGTTCGCGCCCCTATCTCGAGTACCTGCTCGACCAGGCGGCCGACGGGGTCGACTTTGCGCACGATGACGCACGTCGGCAGTTTCTCGGCAAGATGCTGACGGTAGCAGCGAAGATTCCGGAGGCAACGGCCCGCGACCAGTTCGCGGACCGGATTGCCCACCGGGCCAGGGTCACGGAGGACGTGGTTCGAGCCGAAATCAGGAAGGCGGCGGTCCAGAAGCGGACCGAGGTCACCACCCGTGAACTGCCATCATTCGGGCAGCTCAAGAATGCGGAGAAGGGTCTGATATGGGCCCTCGTACATAATAGTAGTTTGGGACTTGAGGCACTGGCGGAGCTGGACGGCGACGATCTGAGCCATCTGGCCTCGCGAGAAATCTTCGAAACCGCTCGCGCGCTGCAGACGTCGACGACGCCAGATGGCTTACCATCAGCACTTTTGCAGCGTCTAAGTACTGTGAATGCTCAGGTGGTCACCGGCATTGCCGCGACCACCGATCCGCCTGCTCCGCCGCTCGCCTGCGCACGCGCGCTGAAGCGGCTGCGATGGGAGCGGGAGCGCGCCGCGATTCAGCGCGAAATCGATCGGCTGCAGGAACTCGGAGCCGGCCCGAATGGCACGGCGATCGATGACCTGTGGCGTAAGAAAATAGATTTACTGCACCGCATCGAGCAACTGACGTAGGGACGAGGCTGAATAAATGTCGATCGAAGAAAAGTACGACGAGGTACGACAGCTCATCAACATCGGCAAGGAGAAAGGCTACCTCCTGTACGACGAGGTTAACGAACTCCTGCCGTCGGAGATCACCTCGTCCGACGAGCTCGACGACCTCTTCAACACCCTCGGCAGCGCCGGCATCGAGGTCATCGACTCCGACCAGAAGTACATGCGGGACGACAAGCCGATCGACCGCACGGCTGAAGGGTCGGAGGAGCTCGAACTCGATCTCACCCCTGGCACCCTCGACAAGACGAACGATCCCGTCCGCATGTACCTCCGTGAGATGGGCACCGTGCCGCTGCTCACCCGCGAAGGCGAAGTCGAAATCGCCCGCCGCATCGAGCGCGGCAAGCTGGCGGTGATCAAGTCGATCTCGCGCACCCCGCTGGTGGCGAAGAAGGTCATCAATCTCGGCGACGCCCTGCACACGGGCGACCGGACGATCCGCGAACTGGTCATCTTCAACGACGAGGAAATCACCGACGAGCGTATCGCCGAGCGGTCGCGTCAGGTGCAGAAGCAGATCGAGTACGTCCGCAAGGCGAACCTGAACGCCGAGAAACTCGTCGAGAAGCTGGCCGAGACGCCCAAGGGCGTCATGACCAAGGACAAAAAGAAGTACCGCAAGGCGCACTGGATGGCGATGCGCGCCCGCATCGAGGTGTCCCGGAAGATCCGTGAGATCGAGTTCACCGAATCGGTCAAGCGCCGCCTCATCGAAGAGATGAAGGATGCGGTCGAGGGCGTGAAGTCGATTCAGCGCGAGATCGAAGGCATCGATCGCCTGCTGAATCCGAAGAACAAGAAGCACAAGCTGAAGGAAGAGGACGCGAAGAACCTCACCCGTCAGATGAAGGAGCAGAAGCTCCGGCTCAATACCACCACCGACTCGCTCGAACAGGAACCGGCGGCGCTCAAGAGCACGCTCGACACGATCCTGCGCGGCGAATACCAGGCGGAACAGGCCAAGAAGGAACTGGTCGAGGCCAACCTCCGCCTCGTGGTGTCGATCGCCAAGAAGTACACGAACCGCGGCCTGCAGTTCCTCGACCTCATCCAGGAAGGCAACATCGGCCTGATGAAGGCCGTGGACAAGTTTGAGTACCGCCGCGGCTACAAGTTCTCGACCTACGCGACGTGGTGGATTCGCCAGGCCATCACCCGCGCCATCGCCGACCAGGCGCGCACCATCCGCATCCCGGTCCACATGATCGAGACGATCAACAAGCTCATTCGCACCTCGCGCGCGCTGGTGCAGGAGCTTGGCCGCGAACCCACCTCTGAGGAAATCGCGAAGCGGATGGATATCCCGGTCAGCAAGGTCCGCAAGGTCCTGAAGATCGCGCAGGAACCGATCTCGCTCGAAACCCCAATCGGCGAAGAGGAAGATTCGCATCTTGGCGACTTCATCGAGGATCGCCAGGTCGTGTCGCCGGCTGAAGCGGTCATCAATCTGAACCTGAAGGAACAGACCGAGTCGGTCCTGAAGACGCTGACGCCGCGCGAGGAGAAGGTCATCAAGATGCGCTTCGGAGTCGGCGACGGCAGTGAGCACACGCTCGAGGAAGTCGGCCAGAGCTTCGCGGTCACTCGCGAGCGCATCCGTCAGATCGAGGCCAAGGCGCTCCGCAAGCTGCGCCACCCGTCGCGCAGCCGCAAGCTGCGGGCGTTCCTCGAGGGACGAACTTCGTAAGTCTCAAGTCACAAGTTGCAGGTCGTCAGCGGGCGCGGGAAGGTCGGTCTCGCGCCAACGACCTGGGACTCGCGACTTGGGCCTTGCGACTATTCGGGCCCATAGCTCAACGGTTAGAGCCGCCGGCTCATAACCGGCCTGTTCCAGGTTCGAATCCTGGTGGGCCCACCATACGCACGAGGCGAGCGCCGCGTTCTGTCAGGCAGTCAGATTGGAACGCTGCGCAGTGTTCGACGAGTCAGAGAAGAGCGGAGCCGGAACCATCACGATGACATCAGCGCCAACGTCACGGCCGGCTCAATCGCACGCGTTCACCGTTGGTGGCATCACGCCGCCAGCAAAGCCCCGGCACTTGCGTGCCGGGGCTTTTTTTATGCCGTCCGTCACGCGACGCACGGGCGCATCGGAACCTTACGCATGCATGCAGATATTGAACGGCTGATCGCACTCCAGCAGATCGACTTGTCGA